>NZ_JBIIKX010000093.1:0-20906 GCF_044232965.1 Prosthecobacter sp.
TGGACACGCTTGAGAGCGCCACAAGGTTCCATCATGCGAATCGGCCACCAACAGCACCCAGGCCGCGAAGAAGACTGGCCCCCAAGTTTTGGCCTTTTTAACCCCTCTTTTTCAACAGGCTGCTAGGTGGAGCCGCGTGGATTGATGAGGCCAAAAGGACGTTTTGTGACGTGCCCCACAAAACGAATCATTCGGCCTTCTGCCAGCGTATGAGCTAACTCGCTCATGAAACGACCCATCCTTGCCCTCACCCTCCTTCTCACTGCCACCGCGCATGCCGATGTATCGCTGCCCGCAACGTATTCGGATCACATGATTCTCCAGGCTGATGCGGCGGTGCCGGTTTGGGGCTGGGCGGCTGCGGGGGAGGACGTGAGTGTTTCGATCGCGGGCCAGACGAAGTCGGTGAAGGCGGACGACAAGGGCGAGTGGCGCGTGAAGCTCGACCCGCTGAAGTCGGGCGCGAGCACGACGATGACGGTGAAGGGCAAAAACACGATCACGATCCAGGACGTGCTCGTGGGCGAGGTGTGGCTGTGTTCGGGGCAGTCGAACATGGCGTGGACGGTCGGCAGGTTGCGTGCCTTCAAGGATGAGCAGGCCACCGCGAATGCGCCGCAGCTTCGAATGTTTGTGGAGTCGTCCGGCGGCGCGGGTGAGAGCAATGTGAAGCCGCGTGGTGAGTGGAAGCTGACCACGCCGGAGAATCTCGCCAACTTCAGCGCCACGGCGTATTTCTTTGGCCGGCATCTGCACCGCGAGCTGAAGCAGCCCGTCGGTTTGCTTGTGTCCGCCGTGGGCGGCACGCCGATCCAAAACTGGATCAGCCCGAAATCGCAGCGCACGCATCCAGAGATGGCGAAACCCTTCACGGCGATGGATGCATCAATGAAAACCTGGACGCCGGAGCGCGCAAAAGAGCTTTATGCGCGACAGCTCGAAGGCTGGCAAAAATTGGCCGACAAGGCCAAGGCGGAGAACAAGCCCGCGCCCCCGAAACCCGCATCGACTCCTGATCCTCGCTCCCGAGCCCCTGGAAACCTCTTCAATGGCAAAATCGCCCCGCTGGCCGGTTACGCGATCAAGGGCGCGATCTGGTATCAGGGCGAGTCGAATGCCTTCACCGTCGAGGGTGGCAAGTTTTACGCCGAGCAGCTTCCGATGCTCGTCAAAGACTGGCGCGAGCACTGGGCGCAGGGCGATTTCCCCTTCGCGTGGGTGCAGCTGCCGAACTTCCACAACGAACGCTTCCTCGGCTGGTGCGAGGTGCGTGAATCCATGCTGAAGACGCTCGCCGTGCCGCACACCGGCATGGCGATCTGCCTCGATCTCGGCGACCCGAAAGACATTCATCCGCAAAACAAACAAGAGGTCGGCCGCCGCCTCGGCTTGTGGGCGCTGGCGAAGGTTTACGGCCAAAACATGGCGTGGAGCGGCCCTTTGCCCAAAGCGCCGCAGTTTGAGAACGGGGCTGCGGTTTGCACTTTCGAGCACGCGGAGGGCCTCAAAGCCCGCGCAGGCCAGATCGAAGGCTTCGAACTCGCCGGAGCCGACCAAACCTTCCATCCCGCCACCGCAAAGATCGAGGGCGAGAAAGTCATCGTCACCTCGCCGGAGGTGAAAACACCCGTCGCCGTGCGCTACGCCTGGAAAGACGATCCGAAGGCGAATCTCGTGAACAGCGCGGGACTGCCGGCCTCGCCATTCCGCAGTGATGGGTGGTAGGGAGGCAGGCAGGCGGACATGAAGCGGAGCGGCTGGGTGCGTAAAAGTCGAGTTTGTCTGTCAGACTTTGCCTCCAGCGGGAGTCTGTTGGTATATGCAGGATTCCTCAGCCAACCACGAAACCTTTCTCACGCTGCTGTTGCGGCATGAGGGGATGGTGCGTGCCGCCATCCGTGCGGTGGTGCATCGGGCGGAGGATGTGGATGAGGTGATGCAGGCAGTGAGCATTGTGGCTTGGCGGAAGTTTGATTCGCTAACGGATGCGGAGGGCTTTGGGCACTGGGTTTGCATGATCGCTCGCTACGAAGTGCTGAAGTTTCAGCGTGAGCGGGCGCGGGACCGGTTTGTCCTGGATGAGGCGCTGGTGGAGCGGATTTTGGAGGAGGGCGCGGAGGAGGGCGCGGCTCGCGGGAGGCGGCTGATGCTGCTGGAGCATTGTTTGGAAAAGCTGCCGGAGGCGCGGCGGGAACTGCTGATGCAGGTTTATTCACCGGGCTGCACGACGCGAGCGGTGGCGGAGCGGATGGGCAGATCGGAGGACGGGCTTTATCAATTGCTGCGGCGCTTGCGGCTGGAACTGAAGCGCTGTGTGGAACTCGGCCTGGTCGAGGAAGGAGGTGCCGCATGAGACCGCGTGACCTGGAAGTGCTGGACGCATGGCGGCACGGGCGCTTGTCGGAAGACGAGTTTGCCGCTTTGCAGGATCGACTGCGGGACGATGCGTCGCTGCGTGCGGCACTTCGGGAGCTGGCCGAGGTGGAGGAGGGCTTGAGCGCGTTGGCCATGGCGCGGGCGACTGCACCTGCGAGCCGACCGAAGCCAAAAGCCGTGACGTTTCGCTCAAACTGGCTGCCTTGGGGCATCGCGGCGGCGGCTTGTGTGGTGGCGGTGGCCTCCTGGTGGTCGCCGCATGATGCGCGGCAGGACAAAGCGATCTCGCAGGGAGCGTCAACGACTGCTCGTGAGGTGACGGCCATGCTGGTGGATGAAGCGGGCGCAGTCTTTGCGTGGCCAAGGCAGCCGGGCGAAGTGCGCTTTGATCCAGGGAGCTATGAGCTGGAGTCCGGCACGGTGCATCTGCGCTATGTCAATGGTGCGGACCTCGTGGTGGAGGGGCCAGCACGATTTGAGATTCGCGATGCCTTCCGCACGGATCTGGCGGCGGGCCGGGTGCGGGCGATCGTGCCGCCGACGGCGCATGGCTTTACGGTGGTGACGCGGGACGTGGCTTATGAGGATGTGGGCACGGAGTTCGGCCTGAGCGTCGATGCAGCCTCGGGGGCGAGCCAGATGCATGTGTTTGATGGTCAGGTGAATCTGCGCAGCGGTGATGCCTCGGGCGAATTGCTGCGGAGTGTGTTTGTCGGAGATTCGGTGGGCTTTCGCGAAGGTCAGGTGGAGGAGGTTTCGGAGATGGATGTGGGTGAGTTTCCCTCGCCTGGGGACATCGGGCATCTGCGCTGGGCCTCGCAGCGGAAGGAGCGGCTGGCTGATCCAGGTTTGATCGCCTGGTTTCCGTTTGAGCGCGGCGGGAATGCCTCGCTGTTGGTGAATGTGGCTCGCGATCACGGCGTGCCGGATGGTCGTATCGCAGGTGCTCGTTGGGCCACGGGACGCTGGCCTGGGAAACAGGCGCTGTGGTTTGATCGAGACAGTGATTTCGTGGAGATCGAGATCCCCGGTGAACACTCAGAGCTGACAGTGGCGGTATGGCTAAAGGTGGACCGGTTCGAGCATGAGATGAATGCCATCCTGAACTCGAATGGAGCCGATGCGGGCGATGTGCATTTTCAGATGAACCGGCTTGGATTGCCGCGCGGTGGTTTGTTAGGATTGGAGCGACCGCATCAGCGCTGGGTGGGGAATCCGGTGCCGATGGGAAAATGGGTGCAGGTGGTTTCCGTGCTCTCCTTG
Organism: Prosthecobacter sp.; assembly: GCF_044232965.1. Classification (GTDB taxonomy): domain Bacteria; phylum Verrucomicrobiota; class Verrucomicrobiia; order Verrucomicrobiales; family Verrucomicrobiaceae; genus Prosthecobacter. The sequence goes on from NZ_JBIIKX010000093.1 coordinate 3,640, forward strand.
CCGCAGCGGCGTCATGTAATCTACGTCAACGGGCTACCGGTGCTGAAGTCCGAGTTGGAAAAGGGTGATCTGCTGCTGAAGCCGGGTCACTGCCGCCTCGGTAACTGGCTGGGTGATGCACACTTCCGAGATGGCTCTTCCCGCGCCTTATGCGGTCTGGTGGATGAGCTTACCATCTGGAATCGTGCTCTCTCTGCAGAGGAAGTGGCCGCGCTGTTAGAGAGCGGTCGCCCCAGCCTGCTGTGGTCGCACGACAATCCGCCGTTGAAGGTGCCGATGCCGAAACTCTAGCCCCGAGATCTATTTCCGATGCCCCACACGTCCCTATTCCTTCTATCTGCTCTCGCTTTTCTGAGTCTGTCTGTCGCTGCCGAGGAGTCCGTGAACTACGAAGAGCACATCAAGCCTATCTTCCGTGAGCATTGTCTGAAGTGTCATGGAGACGACGAACAGAAGGCCGATCTGAATCTTCAATCTCATGCCAGCACGTTGAAGGGCGGCAGCGGGGGTGTGGCGGTGGTGGCGGGGCGTTCCAGCCAGAGCCTGCTTTTCCAATCCATCACCGATCCCGATGACGATGCGCGGATGCCGCCGAAGAAGCCGGCGATTCCGCAGGCGCAGACCGCGTTGATTCAAAAGTGGATCGACACCGGGCTGCGCGAGACTTCGGCGAGCCAGTCGATGGTGGCGGAGCGGGATTTGAGTTTCAAACCGGAAACGAATGCGGGCGGGAAGCCTGCGGTGCCGGTCATGCCGGGTGCATTGCCAGAGGTGAAGCTGCCGACGATGAAGCGTCCGCTTCCGGTGCTGACCCTGGATGCCAGTCCCTGGGCTCCGCTGGCGGCCGTGGCGGGGCAGGATCATGTGCGGTTGATGAATCTCGACACGCAGGCTGAGGCCGGGCGTCTGTCTTTTCCCGAGGGCGAGCCGCATCTGCTGCGCTTTAGCCGGGATGGCGCGGTGCTCATGGCGGCGGGCGGCCGGCCGGTGGAACTCGGCAAGGTGGTGCTCTTCGATGTGAAGACCGGCAAACGCCTAGCTTTAGTCGGTGATGAGGTGGATGCGGTGCTCGCTGCGGATTTGAGCGCGGATCAAAAGAGCGTGGCGCTCGGCGGTGCGGGCAAGCTGGTGAAGGTCTATGACACGACGAGCGGCAAACTGCGCTACAAGATCGAGAAGCACACGGATTGGATCATGGCGGTCGCTTTCAGCCCGGATGGCAAAACTCTGGCCACGGCGGATCGCGCTGGCGGCCTGCATCTTTGGGAAGCGGCGAGCGGTCGCGCCCTGCTGAGCCTGAACGAACACAAGGCCTCCATCCGCGCTCTGGATTGGCGTGCAGACTCCAAACTTCTGGCCTCTGCGGGTGAAGATGGCCTCATCGTCTGGTGGGATGTGAAGGACGGCTGGCCTGCGATCAGCAAAGCCGACGCGCATCCGCCGGCTCGTGCACCAGGGACGTATGGCAAGATCGCCAATGGTGTGCTGGCAGCACGTTTCGATCACGAAGGCCGGTTGTGCACCGCTGGGCGGGATCGAAGGGTTCGTCTCTGGGACGCAGGTGGCAAGGAAATCCAATCTTTTGCCATCGCCGACGCCCAACCTCTCAGCGCAGCACTTTCCTTCGACGGCAAAAAGCTCATCGGCGGCGACACCGCGGGAAACGTCCACTTTTGGAACCTGGAGACGAAGAAATGAAATCAGCCGCCAATCGCAACGCCATTCCCCAACAACCACGACTCACTCATTCATGAACTCCTCCACAAAACTCCACCAAGGCTGCGCTGGCTTCCGCGCGATGCCACGTCGTCAGGCCATCCAGGCGGGTGTGCTCGGCGCACTCGGGCTTTCCATGGGCGATTTGTTTCGTCTGCAGGCCGCTGACAAATCGGGCATGACGATGGCGTCTGGCAAGAAGCTCGCAGCCCGTGCCAAAAGCGTGATTCAGATCCATCTGCCCGGCGGATTTCAGCAGCACGAGTCCTTTGATCCGAAGCCGGAGGCTCCGGTGGACATCAGGGGAGCCTCGGGCGTCATCAAGACGAAAACGGGAGAGATCCTGTCCGATAACTTCCCAATGACTGCGAAGATCGCGGACAAGGTCACGCTATTGCGCAGTGTCGTGGGGCGCGTGCCAGACCATGGCATCGCTTCCTATCATTTGCACACGGGCTACACTCCCACGGCGGTCATCGATTACCCGCAGATGGGCTCGATCATTTCGCATGAGCTGGGTCAGCGCGGTGAACTGCCGCCTTATGTCGCCATCCCGGGCAAGAACGGATTCGGTGGCGGCACCGGCTTCCTGAGCAGCACCTACGGTCCTTTCGAACTGAACGCCGACCCGATGAAGGGCTACAAGGTGCAGGACTTTTCCATTCCAGGGAACGTGTCGCTGGAGCGCTTCGACCAGCGGCAGGCGGCGCGGCAGTTGGTGGAGAAGCGCCTGCGAGCGCTGGAGTCGGACCCCGAACTCCTCAGCACCATGGACGACTTTTACAAGCAAGCCTACACGCTGCTCACCAGCGAGCGGGCGCAGGCCGCCTTCACGCTGGATGATGTGAGCGAGGCGGATTTTCAGCTCTACGGCAGCCACGTCACTGGCGGTGTGAAGGGACCCGATGGCAAATACCACACCAAGGGCCTCGCGGAGAAGCTCATCATCGCGCGGAAGTTGGTGGAGTCCGGCGTGCGCTTTGTCACCACGACGTATGGCTCGTGGGACTGCCATGTGGACGTGAAAAAGAGCACACTCGATCAAATGGCACCACTGGATCACGGCATCGCCGGTCTCATCACCGATCTCGATCAGCGCGGCTTGTTAGACAGCACCATCGTCTGGGTCACGAGTGAGTTTGGTCGCACACCGAAGATCAACAAGGACTCCGGGCGCGATCACCACTCTCGCTGCTATTCCATGCTCATCGCAGGTGGCGGTTTCACACGCGGTCAGGTGTATGGCAGCAGCGACTCCACCGGTGCCGAACCCGCCCGAGATGCCCTGCCGCTGGAAGATCTGCTGTTCACCATCTACCACCAGCTCGGCATCGACGCGAACAAGGAGCTGCTCGCCTTCGGCACACGCCCCATCGAGATCGTTCTCGGCAAACTCGCTCCAGGTTTGATCGCATAAAGCGCATGAAACGATCGTTTCTCATCACAATCCTGGCTTTCGCCCTCACCACACCGCTCAGCGCCATGCTGAAGCACATCGAGCGTGTCACGCCGCGCATCGGCCAGCGTGGGACCACCGTGGATGTTGTCATTCAGGGAGCCCATCTCGTTGATCCCAAAGAGATCATCTTTGATCGGCCTGGCATCCGTGCCGTTTCCATCGAGCCAATGACGAAGCTGCCCAAAACAACGGCCTTGATGCACGGTGCCCGCATCGAGGAGGAAGTGAAATGCCGCTTTGAGATCGCGCCGGACTGCGTGCCGGGTGAGCATCGTTTCCGCATGCGCACGGCCACCCAGCTCACTTCGTTGGCCACGTTTCATGTCACGCCTTTTCCCACCGTGGATGAGGAGGAAACCAAGACCACCAGCAACGGCACACCTGCCACCGCGCAGTCCGTTCCCACCAACGCCACCATTCGCGGTCGCTTGAGCGATAGTGTCAAAGGCGATGTGGACGTCTTCCGCGTGCCAGCTCGCGCCGGTGAGCGGCTCTCCGTGGAGGTGGATTGCGTGCGTCTGACCGATGTGCACTACGGAGACTCCGAGTTCGACACCGCAGTCCGCGTGCTCGATGCCTCAGGCAAAGAAATCGCCGCGAACGACGAAAACCCACTTCATGTCCAGGACCCCCTTCTCAGCGTGAAACTGCCCGCCGAAACGAAGGATCACGTTTTTGTCGAAATCCGGCGCTCTGTCTTCGTGCAGCAAGATACCGCTTACGCCATGCACATCGGCACCTTTGAGCGTCCGCTGGCTGTGTATCCCGCAGGCGGCCAGGCCGGACAAAAACTCGCCGTGAAGTTCCTCGGCGATCCACTTGGCGAAAAGGCCGCCGAGATCGCCATTCCAAGTCAAACCGGCACCTTCGAGCATTTTGGCGATGCGCCATCATTTATGCGGTTACGCTCGTTTGCGGCTCCCAATGTCCTCGAAGTGGCTGAGGCAGCCGAAACATCGGTCCCGCAGCTACCCTCCGCGCTCAATGGCCGCCTCGACAAGCCAGGCGACAAGGACAGCTTTCGCGTGACAGTCGAAAAGGGCGACCGCTTCCGAGTGCGCGCTTATTCGTCCACGCTTGGCTCGCCGCTTGATGTCGCGCTGAGCATTCGCAAAGCCGACGATGCCAAAGCCGAAGTCACCGCCGATGATTCCGACCTCATGCTCGCCGACCGCGACATTTACGGTCCCAATTTCCGCTCCCGGGGTGGCCTCAGCGAGGTCTTTGATCCCTCCGTCATCTGGGAGCCAAAGGCGGACGGCGACTACCTCATTGAGGTGCGCGACACCAATGGCTTCGGTGCCGCCACCGGTGTGTATCGCATCGAAATCGATACGCCGCCGGATGCAGTTTTTGCCCTCTTGCGCAGTGCCGCGTTTGATTGGGCTGAATCGGGCCGCTTCACGTCGCTCGCCGTGCCGCAGGGCAATCGCTGGACGTTTAATGTCGCACTGCCCACTGGCCAGGGCTCGCGTTTTCGTGGTGAAATGGAAGTCGTCGCCAAAGGCCTGCCCGCTGGCGTGACGCTTGGCAACACGCGCATTTACCGGGGCGGCATCTCGGGGTGGCCCGTGGAACTCGTTGCCGGGCCGGATGCCAAACCCGGTGGCGCCGTCATCACTTTGGAGCTGCATCCCACCGACCCCAAACAGAGAATCGAGACCGCATCCATGCAGTGGGTGCCCTTCATCAACCACTCCGGCGGCGATGCCTGGCGAGCGGTGAAAGTGGATCGCTTCATCATGGCCGTCACCGATCCCGCACCCTTCAGTATTGAGTTGCAACCACCCACCATCCCGCTCGTGCGCGGCGGCGAGCTGGGTATCCCGGTGAAGATCACCCGGCGCGCCGGATTCACCGAGCCCATCGAGATCAAATGCGATTATGAGCCCGGCGGTGTCATTCTTCCGCCGGCCGAAACCATCCCTGGCGACCGCAGCGAGACCGTTGTGCGCATCAGTGCCACGACCAACGCCCAGCTTTGGAAAGGCCCGCTCACCGTCATTGGCACCACCTTGCGGGAAACGAACGCCTACCTCGGCACTGGCGAGATCCGCGTCTCCGCACCGGCGATTCACATCACCATCGCCGAGCCCTACCTCACGCTCGCCAGCGAACCCGCCAGCGTGCGCCGCAGCGGCAGTGCCGAGTATCGCTGGACCGTCACCCCGAAGAGCCCCTTTGAGGGCGAAGCCGTCGTGAATCTCTTCGGCCTGCCGAAAGGCGTCAGCGTCCGCGAGCCGCTCCCCCGCATCACCGCAGCATCGAAAGAAGTCGTCTTCCAACTCCAAGCCACCGACGAAGCCCTCCTCGGCCCCGTCACCGACCTCGAATGCGAAATCACTATCAAAGCCGCCGGCCAGGAAATCCGCCAACGCACCGGTAAAGGCAACCTGCGGATTGATCCGAAGCTGTGAGCGGAGGGATCGAGTCATGAAATCGCACCACTCCACCGATCCATTTTCCCGTCCATCTCCACGCCACATGAAGCTCACGCTCCTCACGTTCCTGCTCCCCGCAACGCTTCTCGCGGAGGTCTCCCCCAGCTTTCGCCAGGACGTCATGCCCATTCTTTTCCGCGCTGGTTGCAATGCCGGCACCTGCCACGGTGCGGCCAAGGGCAAAGACGGCTTCATGCTCTCGCTCTTCGGCTACGATCCCGCTGGCGACTACCACCGTATCGTCAACGACATCGCCGGACGCCGCATCAATCCCGCCATGCCCGAGCGCAGCCTGCTCCTGCTCAAGTCCCTCGGCAAAGTGCCGCACACCGGCGGCGAGATTTTCTCCACGGAAAGCCCCTACTACCGCACCTTGCTCGACTGGATCGCCGCCGGTGCACCCGACGATGCGCAAAACGTCCCCGACACCACCGGGCTCGAAGTCTCCGACGAGCGCTTTGTCTTTGAAGGCAAAACCACCCACGCCCAGCTCCGCGTCTTCGCCCACCAGAGCGATGGCTCGAAGCGCGATGTCACCAACCTCGCGATCTACCACTCGAACAATCCCGCCGTCGCCACCATCGACGAGAATGGCCGCGTCGGTGCCGCCGCGTCTGGAGACACCCACGTCTTCGCCCGCTACAGCCGCTTCGCCATCGGAGCCAGCGTCACTGTGCTGAAGGCCGACAACTTTGTCTGGCCGAACCCCACCGCGCACAACTACATCGACAAGCACCTCTTTGAGCGTCTGCAAAAGCTCCGCATCGCCCCATCCGAGCTGTGCGATGACGAGACCTTCCTCCGACGCGTCACTCTCGATCTCGTCGCACGCCCACCCACGCCCGAGGAATACCGCTCCTTCATGGCCGACACCAGCAAGGACAAACGCACGGCCAAGATCGATGCCCTGCTCGCCGACAATGCCTTTGCCGACCTCTGGACCTCGCTCTGGGGCGAGCAACTTCGCATCATGGGCGGAGGTTACGCTCCCGATGCCACGCACATCAAAGCCGCCGACGCCTTTTACGAATGGATCCGCCGCCAGATGCGCCAGGGCAGGCCGCTCAATGAGTTCGTCGCCGAGATGGTGAACTCCGCCGGCAGCAATCTCTCCAACGGCCCCGTCAATCTCTACACCATGCTCGTGCACAAGCCGCAAATCGAGCCCAAGGCTCTCGCCGCCGATTTCTCCCAGGTCTTTCTCGGTGTGCAGCTCCAATGCGCCGAGTGCCACAACCATCCCTTCGATCGTTGGAACATGAACGACTACTACGGCTTCGTTTCCTTCTTCACGGGCATCAACCGCAAACCCGGTGCCGAACCGCGCGAGAAGCGCATCTTCTGGGATACCAGCAAGCCGCCTGCCTCACACCTCGTCGATGGTCGCCCCATGCAGCCGAAGACCATCGGCGCTGTCGAACCCGTCAAATACGACGGCGACCCACGTGCCGCACTCGCTCAATGGCTCACTTCACCCGAGAACGAACTCTTCAGCCGTAACCTCGCCAACCGCATCTGGGCGCAGCTCATGGGCCGTGGCATCATCCATCCCGTCGATGACGTGCGCGTGACCAATCCACCTGTCAACGAGCTCCTGCTCGCCGACCTCGCCGCGCATCTCGTCGCCTCCAAGTTTAGCCTCCGCTCCCTCGTGCGCGACATCTGCGCTTCCCGCGCTTATCAGCTCAGCTCCACGCCGAACGACACCAACCGCCGCGACAACCGCCAGTTCTCCCGCGCTTATCTCCGCCGCCTCCGTGCCGATGTCTTCATCGACAGCGTCGTCGCCGTCACCGGCATCCCTCGTGGCATGGGCAACTTCCCCGAAGGCACTCGCGCCATTGATTATTACCCACGCAGTGTTGGCGGCACCGAGGGGCCGAACTTTGGCGACAACGTCTTCAAATGCCTCGGTCGCAGCGCCCGCGGCAGCGTTTCTTCCAGCGAGACCAAAACTGCCCCCACCATCTCCCAAGCCCTGCATCTCAGTGTCGGCGACACCATCCAGCCCCGCCTCGGGTGCAACGGCCTTTTGCAAGCCTATGTGAAGGGCAAGACCCCGCCCGCCAGCGCCATTGAGGAACTCTTTATCCGCTGCCTCGCCCGCAAGCCGACCGGCGAAGAACTCACCGGCTTCCAGCAGCGCATCCCCGAACCACCCGCCACCCCCCAGCCCTACGAAGACCTCGTCTGGGCGCTGCTGAACTCAACAGAGTTCATGTTCAATCATTGATCTCCAAAGGAAGGCTGTAGGCCGCTGGATTGGTCGCCTGCATTGCAGCAGGGGTGGTCTTTGACAAAGGCATGCGCGCAGGAGAATAACTCCTCACGCCATTCTTCTGTCCTCATTCTCCTGTCGAACCTGTCTTTTGAATCTGATGAAACGTCTTCTCGGTCTTCTCATTTTTGTCGCCAACACCCTTCACGCGGTGGATCTGGCTTTGACCTCGCCGCTCGATTATCAGGTCGTGCAGCGGAGCAGTCCGGGGAAAGGCTTGCTGCGCATTGCGGGTGAGTTGTCGGAGGCGGTGTCTTTGCCTGATGTGGCGATGGAGGCGCGGGTGGTGAGTGAGAAGGATCAGACATCTTGGCAGCGTGTGGGTGGCTCGGTGTCGGGGAAGAAGTTGTCGGGCGCTGTCGAGGTACCAGCGGGTGGCTGGTGGCGGCTTGAGGTGCGGGTTTCGCAGGGTGGGAAGCAAATCGCGCTCGGCAGCGTTGCGCATGTGGGCATTGGCGAGGTGTTTGTGATCGCGGGGCAGTCGAACTCGGCGAACCACGGCCAGGAGAAGCAGGTGACGAAGTCGCGGCGCGTGGCGTCCTTTGATGGCAGCGCGTGGCGCATCGCGGATGATCCCCAGCCCGGCGCGAGCGGTGGTGGCGGCAGTTTGGTGCCGGCGTTCGCGGATGCGGTGGTGGCGAAGGAAAACGTGCCTGTCGGCATCATCGCGTGTGGCATCGGCGCGACGAGCGTGCGCGAGTGGTTGCCGAAAGGCGCGACGTTTCCGAATCCGCCGACGCTGGTGAGTCGCGTGGAGCAGTTGCCAAGCGGCCAGTGGGCCAGCAAGGGTGCGGCGTATGAGGCTTTCATCGCGCGGATGAAGTCGGTGGGCCCACAGGGCTTCCGTGCGGTGCTCTGGCACCAGGGCGAGAGCGATGCGAATCAGAAGGACACGACGCGCACGCTGTCGGGAAAGCTTTACCGCGAGTGCTTGGAGAAAATCATCCGCGATTCACGGCGCGACATCGGCTGGAGCGCGCCGTGGTTTGTGGCGCAGGCGAGTTATCACGTGCCGGGCGATGAAGGCAGCGATGACATCCGCGCCGCGCAGGCCTCTCTGTGGCGCGACGGCCTCGCATTCGAAGGCCCCGACTCCGATGCGCTGAAAGGCAAACTCCGCGAGCGCGATGGCCAAGGCGTTCACTTCAGCGGCGAGGGTTTGCGAGTTCATGGCGCGAAATGGGCCGAGAAGGTGCTGCCGTGGCTCGCCAAACAATGGACCGAGCCTCGCCAAACGAACGATGGCACCGAGTGGAGCGATTTTGCGCAGCTTCCCGAATGCCACAGCCTCGGCTGGGTGAGCGCGAACGTGCAGACGAAGGACACGAAGAGCTGGAACGGCGTGCTCGACGAGGCGAAGTGGGGCACGCCCGATCCGCAGCAAGTCGTGGGACGCAACTGGGACTGGAAAGTGAGCGAGGCGCAGTGGCGCGAGGCGGTGAAGCAAAAAGGCGAAGGCCGGCGCGAGGAGGTGCGCTTCGATCTGTGGTTGCCGAAGAACCTCCAAACCGCTCGCGGTATCGTCGTGATGTCCGGCCACGGCAGTGGCGAAGGTCTCTTCAAGCGCGCTGACCTGCGTGCGCTCGCGCAGGAGCTGGGGCTCGCCTTGGTCAAGTTCACCGGCAATCCGATGCAGCGCGGCTTTTGGCCTCAAAGCCTGCTTTTCGAGCATTTGGTGCATGTTGGCGAAAAAAGCGGCCATCCCGAGCTACAACACGCGCCGCTCTTTCTCTACGGCCACTCGAACGGCACCGGTTTCTCCGCCATTTTCACGTCGTATGTGCCGGATCGTGTGTGGGGCTGGGTTTCAATGCGTCCGGGCACGACGTTTCAAGTTTACCAGCCCGAAGCCGCCCAAGTCCCCGGCCTCGTCATCTTCGGCGAGGACGATCCTTTCCTCGCGCGACCTTCCAAAGAGGAAAACCTCGCCGTGGTGCCCGCGCTGCGAAAAAACCATCGCGCCCTCTGGAACCTCGCCGTCGAGCCCAAGACCGGCCACGGCCCCGGCGAAAAGACCTGGCCGCTCGTGTTCAGTTTCCTGCGCCACACCTTCACCGCCCGCGTCCCCGCCGATGCGAATGCCACAGGCGGCCCCGTGAAGCTCAACGCCATCACTCTCGAAAGCGGCCACCTCGGTCAAAACTGGCAGACGAAGCCCGGCGGGTATCAAAAGCTCCTCACCGCGCCTTTCGCGGATTTCGCTGAAGACAAGTCCACCGCCTCCTGGCTGCTCAATGCCGATTATGCGAAGGATTGGCAGCAGTTTCAAAGCACGGGTGAGATCAAGAAGTAGGTCCAGGAGATGGCATCAAAAGGGTTCACATTCCCACCCCCGAAGTGCTATTGCTTTCCGTGCCGAGGGCATCGGCGATCCGTCGGACAGCAAAATATTCGGGAAGTCGCAGGCGTGATCATACATACCTTCATGAATGCCCTCTGACTCTTCGCCGCCTGACCCTGGCTTGCCGCTCTCTGCTGAGCGGCAGGAGGAGTTTGTGCGGTTGCTGAATGAGGCACATGGGCTGCTGCTGCGGTATGTGATGACGCTGCTGGGGAACCGGCATGATGCGGAGGATGTGCTGCAACGTGCCAGCGTGGTGATGTGGCGTCGGTTTGACAGCTTCGAGCCGGGCACGGATTTCATCGCCTGGGCCACGACGGTCGCATTTTATGAGGTGAGGAACTTTCAGCGCATCACGGGGCGCTGCCGGCTGGAGTTTGATGAAGAACTCATGGAAACCCTAGCCGCCGAGCGGGTGCAGCATGTGCGCCAGTGGTGCGCACGCACGGAGGCGCTGGAGCATTGCGTGGAGAAGCTGGACGCCGCGAGCCGCACCTTGGTGGAGGCCATTTACACCGATGGCACGCAGGCCATCGAAGTCGCCCGGCAACAAGGCTGCGCCCCGAAGACCATTTACAACAAACTCAACTTCATCCGCCGTGCGCTCGCTGAATGCGTGCAACGGCGGCTGGCGGAGGCCACGACATGAAAACAGATGCTCCACCCGAATGGCACCGGCTCTTCAATGCCGCGCTCAACGACCAGCTCAGCCATGCCGAGCGTGAGCAACTCGCCACCGTTCTCAAATCCAGCGCCGAGGCCCGCCAGCTCTGGTTTCTGTATCAGGACAATGAATGCTCACTCGCCGAGTTGAAGCCACGCCGCCAGGCAAAGGCACAGCACACGGGTTTGTCTTGGCTCGCCTGGCGTCCGCTCGCAGCAGCGGCGGCAGGACTGGTGCTTGGGATGTTTTGCACGTCAGTGGTGTTCGGCTATGTCGTGCCTCGCGTAGTGGCCAAGGAAAAGCGGCTGTTCCCGTTGAGGAATGGTGACTTCGAGCAGAGCGGCGGTGCGTTGCCGGCCAATCCTCCGGCAAGTTTCAACATCTGGTCGGGCGATGGTGCGGAGGTCATTGCGGAGTCTGGGGAAGTCAGCCCAAAATCAGGCCGACGGATGTTGCGCTTCACGCGTGCGGAGACCGATCCACACACGGCTCAAGGATTCCCCGCCCGGTGCGATGTGTATCAACTGATGGATCTGCGCGAGGTCTGGGGGCAGGTGGCCGCCGACGATGAGGTCACGCTCGAGGTGCGCGCTGCGTTCCTCGATTCCGACAGCCGCTCGGAGGGAAGCGGCACCTTCCGCTGCCGACTTCTTGTTAATCCGGGTTCGCCGGACGAAGTGCGCGCTGGATGGCCGGACTCCAGGTTTGAAGGTTGCGCCTACGCCAGGAGTGATTTGCGGAACGGCCCTGCGACCCGTGGGCAGTGGCGGACGGCAACGGCAAAGGTCATTCTGCCACGAAATGCGCAAGTGGCCGCCGTTCACCTGGGGGTGATTCGATTCACCGACGATCCGCAACCGGGCGCGAAGTTCGGTGATTGCTACTTGGATGATGTCAGCCTGACGGTCACGGCGCGGCCTCTTCGTCAAAAAGAATAGTTCCCAGCTCCCCTTTCCCATGAAAACACCTCTCAAACTCATCCTGATGCTTCTGTTGGGATCTTTCGCCGTGCTGGATGCGGCGGAAGAGCGACCAAGGCCTGCCTACGAGCAACTTGTCCAGACACGGATCAACGAGGCCATCGCCGCCACATCCCAGCTTTCCGAAGAGTTCTGGAAATCGCGTCCCGGCCAGGCGATCCACATGGCCATCCTGCTCCTGGCGGAGAACAGGAAACTCGACGTGGCGGAGCAGATCATCGCGGATCATTGCGGCAATCCGCTCACCACCTACGTCGGCAAGCCCGTGCCGCAAAGCCGCAACGAGGCCGTGTTCCGCATCTACCTGATGGAAAAAACCCGCGAGCGGCTCAGCCCGAAGGCCAGGGAAGCGATCGAAGATTTCGCCTGGATGCTGCTGACCAAATACAACCGCAACATCACCCGCGCCGACGCCGACAAGTCGTTCTGGCTTTTCAGCAGCAGCGAGAACCATTACCTGAACGACCGCCGCCGCTACACGCAGGCGCTCCAGATCGTGCGGATGTCGCCACGCTATGGCCCGAACCACAAGCTCGGCGAGGAGACCATCGAAGCTCATTACCAAGCGTGGACTCAGTTCTGGATTCGTTACTTCGAGGCCCGCGCCGGGGAAGGCACGGACATGGAAATCGCCCACCCCAGCTCGTATGGCATCTGCACCGTGGGCGTGTATTACGATTTGCATGATCTGACCGATTCGCCTCGTCTGCGTGAGCTGGCCGGCAAGTTCCTGACGCTCTACTGGGCGGAAGTGGCCGCGGAGTTCGAGCCGCGCACCGGCCAGAGGGCACTGGCAGGCACGCGCAATCCCGATTTCACCGGCAACCTGACCGGCTGGGCCAGGAACCTCCTCTACGCCTACGGTTGGAATGACCTCGGCTGGCAGGGAGACTCCCTCGGTCTGCTGCCCTTTCTCCTCAGCAGCTACCGGCCACCGGAAATCCTCCGCGCCATCGCCCATGATCCGAAGCGCGGGAGTTATCAGACCACGTCCCGCCGCGCCTTGATGATCGAGAGTGAGGAAAGGGAAAAATCGGGCGTCATCGTCTTCGACAAGAACGGCGACGGCCATTTCCGCCGCGATGTCTTCTACACGCCCGATTACACGCTCAGCACCATGACGCTCGATCCATCGCGGAAATACAACAACACCGGCGACCTAGCGCAGGTGATGGGTGTGACCTTCGCCGCCGATGTGAACGCGAGGATCGTCGTGACGAGCACAGGCTACTATGCCAAACGCGCGATCAGCGGCATCACCGGCACCGCCGTCTCGATCATCGCGCGGGATCCGAACGCGAAGCCCGGACGCGGACGCTTCATGAGCGAGGGCACCCGCGTGTTCATCCGCAAGGGGCCGCTATGGGACAACCGCGTCGAGGATGCCTCCGGCTGGTTCTTTACCCGCGCTGGCGACGCCTTCGCTGCCATCCGAATGCCCGAGGGTTACACCGCCACCACCCGCACCTACATCTGGCCCGGGCGAAAGCTCGAAGAGGCGGAAGAGAAGAACGGTCACTTTCTCGAACTCAAAGACATGTGGGCACCCATCGTCATCCAGATGGGGCGCGCGGCGGACTACAAGAGCTTCGAAGCGTTCCAAGCATCAGTGAAGGCCAGAAAGTTCGAGTATGAGAACGGCAAGCTGACTTACGAATCCGAGGCGAAGGACGGCTATGAGTATTGGGCCAACAGCAAGCAACTGCCGAAGATCAACGACACCACAGTTAACCTAAATCCCGCGAAGACCTATGACTCGCCTTACCTGTCTATGAAACATGGCGAGAGCAAGGCGGTGATCAAATGCCCCGGCTACGACGATGTGGTGTTGGAATTTTGAAAACTGAGAGGAAAAACAAATGAAACAATCAGCCATGAAACATGCACTCATCACTGCCCTGTTGCTGGCACCGCTGGTGCCGCAGGCACTGCAAGCCGCCGCACCGCCGTCCCCCCAGCGCAACGTCGTCTTTCTTCTCGCCGATGATTTGCAGGCGGATTGCCTGGGAATGCTCGGGCATCCGGTCGTCAAGACACCGAACCTCGACAAACTGCTCGAAAACGGATTCGCGTTCCGCAACGCCTACACGCTCGGCTCAAACCAGCCCGCGGTCTGCCTGCCCAGCCGCACGATGATTCTGACCGGGGAGAGTTATCTGCGCAAGAATCCCACCGCCACGCCGACACTGGCGCAGACCATCAAAGCCGCCGGATACGCCTCGATTCGCAGTGGCAAGTTTCACGCCAATCCGAACGATCTCGACAAGGATTTTGACCAGCATGTGGACGGCGGTGAGGACGCCGCGAGCAATGCCGACAATATCATTGCCTTCATCAAGGAACACGCCGGGCAGAAACCGCTGTTTCTCTATTTCGCACCCAATGAGCCGCACATTCCTCACCATGCCACCGACGAGTTTTACCAGATGTATAAACCGTCTGACATTCCCCTGCCGGTCAACTTCCTGCCGTTGCATCCCTTCAATAATGGCTATGTGACGGGGGAAGGCGAGCGGCAGTTGCCGTGGCCGCGCACCCGGGAGAACGTCACTGAAAAACTCGCCCGTTACTATGCTTCCGTGTCCTATTTCGACCAGCAGGCCGGGCGCATTATCGAGGCGTTGAAACAAGCCGGCCAGTTCGAGAACACCATCTTCATCATGGCTGGCGACAATGGCATGTCGTTGGGCGAACACGGCTTGGTCGCCAAACAGAATGTCTATGAGTTTGGCGGTATGCATGTGCCGTTGATCTTTGCCGGCCCCGGCATCGCCAAAGGCGATTCCAAGGCGCTCGCCTACTTGTTTGATGTCTATCCGACGCTCTATGAACTGGCCGGCATTCCTGTGCCTGCGGAACTGGACGCGAAGAGCCTCGCACCGGTCATCAAGGGTGCTCAGCCAAGAGTGCGCGATTGCCTGTTTACCGCCTATGGAGTTAGCCAGCGTTCCATCCGGGATGACCGGTGGAAATTGATCCGCTATCCGCGTATCGACAAAACCCAGCTCTTCGACCTGCAAGCCGACCCGCACGAGATGGATGACCTCGCCGGCAAGCCGGAATCCGAGGGCAAAATCAAGGAGCTCACCGCTTTGCTGGAAAAGACGCGGCGGGAATACGGCGACACGGTGCCGCTGCAGGTCCGCCACCCAGAGCCGGCCGCATGGACTCCACCAGCACCCGGCAGCGAACCAACTAAGAAAGAAAAGAGAAACAAAAAACCATGAAACACGCTCTCATCACCCTGAAAGCCTGCCTGCTCCTCTGCACACAAGCTTTCGCTGCGGCAGCGGAGAGCCGTAGCGAAGCGAAGACAGCCGGAGGCAACCCCAATATCATCTACATCCTCTGCGACGACCTCGGCTACGGCGACGTGAAGTGCCTCGGTGGTGATCGCAGCAAGATCGCCACGCCGAACATCGACAAGCTCGCCGCTGGCGGCATGATCTTTACCGAGGCGCACAGCAGTTCAGCGGTTTGCACGCCGACCCGTTACGGCATCCTCACCGGCCGCTACAACTGGCGGCGACTGAAAGCAGGCGTTCTGAATGGTTACAGCGCCCCGCTCATCGCCGAGGATCGTCTCACGGTGCCGGCCTTCCTCAAGCAGCACGGCTACACGACGGCCTGCATCGGCAAATGGCACCTCGGCATGGATATTGATCCGAAGAATCCGATGGCGCCGGTTGGCAACGGCCCGACGACGCGCGGGTTCGATTCGTATTTCGGCATCAGCGCATCATTGGACATGCCGCCGTTTGCTTTCATCGAAAATGACCGCTTCACCGAGGCTCCGACCGTTGAAAAGAAATTCGGGCGCAAGGGTGCTGCGGCTCCGGGCTTCGAGGCCATGGATGTGTTGCCGATGCTGGCGCGCAAGGCGTCGGAATACATCGCCGCGAAGTCGAAGGAACCCGCGCCGTTTTTTCTCTACCTGCCGCTGACCTCCCCGCACACGCCCATCCTGCCCACGAAGGAATGGCAGGGCAAAAGCGGCATCAGTGCCTACGCGGATTTCGTCATGGAGACCGACTGGGCCTTGGGCGAAGTGCTCGCCGCGCTCGATAAGGCGGGCATCGCGGACAACACGCTCATCTTCTTCACCAGCGACAACGGCTGCTCGCCCGCCGCGAATGTGCCGGAACTGGAAGGCAAAGGCCACTTCCCCAGCGAACTGCGACGCGGCTACAAAGCTGAAATCTGGGACGGCGGTCACCGCATCCCCTTCATCGTGCGCTGGCCGGCGAAAATCAAAGCCGGCAGCCGCACCGACCAAATCACCTGCCTCACCGACCTCATGGCCACCAGCGCGGAAATCGTCGGTGCGAAACTCCCCGACAACGCGGGCGAAGACAGCGTGAGCCTCCTGCCGGTGCTGCTCGGCACCGCGAAGGAACCCGTGCGCGAGGCCATCGTGCATCATTCCATCCGCGGCGTTTTCGCCATCCGCCAGGGGAAATGGAAACTGGAGTTCTGCAAAGATTCCGGCGGCTGGAGCAAGGGCGGCGCGGTCGAAACCGACGGTCAACTCTACGACATGAGCAAGAATGTGGGCGAACGCACGAACGAATACGCCCAGCATCCTGAAATCGTCGCCAAGCTCACCGCGCTGCTCGAGAATTACGTGGCCAAAGGACGCAGCACACCGGGAGCAAAGCAGCAAAACGATCTGCCTGTGAATGCAGCCAAGAAAGTAACTGGTGACGGCAGCAGAAAGAAGAAGAGCCAATAATCCAACAGAGCATGCCAAACATGGCCCCGTGAAAACCCTGCTCGGCACGAGGCTCACCGCGCTACAAGCTGCCGACTCACCTCGGCAAAAAACAATATCCTCGTCATCCTCGGCGAGGACCTTGGTTACGGCCATTGGCAGTGCAATAACCCCGAGCGCGGTAAGATCCCCACGCCGAACATCAACAAGCTCGATGGGCAGATCAATGCGCTGAGACGATGAACGAAACGTGGTGGAACAAAAGGACTCTTCGGAGCCGTTCATCATGACACTCATGAACCGCCGCCATCTCCTCACCCGCCCCGCAGGCACGCTTGCGGCATGGTTGCTACCGGCCTCCGCAGCCAGCGCGAAAATGAAGACCGTGTGGGGTATTGCCGAGCTTTGGCAGTGGCTGTATGAGAAGCAGCCGCAACTGAGTGAAAACGAGCGCTGGTTCGGTCTCGACAATCACAGCCTGCTCCCGCATCTCAGTGGCTCGCCCAGGCTGAGTCTGGAGACGATTTGAACCGCCGCGATGAAGGAGCAGCCCTAGCAGCCTGTTGAAAAAGAGGGGTTAAAAAGGCCAAAACTTGGGGGCCAGTCTTCTTCGCGGCCTGGGTGCTGTTGGTGGCCGATTCGCATGATGGAACCTTGTGGCGCTCTCAAGCGTGTCC
>NZ_JBIIKX010000094.1:0-20708 GCF_044232965.1 Prosthecobacter sp.
CGGGACGAACACGGCGCGGTCGCTCTTCGGGCCGATGACAGTGAGTTCGCAGCGTCGGTCGCCGAAGACGGGATGAGCGTCTTGAAGCTGCTCCTGAAGCATGGCGATCTCCTCGGGGACGAGTTTGGCGTCTGGATTGGTGACGAGCGCGGCTTTCCAGTAAGCCGTTAGCTCCATGCCGACACTGCCTGCGGCTTGATTCCACAGCAGGACATCGCGGTCGCGTGAGGCGAGCCAGATGAAGCCTTTGCTGCGATGGATGCCGGTGCCGAGACGCTCGCGAAACAAGGTCCACAGCCTGCGCGGATGCAGCGGGCGCGGATCGTCGATCACGGTGCTGCCGAGTTCGCCTTCCTGCGCGGCATTTTCGGTCAAGGCAGGCCACAGGGCGGCGATTTGACGTGCTTTTTCGAGGTCAAAGCTGCCGGTGCCCAGGAGCTTCTCCGGGGCGATGCGGCCGTAGTTCACCGCATACAACGAAGCCTGCGGGTTCATGACGCTGAGGTGCGTGGCGATGAGATGGAGGCTCGGCGGCGGCAGTTGCTCGGTCTTGGTGAGGAGAATGACACCGGCGAGTTGGATCTGCGCCATCATCAGCGGAGCCTGCGGATGTGAAAGCTCGCGGATGAGGCGTCCGCCGCCAAAGTCCTCCATGAAGGCCTTCGCGTCGATGAGGGTGACGAAGGTGTCGAGCGTGAGGCCGGGGCGTTGGCTGATTTCTTCCACCAGCGGCCAGGGATGCGTGCTGCCGGAGGTCTCGATGACGATGTGATCGAGGTCATCCCGCCCCTGCCAAGTATCAAGCACGGCGGCGAATGCCGGACGTTGCGCACCGCTGATGCTTCCTGCCTGGATGCTGGCAAAGTTTCCTCGCGCCTCGTTCAGATGCTCAGGATCGCGCAGGAGATCGCCGTCCACCTCAAGTTCGCTCATGTCATTGACGATCACCCCCAGGCGCAGCTCCCCGCTCACACGCAGCAGGCGGCGCAGCAGCGTGGTTTTGCCGGAGCCGAGAAAGCCGGAGATGACGGTCAGGCGCATGCGAGAGGAATCATTTTATTTATGCAAACATATTGCGTTTAATGCGGCTTCGAACTAATGCAAGTATATTGCATGAAAGTAAAGCCTCAACAGACGCTGACTGCTTCGCGACAGGCCCTGAAACCGTCGGCGCTGTCTTCGCTATCTGGAGTCCCGCTTTCCAGGCAGCGGGTGCTGCTGGCCGACTTCGCCGCCGCGCTGCGCCAGCAGATGTTCTTCTGGGGGCGTGATGTGATGAGCGGCGGGAACCTGCTGCTGCGGCATGGTTTTGAGAAGCTGCCCTCTCCAGGCCTCAAGGGCACGAGCTGCTATCGCCTGACGCACGAGGATGGCGTCATCGAACTGCATGGTGCTTGCGCCGGATGGTATCCGCAGGTGGGCAGTCAGCGTCCGGGCTTTCTCTTTGTTCGAACCAAGGGGCGCTGCACCACGCACCGCCTGCACGAGCCGGTGGTGCCGGGGCGCTACCAGATCGAGGCGTTGCAAAACGAAACCTCCGACGCTATGGCCGCGGCACGGCTCTTTGCGGGATGGCTGGCGGAGTATGAGGCCTGGGTGCGGCAGCAGATGGGGCCGGGTTACCGTGCGGAGTGCCGAAAAATGCTCGCCAGCCTGCCGAAGGGGCAGAATTGGCTGCCCGCCCCGCAGGCGGAACGCTGGCTGCGCCTTTTCGCCGCCCAGGGACCAGGTGCGCCGCGTGCCCGGACCCTTCTGCCGGGCGGTGAATCCAACCCGGAGAAAAGCCATCGAAAGCAGAATGGAGACAGCAGAATCACACCTCCTTTTTTTGCCTCCAGCAGATTCAGGGAGGCCAGCAGATTGGCTGCGCCCTTCGTGCGACAAAAGGAGGCAGGAAGATGAAGACAAAACAGAAATCTGCTGGCCTCCTCGAGTCGCAAGACAGGCGAAGCCAATCTGGGGGAAATCACAAAAATGATGCCCCGAGGGACCACTCACCGGCACGCCGTCTGAGACTCAACCTATTCTGCTGTCCCACTGATTGGAAAACGACCCACGCCTGAATCGCCGCATCTGATGACCCCCAACGCCTCCGCTCCATCCTCTTCCCAGGCGCATGACCCTGCGTCCGGGATTTTGGCGTTCTTGCTGGAACGGGGTTTCAAGCGCACCCATGCCCTCGTTTGCCTGCTGCGGGAAATGGCCGCTGACCCGCATCCGCGCACGCTGGCGGAGTGGGGCGATTGTCCGAGTCTTCAGGAGCGCAGTGGCGTGACCCTCTACCGGCTGATGCTGAAGCTGGAGCAGGCGGGCGTGGTGCGCCGCGTGAACCTAGGGGAGCGGGCGCAGTGCTTTCAGCTTTTGCTGACCGGTCCCGCCCCCGATTACCTTGTCTGCACGAGCTGCGGCGGGCTGAAGCAGGTCGAGACACCGCTGGAAGTGCGCGTGCTGGAGGAAAGTCTGGCGCAGAAGACCGGCTGGAAAGCCGTGCGCCATGAGCTGGAGTTCTTCGGCGTGTGCCCGAGTTGCGCGGAACACAACGTGGAAACCGGCCACCCCGCAAATTCTAACGCAAAATAGTTGCGGTAATAAATTTCGTCCTCTATTCAAAGTCCTGCCAGCTCCTCACCTCAAACCGCCTTGTCGAGCTTGAACTCTCCTCGTGAAAATCCTTCCGAAGCCACTCCTGCCGCGCCTTGCGCCGCGCTCGTCGTCGAGCGGGCGGACGGGCTGCGGACGCCGCTGGCGGAGGGCGAGTTTCGCTCCTCGGCGGGGAAGCTGCTGTTCGTCCGCCGTGGCGGTTGCATCGAGATCCGCTGCCCGCGCAGCAAGGAGCTGTTTCGCATTCATTTTTGCCCTGAGCCGCCCACCGGGGCGGGTTGAGGCACCCAGTTTCAGGCGGTGATGCCCTCACCGCCGGAAAAAACCCCGAGGCCGGAGGTCCTTGAACCCGGAGCCCTTCAAAACACAACCAAACCACACATACACATGAAGGTATCCAACATCCTCGCGACACGCCTCGCGCGTCGCACCAACAACAAAGGCCTCACGCTCATCGAGCTGCTGGTCGTTCTCGTCATCCTCATCGCCCTGGCGGGCATCCTCATCCCGCAGTTGCCGAACATGCTCACGCGTGCTCACACGGCTGCGGCGTCCACGAACATCCCGGAAGCCAACAAACGCATCCAGGAGTTTGAGCAGATCTATTTCAAACAGCCCGCAAACTTTGACAATCTCGTCAATGGCGTGGCGCTGGTTGACTACCTGCCCGGCTCCACTGGTCTCACCGCAGCAGCACTGACGGCGGGCACTCGTGGTGCGCTGTTCAATGCGGGCATCACGTCGCTGGCGGGTCTCTATGACACTGCGGCAAACCTTGAGACGGCAGGTGGCACGCCAACCATCAATCCTTATGACGGTGCTGCTGACCTCAACCTCAGTGCGGGCACTCCCTCCGTTGCTTTCGCGACGGAAGCGACTGTTGAGGCGCTTCTGCGTCAGGATGCAGGAGCAAATGACGCTTACGTTGCCCTCGGCATTGGGCAGAGGAGCGAACTCATCGGTCGCACGACCAATGAGGCTCCGTATCACTTCGGTGATGTGGCAGGCTCGGGTCCAGACGCCGTCTATGCACGTTATCTGGCCATCTACAAAGTGGCCAATGACGGCACGGCCTTGGACAAGGCGATTTTCATTGGTGTGCTCGCCATGCATGACGACGGTCTCGCCAATGCTGGTGATCACGTCTCCGAGTTCTTCGAGGCGAACCAACTGTAATCAACTAGGCATCGCCTGATGCCTCTGGCGGCCTCACATGGGCTGCTTTTCGCCCCGCCCGGCTTGTCCGGGCGGGGTCATTTCAAAACGAGAGCCGAAAAACCGGCACTTCACGGCGCTTCAGCCATTCCCCTGTCCCCATTCCTATGTCCTTCGCGGTCATGACAAGGGAATGGGGACAGAGGAATCCGAACGCAGGCGGTTTTGGCAACGAATTCCAGAGAACCCCGATTCCATGCTCATCCACCCGCACCTTCACCATCGCCGCGCCGACCGCCGTTTTGCCTCAGGGCTGACGTTGATCGAGCTGCTCGTCGTGCTCATGGTGCTCATCGCCGTGGCGGGCATCGTGATCCCGAATGTGACCGATCTTCGCTTCGGCTTCGACGGAGATCGCAAGACGGCGTCAGAGATCGCCACCGAGAAGACCTTGATGGAGGTGCGTGCGGCCATCCTAGGTGCCGAAGGCAAAAAAGGCCTGTGGCGCGACCTCGGCGGGCGTGAGGCGGACCTGCCGCAGAATATCGCCGAGCTTTTTGTGCCCCGCGTCGGCTGGTCCACCGATTTTGACCCCAACACACGCCTCGGCTGGCGTGGACCGTATATCATGGCCAGCGGCGCACGCCATGGTGTGAACAATATCTATGGCAGCGTCAATGATCCGGCCATTCTCGACGGCTGGGGCCGCCCCATCGTGATCCAATTTCCCAGCTTGGCGGAGCCAACCCGTTCATTGAATGTCCGCCTGATTTCCGCTGGCGAGAACGGTGCCATCGACACGCCACTCAATCAGGCCATGCCCACGCTCGCTGCGTGCGGGGATGACATCGTGCTCTTTCTCCGAACCGCCGACACGCGACCATGAAAATCCACCGCTCACATCTCAATCAAAGCGGCCTCACGCTGCTGGAGCTGCTCGTCGTGCTCTCGATTCTCGCCGTGCTGTCCACGGTGGCGCTGACCTCCAGTAGCGGCATCGCCGACCAGGCCCGCTACGAGGCCACGCAACGCACGCTGGAAAACATCCGCGAGGCCGTCCTCGGCCCCGCCAACCTTCGCGACACCGACGGCACGCTGCTTTACACCGGCTTTGTGGCCGACACGGGCAGGCTGCCAAGAGCGGTGGCCGAAGTGGTGGATGGAGGCACGGTTTTGACGTTGGCGGAACTCGTTGAGCAACCTGCCGGGATGGCGGCTTACCAGGTGCTTCCAGCGATCACGTCAAATTGCACGCCTTCGACCGAAGCCGATGATCTCGACATTGATCTCGACGCCGAAACTGTTCGGCTCGGCGTAGGTTGGCGCGGCCCTTATCTGCGCCTGACTCCTGGAAATCTCCTGCCACGCGATGGCTGGGGAGCGCATTTGGTGACGCCTGTTGGTGTCGTTCCCAGCTTTCCCAATAATTGCCTTTTAAACGGCATCTTGCCCGTCGCTGCGGGAGATCCGATTGATCAAATCGTCAGCTATGGTCGTGATGGGGCGCTTGGTGGGGCGGATGCGTATGATGCTGATCAGAATATCCAATTTGAAGCTACTTCACACGAAGCGGAGCTAACTGTTCAAGTCGAGTTTCGGAATGCCGCAGGCGTGATTTCACCACCCACTGCCAACCGTGTTGTTTTTGTTCGCCTTTTTAGTCCTGATCCAACTAGTGGCAGCATGAGGGTGAGAAAATCGGCGGAACAGACGACGCCAGATCCTGCTGCAATCACGACAATGTCATTTTCATTCTCGGAGATTGCACCGGGTATTCCTCTCACGATTGGCCCGCGTGCGGTTAGAGCTTACTTTGACCACGATGGGAATCCCATGACGGATTATACCAAGTCAGCGCCCGCCTACCTGATGGTCCGGCCGGGCCAAAACCCCCGGACACTTGTCATCCCAATCCCATGACCCGCACCTTGCTGCTCATCACTCCGAGTTTCGTGGCACGCGGCGATTTTGACGCGCGGGGGCGATTGGTGGCGTTCGGGCGGGCGGCGGCTCCGCCGGGGGCGGCGGATGCGGGGTCTTTGACGTTGGCGGCGCTGGGACTGGTCAAAGCGCGGGCGCGGAAGGTGTGGGTGCTGTCCACGGCGGCGGTCACGGCCATCGTCGAGGTGTCGGCGAACCGCCTGCAAGGCGTCAGTGAGCAGGAGCGCTATACGGCGCTGGCGTTTGAGGCCGAGGCGCTGACGGGCGTGCCTGCGGGCAGCAGTTTGACGGTGGCCCGCCGACTGGGCGGCGACAGCGTGGCGGAGACGTGGTGGGTCACGCAAGTGAGCGAAAGACTGCGCCAGGAGGTGGATGCGGAGCTGGTCCGGCACGGAGCGCAGCTCGAGGGCTTGGCGCATCCCGGCGGCATGGTTTTAATGGGCGAAAACACGGCGGGTGGGGACGTGCTGGAGGTTTGGGAGGATCTGCTGTTTCTGCGGCAGCGTCATCGCGGCGCGGCCATGCTGGACATTCTGCCTGCGGAGCTTTCCGGCGGCCTGGACATGCTGCTGGCGCGTTTTCCAGTGCCTGAGGCCGAGGTGGGCAAACTGCCGCGCGAGGTGTGGACGACAGGCCGCGGCCTGAGCGCCAGCGTGGCCACGGTGCGCAGCCTGCAAGACGCGGAAACGCTGCAAGGCTGGTTCAGCGGTTGGTTAAGCGCACTGGATCAGTCCCCGGAGCCGCTGCCGGTGCTGCATCCACCGGCACGGCCGATGAGCACCGCACGCCGCGTGTTGCTGTGCGCTTTCGCCACGGGACTGGCGCTGCTTTTGTGCGCCGGGAACTGGTGGTGGACGGAACTCCAGCTCAACGCCGCGCAAAGCGAGGCGACGAAACTCGCCGAGGCCGGAAACCTGAGAAGCGAGGTGCAAAAGGTGTCTCAGGAGCTGCAAAAAGCCCGCACGGACCACGAGGCGGACATGGAGCAGCACAGCCAGACCTTGCGTGGCTTCGGCGCGATGCTGGAGGCACTGGCACTGGAAAAACCGGGCGGCGTGCTCGTGCGTGCCCTTAGCGCTCCGGCCAATGTCACCCAGCCCGCGCCGGGCAAGCCGCCGGTGATGGAAACGACGCTCACCGGTTGGTGCACAGAGGAAAATCTCGCTGCGCAGTTTTCTCAAAAGGTCGGTGCGCGGCTGCAACCGCTCGGCTGGACCGTGCAGCCCGCCCGCACTCAGGCACAGCTCGCCGGCGGCACGCCGGTGTGGAGCTTTGAGATCCACCTGCGCATGGAAGCCACACCACCCGCCGCCAAACCATGAAGCCAGCCAAACGTCCTCCTCTCAGCGCCCGTGAGCGCCTGCTGCTGCTGGTTTTTCCAGGAGCGCTGGTGCTCATGATTTACGCCGTTTTCATCAACCCCGGCCACAGCTCTGCCTTGTCCAAGGCGAGAACGCAGCTTGAGCAGGCGCGGAAACAAGCGGGCAGCAGCGTGGCAGGCACGGCGGCGCTTTCCGCCGATCTCACACGGCTGAAGCAAGACCTTGAAAAGGTGAAGCGCGAGTCCGAAGCGCTGAAGCAGGGCGGCGATACTCTGCAACGCGCCAAATCCGTCACTCAGGTGGGAAATCTGCTGGTCAAACACGGCCTCGTCGTGGTGGAGGAAGGACCGGCGGGTGCGGCGGGAGTCATGTGGGCCATCCGCTTCCTCGGCACCTGGCCCGGCGTGCAGGCCGCACTGCAAGCCATGCCTGATGTGGCTGAACTCACCTGCTTTCCGCTCGGCCTGACCATGCACGAGTCCGCTCAAGGTAACTCGGTCCACGAATGGACCCTTCACCTCCGCCTTTGATCCCTCAGATGAAGTCCACGCCCACCCAGACCCTGCCCTTGCAGACACTGCTTTCGCGTTGTCTCGATCTCGGTGCCTCGGATCTGCACATCGCCAGCGGGGAGCCGCCGTATTTTCGAGTGCAGGGCGTGCTGGCGGCAGACGCGGAGTTTTTGCCCATCACGCACGAGCAAGTGGCGGCCTGGGTGCGAGAGATCACAGGTGCGGGAGATGACGCGCCGCTGGTCCGTGCCTGCGGCTCCTACGACGGTGCTTTGACCAGCGCCCGTGGCGTGCGCTTCCGTTTGAACGTGTATCAGCGCCAGGGGCTGCTGAACATCGCACTGCGGCGGCTGGATGATCAATTTCGCCCGCTGAAAGAACTCGGCCTGCCGGAATCGCTGCACCAGCTCTGCCGCCAGCAGCACGGGCTGGTGGTCATCGCTGGTCCCACCGGCTCCGGCAAGACGACGACGCTGGCCACGCTGCTGGATCAGATCAACCGCCAGCGCCGCTGCCACATCATCACCATCGAAGATCCCGTCGAATATGTGCATTCGTCCAAGCTGGCGCTCGTGAACCAACGCCAGCTCGGCATGGACACGCCGAGCTTCAATGACGCGCTGGTTTCCGCCATGCGGCAGGACCCGGATGTGATCCTCGTGGGGGAAATCCGTGATCTGAACACCATTCGCACCGCCATCACCGCCGCCGAAACGGGGCACCTCGTCTTCACCACCGTGCATGCGGGCGATTGCGTGGGGGCGATTGAGCGCATGGTGGCCGTGTTTCCCGCCGGAGAGCAGGACGGCATCCGGCGGCAGCTCGCGCTCGTGCTTCGTGCCGTGGTGGCGCAGCACTTGCTCGTGGCGGACGGCCCGGCGGCACGCCAGCAGGCGGACGGCATCACCACACGCGGACGACGCGTGCTGGCGGCGGAGGTGCTGACGGTTACAGGTGCGGTGGCGAATCTCGTCGCTAGCGGGAAGAGCAATCTCATTTACTCCGCCATGGAATCCGGCGGCCAGCAGGGCATGCAGACGATGGAGCAGAGCCTCGCGGAGCTGTTTGTGCGCGGAGAAATCAGCGAGCAGAGCGTGAACGCGCTCTCACGCCATCCCGGCCAGGTCTTTGAACGTGCCGCACGTCTCCGCCAGCGTGCCGCCAACCCGGTGAAATCATGATCGCCGCGCCCGCCAGACCTGCCGCTGTTCCAGCCGCCACGCTGCTGGATCTCGATGCCGTGCGCATTGATGCCGTGCAGGCGCTGCGGCTGCCTTCCTCCATCGCGCTGCGTCGTCGGCTGCTGCCCTTTGCGGTGCATGAGGGCTGCGTGTGGCTGGCCTGCCAGATCGCGGAGGACGAGGCTTCGCTGCGCACCTTGCAGCGCTACTTTGATCATCCGATTCGGGCGGTGCAGGCCGAGCCAGCCTCGCTCGGACGGGCGCTGGACCGCCAGTATCGTGAATCTTCGCAGGGCGGTGCCGGAGCGCTGGCCCGCTACACAGAACGCGGTCAAACCATCGCCGCGACCAGCGGTGACGAGGTGGAGGCTGATGCACGCCAGCTCGCCAATGACATCCTCCGTGCGGCGATGCTGCGCCAGGCCTCGGACATTCATTTTGATCCAAGTGAAAAGGAACTGCGCGTGCGCCTGCGCGTCGATGGCGCTTTGGAAGATGCCTTCCGCCTGCCGATGAGCCTCCACGCAGCGCTGCTGAACCGCTTCAAGATCATCGCGGGCCTCAACATCGCCGAAAAGCGATCTCCGCAGGATGGCTCCTTCCGTCACAGCGACGGCGGCGCACGCGGTCAGGTGGTGGATGTGCGCGTGGCCACGCTGCCCGCACGTCATGGCGAGCGCATGACGCTGCGCCTCATGGCCGTGGACAGCAGCCGCTTCTCGCTCGGAGCGCTCGGCATGAGCACGGCGCATCATGCCATGTTCAGCTCCGCCATCAGCAAGCCGCACGGCCTCATCCTGCTCACCGGTCCGACCGGTTCCGGCAAAACGACCACGCTTTATGCGGCCATCCGCGAGCTGATCGCCGCCGAGGCGCTGAACGTCATCACCGTCGAAGATCCGGTGGAAAACGAGATTCCCGGCATCGTGCAAGTCGAGGTGGACAGCGCGGACAAGGTCAGCTTCTCCAGTGCTTTGCGCAGCTTGTTGCGGCATGACCCCGATGTCGTCATGATCGGCGAAATTCGCGACCGCGAGACGGCGGACATTGCCATCAAGGCCGCTTTGACCGGGCATCTGGTCTTTTCCACGCTGCACACCAATTCCGCCGCAGGTGCCGTCGTGCGTCTGGCGGAAATGGGTGTGGAGCGCTTCCTCATCGCCTCCACCCTGCGTCTCACGGTGGCGCAGCGACTGGTGCGGAAGTGCTGTTCCCGCTGCATCACGCCGGAGCCGCTGCGGCCTGAGGACATCGCCTTTCTCGCGGCACCGCAACTCGCTGGAACCTCGCATTTTCGGCCCCAAGGCTGCCTGTACTGTGCCGGGCGCGGTTTTGTGGGGCGTGTGGGTTTGTTTGAGATGCTGCCGATTGATGAGGAGTGGTCCCAGCTCATCACCGAAGGCGCTGGTGAGGCGCAAATGACCGAGCGCATGCGTCTGCGCGGCCTGCCGCTACTGGTGCAGGACGCGGCGGAGAAACTCAGCGCCGGGGTGGTCACACTGGAGGACGTGCGTGGCGCGGTGACGGTCTGGTAACTCGCTTTTTTCAATCATGCCCGCCTTCACCTACACCGTCCGCGATGCCTCCGGCGCCCGTCTTCAGGGCGAGCTGGAGTCCTCGTCCAGCTCCGCCGCCGCAGCGGAACTGCGCACGCGCGGCTGGCTGGTGCTCGGTATTGAGGAAAACACGAGCCGGAGCGGCAGCACGGCCTTCTCGCTGAGTCCCTCGTCATGGTTGTGGATTCGCTCGCTCGACATTGAGGTGAGCCTTTACCAGCTCTCCACGCTGCTGCGCAGTGGTCTGACGCTGCTGAGCGCCCTGCGCCTGATCGCCGAGCAGGCT
Organism: Prosthecobacter sp.; assembly: GCF_044232965.1. GTDB lineage: Bacteria > Verrucomicrobiota > Verrucomicrobiia > Verrucomicrobiales > Verrucomicrobiaceae > Prosthecobacter. Next base: position 10,555 of record NZ_JBIIKX010000094.1, read on the forward strand.
GAGCGCGGCCGCCTGCGCCGCGTGTGGGAGCAGGTCATCATCGACATCGAAAACGGCGCTTCGCTGGCCGATGCCATCGCACGTCATGCCTGCTTCAGCCGCATCGTCGTGCAACTCGTGAGCGTGGGCGAGCAGACCGGCCACCTCGCACCCGTGCTGGAGCGTGCCGCGGCAGCATTGGAGAAAAAGCGCACCCTGCGTGCGGGGCTGATCACGACGCTGATGTATCCCGCCATCGTCTTTCTCGTGGCCATGGGGCTGGCGGTTTTCATGATCGTCGGTGTGCTGCCGAAGATGCAGGTCTTTCTGCGTGCGCTGGGCAAAAAGCTGCCGCCGATGACGCAGCGTCTCGTCGATCTCGGCGAGTGGACGCAGATGCACGGCCTCACGGCGGTGATTGCCAGCGTGGCAGTGCTGTTTGCGCTGGTGCTGGTGTTTTTCTGGCCGCCGGGTCGTGCGTTGATCGACCGCGCTGCGCTGCGCCTGCCGCTGCTCGGCAAAGCATTGCGCACGGGAGGCACGGCCTTGTTTGCCAACAGCTTTTCCGTGCTGCTGACCAGCGGCGTCACCATCCTGGAGGGATTGCGTGTGTGTGAGAACCTCATCGGCAACCGACGGCTCTCCGCCATCATCGGCGCGGCGCGTGAGCGCGTGCTGCAAGGCGAGCCGCTGGGCCGCCATCTTGAGCAGCCCCATGGCTTTATGCCGATGCTGCCACGCATGATCACGGTGGGCGAGTCCTCCGGCACACTGGACAATGTGCTCGACGAGGTGGCGCGTTTTCATGAGGCGCAGCTTGAGCGCATGATCCGCCGCCTCACCGCGCTGATCGAGCCTGCGGTCATCATCGTCGTCGGCAGCGTGGTCGGATACGTTTACCTGTCGTTTTTCATGGCCCTCTTCGCCGCCACCGGCCCCGGCAACAACATCCGCTGAACCCTTTCCTATGAAACACCTGCTCACCCTCCTCCTGCTGCTGGCGCTGAACGCCGCCGCGCAATCACCGCCGGAGCCGCCCAAACCACCGGTTGATCCCACCGTTCCAGATGCGGCCCTGCAACAGCTCCTCATGGCGGGCGCGGGCGGCCAGCAAAACAGCAAAGCACTGCCCACCATCATCATGCGCGGCAAGATCATCAATCAAACCGGCCAGGGACTCGTCATCATTGAGGTGAACAAGCAGATTCTCTCGCTCAAGCAGGGCGGTGCGCTCAGTCTTTCCGGCGAATTCAGCCATCTCAGCCTCCAACTCACCGAGTTGAACAAAGAAAGCGCCACCATCGAGGTCCTGCCGCTCAAACAAACCCTCCGCCTGCAATGAAACGACTCCTTGTTCTCCTCATCTCCCTCCTCGCCATGCATGCGCAGGCCCAGAACAGCCGCATGGAGGTCATCGACCTGCGCCAGGTGCCGCTTTCGGACGCCGCGCGCATTTTATCCGAGGCCGGTGGCTTGAACGTCGTCAGTTCGGTCGAAGCCGGAAAAACCATCGTCAGCCTGTATCTCACGCAAGTGCAGGCCCGCGATGCCGTGGAGGCACTCTGCCGCTCTCACAACCTGTGGTTCCGCGAGGATGACAAAAGCAGCATCATGCGCATCCACACGCCGGAAGAGTACAAACGCGATCTCGGCAGCTTCCAGGAAGAGATGACGGAGGTCTTCGACCTGCGTTTCCCGAATGCGAACGACATCGGCCGCGCCATCCAGGACCTCTACGGCTCTCGGGTGCGCATGAACCAGAGCAACTTCATGCAGGACATGCAGGCGACCATGGAACTGCAGCAGCGCTTCCAGCGCTTCGACATCCTTGATGGCCGCAGCCAGAACTTGGGCGTCACCGGGCAGGGGAACAACGCCCGTGGAGGTCAGGGTGGCGGCTTTGGCGGAGGCCTTGGCGGGGGGCGCGGAGGACTGGGAGGTGGACTTGGAATGGGTGGACTTGGAATGGGTGGAATGGGAATGGGTGGAATGGGAATGGGCGGTCTTGGAGGCTTTCAGGGCAACAACAATGCGAACAACACTCAGCCTATCCAACCACAGCGCGTGGAAAATCTCACGGCTGAGGAGATTCAAACCCTCGAAGACCGCGCCGAAAGCGCAGAGAAGCTGCTCGACGACCGCGTGAACATCTTCGTCACCGTCATTCAACGCCTGAACAAGGTCATCGTCCGCACCGGCGATAGCCGCGCGATGACGCAGATCAAAGCACTCATCACCAGCGTCGATGTGCCGACGCAGACCGTGCTGCTCGAAGTCAAAATCCTCCGTGTGCGCATGGACCAGGGCTACCGCAGCGCAGTGGATTACCTCTTCGACAACGGGCGCTTCCAGGCCGGTTTCGGAGCCAATCCCGCTCAGGCAGGCGATTTGAGCTTCCGCTTTGCCAGCAACAACTTCAGCGCCCGTATCCAGGTGCTGGAGCAGAAAGGCCAGGTGCGCGTCGTCTCCACGCCCACGCTGCTCATCGCCAACAACGAAGTCAGCCGCCTCTTCATCGGCGAGGAACGCCCGCTAAACCGCAGCTTCAACGGCGGTGCGGTCATTCCCGGCGCGATCAACAACGTCGTCACCCAGGGCAGCACCGACATCGAATTTCGCCCCGTGGGCACCACACTGCTCATCACGCCGAACATCAACGCGGACAAAACCGTCACCCTCCGCCTGCTGCAGGAAAACTCCAACATCACCACCAACGGCGCCACAGTGCTCGTGCCAAACAACAACGGCTTTCAGCGCCAGGCCGTGGACACCGTTCAGTCCCGCACCGTCAGCGGCACCGTCGTTGCCAGGCATCAAGTGCCCGTCGTCATCGGTGGGCTCATTGACACCAATTTCACCGACACCCGGTCACAAGTGCCCATCCTCGGCAACATCCCCCTCCTCGGCACTCTTTTTCGCCGTGTGGATGACACCAAGTCCCGCGAGGAGCTCGTGCTCATGATCAATCCCCAGCTCATCGACCCAAGGGAAGGTGGCGCAGAAGCCTCGAAGGAGTTGCTGGAGGACAATGATGTGAACGGAATCGAAACCCTTGCCGCGCAGCAGCACATTCACGACCGTCTGCGGGATCACCTGCCCGCGCCGCAAGCGCCCAAGGCACTTCCGGTTGAAAGTGACGCCTTGGTCAGGCCCGCCAAGCGCGGCCTCCTGGAGTGGTTCCGGCGCAACAAACCTGCGCCTTGATTGCTAAAACAAATTAGTTGCACTTGTAAAACGGTTGCATTAACGCCGCAACCTGATGAAAACACATGTCCAGATTCCATTCGCACGACTTTACCTGCTAGCGGTTGCCTTTGGCCTTTCAGCCGTCTCTTCATATGCTCAGCAGCGGCATGATCCGGCGCATGCGCATGACGATGAGGAGGTCATTTCGCTGGATGAGATCGTGATTTCAGCCCCGCTGGACCGGCCGTTGTATCAGCAGGCGCAGGCGGCGTCGATTTTGGGCGGACAGAATTTGAATCTGGCGATTGAGCCGACTTTGGGGCAGACGCTGGCGCGGATGCCGGGGGTGAGCAGCTCGTATTTCGGTCCGGCGGCGAGCCGACCGATCATTCGCGGTCTGGACGGGGACCGGGTGCGCATTTTGCAGAACGGGATGAACACGATGGACGCCTCGGCGACGAGTCCTGACCACGCGCTGAGTTTTGAGCCGTCGAATCTGAAGTCGGTGGAGGTGGTGCGTGGCCCGGCGACGCTGCTGTATGGCTCCAATGCTATCGGCGGCGTTGTGAATGCGATTGATGGCCGCATCGTGGATGAAAAACTCGATGGAACGATCCGTGGCTCCATGGGTGGGCGTTTTTCGTCGGTGGACCAGGGCTATCAGTCGAATTTCATGCTGGAAGGCGGTTGGAAGGGCTTGGCTTTTCATATCGAGGCGTTCACACGCGCAGCGGAGGATTTCCGAGTGCCGGGAAACCTGCGTACCGTCGGCGAGCAGGAACGGAACCCGCCCGTGGGCATGGAGGAGCCGAGCAAAATCGCGGTGAACAGTAATCTGCGCGCCGAGGGCCTTTCTGGTGGCCTGAGCTATGTGTGGGACGAAGGATTCATCGGCTTCGCGTGGACGGAGTTTCACACGAACTACGGATCGCCAGCGGAGCCGTCGGTGTTCATCGATATGAACCAGACGCGTCTGGATGTGCGCGGCGCTTTCTACAAGCCGCTGCCGAAGATCAAGGAGATCAGCTACCGCTTTGCGTGGTCGGATTATGAGCACGTCGAATTCGAGGACGGCATGGACAACACGGTGTTCAAAAACGACGGCTATGATTTCCGTCTGGAAGTGAAGCACGAGAAGGTCGCGGGCATGGAGGGCGTGGTCGGTTTCCAGTCAGAACGCAGCGATTTCTTTGTGGCCGGAGCTGAGGCTTTCATTCCGCCGACGGTGACGGAGTCGAACTCGCTGTTTTTCTTTGAGGACATCACGCGCGGGCCGCTGAGTTTTCAGTTTGGCGGGCGCTATGACCACATCGAGACAAGATCACGAAGCAATGATGTTTTTGGCGATGCCCGCGGACGTCAGTTTGACAATCTGAGCGGTTCGGTGGGCTTTGTTTACACGCCGAATGAGGAATACTCCGCCGCCTTCACGATCACCTACGCGGAGCGTGCGCCAACGTATCAGGAGCTGTTTGCGAACGGCAATCATGTGGCGACGAACACCTTCGAAGTGGGGGATTTCGGGCTGGGGGTGGAAAATTCGGTGAGCTTCGATTTGAACCTGCGCAAGCGCACCGGCTGGGTCACGGGCAGCGTGGGCGGCTATTACAGCCGTTACAGCGGCTTTATCGGCTTGTTTCCCGCCGGGTTCATGGTGGACACGGATGCCGACGCTATCCCTGACACGCCGCAGTTCAATTACCGTGCCGTGGACGCGGAGTTCCTCGGAGCAGAATTGGAGACGACCTTCCATTTGCTGCATCCGGTGACGGAAGACCCCAAGCAGGCGGACACAAACCTGCACCTGGAGTTCAAGGCGGACGCGGTGCGGGCGCGGGATGGCAGCACGGGGGGCTCGCTGCCGCGCGTACCACCGTTCCATCTCTCGAGCGCGTTGATTCTCGAGCGCGGGCCGTTTGGAGCGCGGCTGGAGGGCATTTACGCCGCGCCGCAGGATCGCGTGGCGGCCAACGAGTTCGGTACAGACAGCTATTTCCTGGTGAACCTGGCTCTCAGCTACCGGCTGGTGCAGGGGCCGAGGACGGTCGATTTTTATGTCAAAGGCATGAACCTGACCAACGAGGACGCCCGTGAACACACCTCCATCCTGAAAGAGCGCCTGCCACTGCCGGGACGTGGGATCGTGGCTGGGGTGAAACTCTCCTTCTGATGCGCTGAATAGCGCGTCTTTTGTGCTGCATTGAACGAAAAGATAATGCGGGCGTTCTGCGCCTCGCGTGCAACGATTTTGCCCAAGACGAAAGTCTTGGGCGATTTTGCGAACAGCGGGGATGAGTTAACCCATGACAAAGTCTTACCGCTATTTTATATTGGATATAGATTTTACAAATTAGCCTTTGCCTATGAATGCCTCAGTCGCCGACGCCACAACCCTCAATCGAGGAGCTGCGTACGAAGCTTTGGAGGCCCGTCGTGCTTGGCGTGCAAAGGAGCACATCTCTCCGCATTCGTGGGTGCTGATTAGTTGCCTGGGGGATTTTATCATGGCGCTGCTGGCTGCCGTCGCCGCTTACCTGCTGCGCTTCCACTCGGTGATCAAGGACATTGGCAATTTCAATGTCATGGCTTTTCACCAGTATGTCAGTCATATGGCATTGGGCAGTCTGCTGCTGTTACTGGCTCTCGGCAGGCATGGTATCTATCATCAAAGCCTGCTGCTGCGCCATCGCTGGGTGGCTGCCCGCATTGCCAAGGCCGTTCTGTTGTGGACCGCCTGCTTCCTGGCCATCACGCTGGCTTTGAAGCTGGAGCCTTCGATCTCCCGTGTTTATGTGGCCCTCAACGGTGCCACATCTTTGCTGCTGCTGCTGGCCTGGCGGTCGGTTTTTTTCCGTTTTCTGAGCGCTCCTGGACGGGTGGAGGCCTTGCAGCAACGCACCCTGTTTGTCGGCTGGAATGAGGCGGCTGTTGCCATGTGGAAGACACTGAAGCGTGATCAGGCCTGTGCCTACGATGTGGTCGGCTGGGTCAAAACCAGCCAGGACGAGGAACCGCTGTCCACGCCGCATGCTTTTCCCTGCATGGGGGATCTGGACGACGTCGAGCACCTCGTCGCCACTCATGCGGTGGACATGGTGGTGGTGGCGGATTTGCATGGTCACCGCGAGCAGATCGTGGATCTGGCGAACCTCTGTGAACGTGAAATGATTGATTTTAAAGTCATCCCCTCGGGATTCCGCATCTTCACCTCCGGCCTCAGGCTGGAAACCATCGCAGGCACGCCGGTGCTGGGAATCACGCGGCTGCCACTCGACAGCACCCTCAATGTGGTGGCCAAGCGAACTTTGGACATCGTTGGATCTCTTGTGGGACTTGTGTTGAGCGCCCCGATTATCGCGTTCTTCAGCACCATTGTGTGGATGGAGTCCCCTGGGCCGGTCTTTTATCGTCAGCGTCGCTGGGGAGCCAAAGGGGTGCCCTTCAAGATCATCAAGATCCGCTCCATGCGGCTCGATGCTGAAAAGACCTCCGGCGCGCAGTGGTGCGTCAAAGATGATCCGCGCCGTCTCAAGATCGGCGCATTCATGCGGCAGTGGAACATCGACGAACTGCCGCAGTTTTGGAACGTGTTAAAGGGGGTGATGAGCCTCGTCGGCCCGCGTCCCGAGCGGCCGGAACTCATTGGTGAATTTAAACACCGCATCCCGCACTACAACGCCCGGCACCACGCCAAGCCCGGCATGACCGGCTGGGCGCAGGTCAACGGCCTGCGCGGTGACACTGATCTTGGCGAGCGCATTCAGTGTGACCTTTGGTACCTCGAAAACTGGAGCCTCTGGCTCGATCTTCAGATCATGCTGCTGACCTTCTTCAAGCGAGACAACGCTTATTGAGCAGGGTGTGGTTTTGAGCTGGCACGTCGGCCCCGGAGGCAGCATTTTCATTCATTCCCATGCCGTTGTTCACGGTTTATACCCCCACTTTCAACCGCGCCCACACGCTGCATCGTGTGTTTGACAGTCTGCAGGCGCAGACCTGCCGTGACTTCGAGTGGTTGGTGATCGACGATGGTTCGACCGATGGCACCACAGAACTCATGCGGCGCTATCAGGCAGAGGCCGGCTTTCCGGTGCGCTACCTGCCCATGCCGCATCGCGGAGCGCATCATGCGCATAACCTCTCCCTGCGCGAATCTCATGGCGAGCTGTGGCTGAAACTCGATTCCGACGATGGCTGCGTGCCGGAGGCTCTGGAGCGATTGAAGCATCACTGGGAAAGCATCCCGCAGGCGCAGCGGGGTGGCTTTTCCGGTGTCACCGGCCTCTGTCGTGATCAAAACGACGCACGCGTCGGCACTTTGTTCCCGGCCGATCCGCTCGACTGCTCCGCCGCCGAGCTGGAGTACCGCCACAAGGTGCGCGGGGAGAAGTGGGGCTTTCTCCGGCTGGATGTTCTGAGGCGTTTTCCGTATCCCGAGGATGTGCCGGGAAATTTCATCCCAGAATCCTTCATCTGGTGCCAGGTCTCACGCCAGTTCAAGACGCGCCACATCAACGAGGAGCTGCGCATCTACTGGACGGACGCGCCCTCGCTCGTCCATGGCCCGTCCAATCCGCGCACCAATGCCGCAGGTCATCGCCTTATGTTCAAAATGGTGCTCGATCTGGAGAGCGGCTGGTTTTTCCACGCGCCGCTGCGTTTGCTGCGGGCGGCGGTGCAGAGTGTTCGCTTCTCGCTCCTCAGCGAAGTTGGATTGCTGCGGCAGTTTCGTGATCTGCAGTCCGTCGGGGGCCGTCTGCTGTGGCTGGCAGCTTTGCCGCTGGGAGTGGGCCTCTGGCTGCGGGATGGCCGCCGTTTCCCTCTAATGTGATGCAGGTCACCGCCGCACCAGCGCGGGTTCGGGATACTCGAACGTTTTGCCTTCGTAATTGCGGATGAGCACACGTTGCTCGTCGCGCAGGAGGACGTAATCCGGATTCAGCGGCACCTTACCGCCGCCGCCGGGGGCGTCGATGACGAACTGCGGCACGGCGTAGCCGGTGGTGTGGCCGCGGAGCTGCTCGATGATGTCGATGCCGTCGCTGACGCTGGCACGCAAATGCGAGGAGCCTTGGATCAGATCGCATTGATACAAGTAGTATGGTCGCACGCGGCACATGAGCAGCTTGTGGACGAGATTCTTCATGATGTCGGCGTTGTCGTTCACGCCGCGCAGCAGCACGCTTTGATTGCCGAGCGGCACGCCGTGATTGGCGAGCATGTTCAAACCGTCGCGCACCTCGGTGGTCAGCTCGCGCGGATGATTGGTGTGGATGCTCAGCCAGAGCGGATGGTGCTTTTGCAGCATGCGGCACAGCTCGGGGGTGATGCGCTGCGGCAGGAAGATCGGCACGCGGCTGCCGATGCGGATGAACTCGATGTGCTTGATCGCCCTCAGGCGGGTCAGCAGCGCGTCCAGCTTGGCATCGGAAAAGAGCAGGGGATCACCGCCGGAGAGCAGAACATCGCGCACCTCGGTGTGACGTTCCAGATAGCGGAAGGCGGCCTCAAACTCGGTGTGCAGTTCCTGCTCGCCCACGCCTGAGACGACCCGGCTGCGTGTGCAGTAGCGGCAGTAGCTGGCACAGCGGTCGGTCACGAGGAACAGCACGCGGTCCGGGTAGCGATGCACCAGGCCAGGCACGGGCATGTGGCTGTCTTCGCCGCAGGGATCGCTCATCTCATCAGGATCTTCCCAGGTTTCCTCAATGCGCGGGATGACCTGTCGGCGGATCGGGCAGCCGGGATCTTCGGCGTCCATCAGGTTGAAATAGTGCGGCGTGATCGCCATTGCCAGCTTGTTGCCGGAGAGCAGCACGCCGGCGCGTTCTTCCTCGGACAGCGTCAAATGCTCCTCCAGTTGCTTCAGCGTCGTGATCCGGTTTCTGAGCTGCCAGGCGGCGTTGTTCCAGTCAGCGGGGGCGATGTTTTTATCAAACCAATAGCCAGGAGCGTGGGAGCGAAACTCCTTCTCAGGCAGCGTGGGGGTGTCGTGCATGTGCTGCGGGTCGGTAAACGGCGCAAAGGTTAGGCGCGGGGTGATCGTGATGTCAAACGTCCCCTGCGCTTGTTTGGGTGCAAAGTCCTGAATGCTCCTTCAAGCACATGGCGATGAATCACCGACATTCACCTTCACCACATAGCCAGGGAGATAGAATCAACCGTCATGATTTAAAACTTGACTGAACATGAGGAAAGCGGAGGCAATTCAGGTCAAAGAAACAGGAATGCGAGGACTGTGCCCGTCGAACAAAATCGGGCTTTGCCACCCAGCGCATGAGCGAAAACCAGCGAGGCGTCTGATTGCAAATGTGGTTGAGCTCAGGGTGTGGCGAAGTCATCACCTCTGATGTAAGGAGTTGCGTCATGAGATGAGTCGTGAGGCTGGAGGGCTTGTATTTTGAGGGTTCCAGCAGAACGAGACATGTGTTATGGCGCGTGAAATATGGAATGCTTGTCCACGACTATTCGTGATAGCGAACGGTCAGCGGCGAAAAACATTCAAAAACATATAAAATGGAGTTGCAGGGGATCGGAGTTGTACTAATCTGGTTATCCGCTAGCGAAAAACAGCGGCTGACGAGAAGAAAGTTTGAGCGGCAAAAGCGGCTTTAATTTTCTAGGAATCAGAACCGATCTTTCAGAAAACAAAAGCAGCAGAGCGAGGCGCGAGCCGAGTGAAGCTGTAAGAAAACAAAAGGCTAAATTGTGCGCTGCGCGAATAGATGCGCAGGTGCTTGTGGTTTAAACAAGCACAGTCAATCGGCCGACCTTAACGGGTTGGCCAAATATTTTTGGAGAGTTTGATTCTGGCTCAGAACGAACGCTGGCGGCGTGGATAAGACATGCAAGTCGAACGGGACATTGTGAGTAGCAATACAAGCAATGTCTAGTGGCGAACGGGTGCGTAACACGTGGATACATTCCGGGAAGCGGGGGATAGCCCAGGGAAACTTGGATTAATACCGCATGTGATCGAGAGATCAAAG
>NZ_JBIIKX010000095.1:0-20319 GCF_044232965.1 Prosthecobacter sp.
ATCCGTCACACCAAAGGCGTCGAGTTTGGCCACCTTGGCTGCGAAATCATACACGACTTTCTGTTCACCCTCGTTATTACGACGGTACAAACCAAGAAGTCGAAGCTCGTAAACCGGGGCCGCAGGTGCGCCACCTTTGCTGCCAGCCTCGGATTTGGAAGACTTATCTTCAGCGCTGGAACCACTCCACAAGGGGCTGGTGATCGGTTTGCCATCCTTGATCGGCTCAATCAAGGTCAGCCAGAGCAGGTCGTTGTCGAACTGCTGATTAAGCTCGTTGAGCAAACGCACCCACCAGGAGCGATCTGTGACAGCCTTCTCCAGTTGTGAGCTGCGCAGCCGAAGCTCCTCCTGCCGATCATCTAGTTGGCTGATTTCCCCAGCCAGCCTGCCTAAGCGGGAAACCTCGGCCTGAACGCCAGCCGCCCGTTCCTGAATCGCTGCTTCAGCATTGTTAAACCAGAAGATGGCCGCACCTAGTGCTGCCAAAATGCACAACCCAGACATCACCAGAGCTGGCGCGCGGCGCGCTGCATCACGCGAAGAGGCCAGTGCGTCAGGCACGAGTTCAATTTCACACGGGCACGAGCCCATGCCATGCAGGGCCAGCCCGACAAGCTCACCCATTGCGGGTGCATCAACCTGTCCTGCTTCTGCGTTCACGCCACGGTCTGCCTGAACACCACGCATGCCATTGAAAACTTCCACCGGCAGCTTGAGCTTCTCGGTGAAGAACTCGGCGATGTATCCTGCCGCCGAACCGCCACCGGCCAGGAAAACACGCTTAGGCGCGCTTCCGCCTTGCTGACTTCGATAGAAAGTGATGGTCCGCATCACTTCGGAGTGCAGGCGCGTCATTGAGTTGCGCATGACCTTGGACATCGCGTTGACCCCCTCGTCTGGATGATCCTCGACCGCGCCGCCCAGCGCCACAAAACCCTGCGAGCATTTTTGCCGCTCCGCTTCTGCAAAGGGAATCCCAAACTCCTTGGCAATCGCATTGGTGACCGCCGCACCACCAACGAGCAGGTTGCGGGTGAAAAAGCGATCTCCCTCCACAAAAACCAAGTTGGTTGATCGAGCGCCGAGATCAATCACGAGCGCAGGCTCGTCCACATCAGGATAGCTATAACGAAAAGCATTGTAGAGCGCCAACGGCCCCACATCGACTCCCACCACATTGATGCCACACGAGACGACCTCGGCGTGCATCTCGTTGAGCGGCTCGATTTTCATGGCGGCCAAAACAACCTCCACCTCACCAAGATCACTCTTGGCGACCACTTCGTAGTCCCATGACACCTCGTCCAACTGCCAAGGCACATTCTGACGTGCCTCAAACTCGACGATCTGGGCAAGCTTGTCTCCCTGCACGGGCGGAAGCTTCACAAAACGACTGAAGACCGGGTGGCCTGGAACGGCACACCAAACCTTCTGTCCTTTGATCTTGAGCTTCGCCACCAATTCGCTGAGCCCCACCTTGAGCTGAGGCAGCCTGCTGACATCCACTGAGGGGTCACCGTCCAGCTCCACAAACTCATAGCGCTTTAAAATCAGATCGCCCCCCGAAGTCCTGCTGAACAATGCACCGCCCACGCGCTGGGAGCCGAGGTTGATCACCGCAATGCTGTTAGAGTCTGCCATGCTGGAATAAGTTGGACGCTGTTGTTTAAATCACCTGGAAACCTCGCTCACTTGGGCTGAACCTGCACATCATAATCACCCCACAGTATGGAAAATGGCGTCTTGGATTTGCTCAGCACCATTTCCGGCATGATGGCAAAGTTCTCAGCTTTTTCCCACCAGGGGTCCTTGCCCACGCTTGCTTTGAGTGCCCTGCGCTCCCCTTCGATAATAACTTCCACCCCCCAGCCTTGGATATCTGTGGCGGCAATCACGGTGTCTTTTTGAAAGATCGCCTTCATGGTCATAGGCGAGACGTAGGCCAAAGCGTGGCAGGTGTCACTCGCAGGCACATTGATCAGATCCAGTGTTCCTTTCAGCACCTCGCGCTTGCCATCCTTGGACATGTGCTGCAAAGCCAGATAAATGTTCATCTGCATGGCGGGGAAGGTGCCGTCCCGGCCACCTGCCTCCGGGGGGAGTTTGATGTCGAACTCCACGTCCACCTCGACCCAATTTTTTGGACGCCAGCGTTTTTCATTCACGTTTCCAGCGCTAAACATCGGTGTCGGCTGCTCTTTGACGTCCGCTTTTTTGATGTCCACGATGATTCTGGCCTTGCCATCGTTGACAGGTGCCTGCGCGGAAAGGCCGGTGGCAATCAAAATGAACGCAAAAGTCAGAACGGATGATTTCATGAATGTGGCAGATGGTTGTTCTTGGTATTTTTTGTTTTATCAGCAAAACGCCCTGCGCATCAAGCAGGGATTCTCAGAAAGTCGCGAAAATACTCGATCGTGCGTGAAATCCCCTCCTCAAACGGCACTTGGGGCTCCCATCCCAGAAGTTTTCGTGCCAGCGTGATGTCCGGCTGACGCACTTTCGGGTCATCCGCAGGCAGCGGACGATAATCGATCTTCGATTCGCTTCCCGTGATGCGCAAAATCGCCTCGGCAAACTGCATGATCGTCATCTCAGCGGGGTTGCCGATGTTCACCGGTTCGTGGTAGTCGCTTTGTGACAGGCGGTAGATGCCGTCGATTAAATCGGAGACAAAGCAGAAGCTGCGTGTCTGCTGCCCCTGCCCAAACACCGTCAACGGCTCCCCGTGCAACGCCTGACCGATGAAGGCCGGCACCACCCGCCCGTCTTCCAGGCGCATCCTTGGGCCGTAGGTGTTGAAGATTCGGACAATCTTCGTGTCCATGCCGTGATAGCGGTGGTAGGCCATCACCAACGCCTCAGCGAAACGCTTGGCCTCGTCATACACGCCTCGGACACCGATCGGATTCACATTGCCCCAGTAAGTCTCTTTTTGCGGATGCTCCAGCGGATCGCCATACGTCTCCGAGGTTGAGGCCAACAGAAAGGTAGCCCCTTTGGCCTTGGCCAATCCCAGGGCGTTGTGCGTGCCAAGCGATCCCACCTTCAGGGTTTGAATCGGCAGCTTTAAATAGTCAATCGGGCTTGCAGGTGAGGCAAAGTGAAACACCAGACTCACCTCACCCGGCAGGTAAATGAACTCAGTCACATCGTGGTGAATAAACTTGTAGTCAGCATTCCCCGCCAGATGCTCGATGTTGTGAACACTGCCGGTCAGCAGGTTGTCGATGCCGATCACTTTGTATCCCTCCTTGAGCAGGCGGTCCGTCAGATGTGATCCGAGAAACCCAGCGGCTCCAGTGACGACAGCAGTCTTCTTTTTATGGCTCATTATGAAAGGGGTGGGGAGGGCAAACAGGCGCGGAGTCTGTGGCAATCCCTCCATTCTGCAAGCAAAAGCCTGTGTCTCATTTTCAACGTCATCGCAGCTTGTGCGGAAGTGGCTTCTCGGCCTAAACTACCCCCTATTCTGATCATGCACCTCAGCACTCGAATCCTGGTTTGTTCCATCGGCGCCCTCTCCCTGGCCGCCTGCCGTCCTTCATCCGAACCGGAACAGGAGAAAAAAAGCACCCCGGCCAGCGCGGCTGCGCCAGGCAAACCCTCGCCAGTTTCTGAAATCGCCGCAGCCACCGGCCTTGCTGCCAAAGACGCGCGTGCCGAGGTCGTTCTGCTTCTCCAGGACACTCGAATTCCCCTCCAGGAGTTTCAGCGCAACGGCCTTGCCATGCTCGTCAGCCGTCAGGCTGGCTACAAGCTCACCACGCACGATGCCGCAGGTGCGGCCTCCCAGCAGGCGGCACAGTTCCGCCAGGCCATCGACTCCAAACCTGCCGCCATCTTTGTCAGCCCTATTGATCCCCCTGCCCTCGCCGCCCTCATCGTCGAGGCCACCACCGCTGGCATCACCGTCATCGGCCTCGACAAGCGCATGCTCAACGAAGGCTGCGCCACCATCGTCTTCAGCGACCAGCGCCGTGTCGGCCGTCTGGCTGCAGAGGCCGCTCTTGAGGCACTCAAGCGCAAGGCTGCCGAGGAAAAGCGCACCGAGGTGACTGGCCGCGTCATCCAGATCCGAGGTGTCGAAGACAGCCCTCTCACCAACGACCTCGCCACCGGCTTCAACGAGGCGCTGAATGCGCAACCCGGCGTCATCCAGGTTCACGATGCCTTCGCCGACTGGAAACCTGAAAATGCCACCCTGCGCACCGCCGAAGCCTTCCAACTGCAAAAGCAGTTCGACGTCATCTTCGCCCATAACGACGCCCTCGCCGTCGCTGCCGCGAAAGCGGCCAGCGATGCAGGCCAGCGTGAAAACATCTTCGTCATAGGCACCGACGGCATCCCTGGGCAGAAAAAGGGCATGGAACTGGTCCGCTTGGGCCAGCTTGACGCCACCATCGTCCAACCCGCGCTCGTCGATCTCGCCCTGCAAATCGTCCTCCGGCTGCGCACCGACAAAAACTTCAAGCCCCTGCCCGCCTACGAGGTCGAGCCCGTCGCCGTGACACCCAAAAACGTCGAAAAATCCCTCCGCACCGGCACTTACAAGCTCCCAAAGCTTTAAAAACAGGAAGACAAACGCTTGCGTATCAGCGTCGCGCCGTAGTCATTACGGAAACATTATGATGTAATAATGACGTTCACGCTTGCCACTTTTTCGGAAATTGGATAATCCGGGGGTGCATGAAGATTAAATTTGCCCTGGCAGCCGTTGCTTTTCTCGCACCTCACATCACCGCCTTCGGGCAGCCGGTTTCGACGCAGGAACCTGCGGATTACGCTCTCGTCGAACCATTGCTCACGCCGCTAGAAACAGCGCTGCAAACTGCCGGGGAACCACCAAAGACGGCGGAGCATGGCTGGATCGTGCTTGATGAGACCATCCACCACATCCGTCCAGACGGCTCACGCCTCATTGTCCGACATCAAATTTGCCGTGCCATCTCGCAGAATGGTGCCGAAGGCTGCGGACGCGAAGTCCATGGCTACCGCCTCAGCACACAGACGCCTCACCTTCTCCTGGCGCGCAGCATCCAGCCAGATGGCCGCCGTCAGGATGTGCGGCCGGACGCCCGCTTCCTCCAGACCCCGCAGCGTGAGGCTGATTCCGACCTCTACAATGACAGCGGAGAGGTCGTCATTATCTTTCCCAATGTCAAACCTGGCACGCTCACCGAATACACTCTCATTATCGAGGAATCGCGACCGCGCATTCACGGGCATTACACCACGGATTTCGGGTTTCGCTTTGGCTGGCCCGCGCGGGTTATTCGCAGTATCGCAGAAATGCCTTCTGGCTACGCCACGCGGTTGCGTCTGACTCCGCTGGGCAGTGGCGTGCCGGAGGCAAAAACAGCAGTGCAACCAAACGGTCGCCACCGCTGGACATGGGAGGCGGAAAACACACCCTACATAGACGCTGAACCGAGCCGTGCGCCGTTTGACCAGACCGGCCCGCTCATACGCCTCACCACGCTGCAAAACTGGACGCAGTTCGTGGACTGGTATCACCCGCTCGTGGAGCAGCGACTTGTGCTGGGCAGCAAGCTTGAGGCCGAGGTGACGCGTTGGACCGCACAGGCCAAAACCCCTCGCGAAATCCTCGGCATTCTCCACACACATGCTGCAAACGATGTGCGCTATGTTGGCCTGGAGTTCGGCACTTGCGACATCGAACCTCATCCTGCCGCCGAAGTATGGGAACATCAATACGGCGACTGCAAAGACAAGGCCAGCCTGCTGGCCGCCATGCTACGCTTCAAAGGCATCCCAGCGCACCTCGTGCTGCTCAACACCGCTCACCTCGGTCGTGTCGAGCGCCGCAGCGCAGACTACCGTGACTTCGACCACGCCATTCTCGTCGCAGACCTGCCAGACGGCCCTGTGTTTTGTGATCCCACCATCGAAGGCTCCACCCCCGGCATGCTTTCACCCAATGACGCCGATCGTGACGTGCTGGTCATTTCCAAGCCTGAGCGCTGGATGCACACTCCGCCTGAGGATGCCGGCAGCTATGCGCTGAATTTCGACGCCAAGCTCTCCGCCACCGGCGAGATCTCCGGCTGGGCCACGCTCGAAAGCCAAGGCTACCTCGGCAATTATTTTCAAAACATTGAGGCCAAAAGCACGCGCATCGAGCTCAAAAACCGCCTCACGCGCCATCTTGAGGCGGTCTGGCCCGGTGCCAGTGTCATCGATCTAAAAACCGAGAAGCGTCCCCTCGGCCAACCCCACCGCATCCATGCTTATTTCATAGTCCCCGCGAACGGCTCCCCCACCCTGCGTTTTCCTTTTGATGCCAGTTTGCTCCCAGACCTGGGCGATGGGCACCAACGTCAGACTGAAGGCTTCCTCTGGCGTGAAACCAACCTGACAAACTCTGTCATCACCCTGCCAGCAGGCTTCCGCCCTGCCACCATTCCGCCACCTCTCAACATCACACATGAGCATGGCCAGGGCAGCGCGCGCTGGAATCTCGACGGGGCCAACAAGCTACACGCCACGCTCACCTATCAGATCAAATCCTCCCGCCTGCCTGCCGCCGAGGTGAAACCCTTCATGGAATCCGTGGCCACGCTACATGCCTGGTTGGACAAACCGGTGACGCTGGAGGCGGCTACCGACGCGCCCGTCCCTGCCACTGCCAGCAAAGGTGATATTGGCGATTTCCCACAAATGCCCAGCGGTGAGGGCCAGCTCGACCTCGTGGCGGAGCGCTTTCCGCTCAATGGCGACCTCAAGCTCCGCCGCGCCGCCTACGAAAAAACCATCGAGTTCTTTCCCAAGGACGCCCGCACCCAATTCTTTGCCAGGACACAGATCGCCTACATCGACTACATGGAGGAGGCTCATGCGGTCTCCATCCAACACCTGCGCGGCATTCTCGACGCCCAGAGAGGTTCCGTACCGCTCGAAGACAGCGCCCTCGCCGAGTACATCCTTGCCCTCAATTTGCAGGCCACCAAGCAAAACGCAGAGGCGCTGGCCCTCCTCACCCCCATCGCCAACAACTCGAAAGTATCCGCCTTTCGCCGCGCTTGGAGCCACGCCGTCCGCAGCGAGTTGCTTGACGAAAAAGAGCCCAAACAAGCTCTCCAAGCCGCGCAGGACGGCCTCGCGCTCGACGACGGTGATGTTTTCGCCCTGCTCCAGCGCCTCTGCCTGCTGCACGCCCGGTTACAGCAGCCTGAAGCCCTCCGCGCTGACTTGGAGAAATTCATCGCCCGTGACACGCCGCAGACCGCACAATTGATGACTCGTCTCGCCTCTAAAGTCGATGCCCTCGCCGCAGAAAAACCAGCGGTTGCCACGCTGCTTGCGGATGTGCTGGCCGCTCTTGGCAAAGAAGGCCGCTTTGGCAAAGAATTCGACACAACTCTCGCCAGCGCGCGCGTGAGGGTGCAAGCCCAGGGTCTATATCATGGCCTGCGGGAACGCTTGCGCTCTTGGATCTCCGCGCATCCTGACGCTCTGCCGGATTGGGATGTGCCTGCCACTCTGAAAACGGCCGAAGACTTTACCCAGGCCATCGACAAAGCCCTCAAGCGCGAAGAATTCGACTACGCAGAGCTGACACGTCTCGCCATCGAGTCTCTCACCCGCTTCGAACCAGGGCCGTGGTACGGGGAGCGGCTGTGGAAAGCGGTTACCTACATCGAGTTGCTGGACCGCCAGCAGGTCACCCAGGATCCACCGCCGCTCATGCTGCACCTCTTGGAACTCTGTGATGCCACGCCCCCTTTAAGCGAACCGAACACCGAAGCTCGCTTTCTCCGAGGTCTCATGCTCAAACGTCGTGGCAAACTCGCCGAGGAGGCCGTTATCCACCGTGCGCTCATGGCGGAGGCGAACCTTGATCCAGGTTACCACCTCAGCGCCATCGAGCGGCTTGCCGAAAATGCCATTGCCCGCGGCCGGCCTGCTGAGGCGCTTGATGCCTGGCGGGGGCTTGCGAATTATTCAGAATACTACTCCGTGCCCGCCAGCACGCTGCAGGCCATTTTGCTCGCCCTGGAGACCAACGATGAAAAATCGGCCTTTGAGTTTCTTGCCCGGCTGCGTGGGATCAAGGAGTCTATCATCGCCAAATCCTCCGCCGTCGAAAACATCCGCGCCTTCCTCAAACTGGCCGAAAACGAGGACGCCATGCGCGACTGGTGGCGCCACTCGGCCCAGTGGTGGCCGCAGTGGATGGAATTCGAGACACGACACCTTCCCAAGCGTGATTCCAGCATCCCAATGGTGCCCATCATCCCCAGCCTCTCGGAATTCGGTGCCAGCATGACGCAAAAAAATGCGAACGGCCAGCACGAGCAGGTGCTTGAAGACCTGCGGCGCATTGGCCACGCTGCGCGCTGGCAGCCAGAAATGGCCATGGAGCTGACTACCTTCCCCGGCTTTTCTTTTGCCGCGCTCGGCAAGATCATCACTCCTCTGCGGAAGCTCATCATCGCCATTCACGAAACTGGAGGTTTCACCGTGCCCGAGCAGGCCGACCGTGTGCTCTTGTGGGCCGCCGTGGCGCATGCAGACGGCGGCACGCCCGAGCGTGCCGTTGAACTAGCACGCGCGTTTCATCAGAAACATGGCAGCCAGGGACCTGTTGCCCTCGCCTTGCTCCGTGTTTGGGGGCTGTCTGCCGTGCAGAGTGGGAAAGACCTGCCCGCCGTCACGCAGGCCATCGAAACCTACCTCGCCGCCAAGTCCGACGACGACGAGAGACACCGCACGGTCAAAACCCTTGCCTCGCTCTACCAAAAACAGAACCTGCGTGACAAAGAACTGGCACTACTCAAGGCAGAACTCGAAAGCCCGCTCAACAAGGATGCCGAAGATGCTCTTCAGCCCCTGCGCCGACGTTACGAACTACTCCTTGATGGCGGAGGCGCGGGTGACGGCCCGGCGCTTGCTGTCAAAGCATGGCTCTCCACCCACAAGCCCGCCTGGTTCGATCACATGCGCCCGCGTGACTTGCAGGATGAAAAAGCGACGGAGCCTGACGAAGCCATGGCTCCAGGCAATGAGAAGTCACTCCTGGTCCCGGAGGCCGTCAAACTCTGCTGCCTCATGGCCGCAGATGCCGGCCAGCCCGACGCGCGCCGCTTCTCCGCCATCCAGTATCTCGGCTGGTACTCACCCGCCATCGCCACTGACATGGCCCAGTTCAAAAACTGGCTGGCCGCTCTCAGGAACGAAAAAAACCTCCCTCGCCCGATCCGTGCCTTCACCATCTGGCTCGCCGCGCGCAAATGCTTTTGGGATGAGCTCCATGCCCCGCTCCAGCATGCCCTGGCAGACCCGCTCCTGGTCCATCTGCGCGAAGATTTGCAGCCTGAGCTTGCCGCCATCCGCCGCTACGCCCGCGCGGAGCCGCATGATCTCGACGCCACGCACGCACTTGCCACCGAGCTGCTCAAAGGCACTCTCGACAACATCACGCTCGAATCCCTCCAGCGCTGCATCCGCCGCCTCGCGCAGGCGGGTCGCTTCGAGCAGGCGCGCCAGCACTACAAGGCCATGTCCGCCGCACGTTACAGTGAGGACATCGTCCGCCAAAAAGCCGCGCAGCAGCTCAACGCCCTCAAAACCATCAATGCAGCCCAGAAACTCCACCCGGCCCACACTGCTCTGCGGGAATGGTTCCTCGCCAGCCCTCTCGCCAAAGCCGCGAACACCCCAAAAGTTCCCGAACCATTCCACCCCGACTGGATGCTCGATCTGCCAGACTCCGACTGCCTCCAGCTCTACCGCCAGTGGATAGTCGTTGGCACATGGCCGCGTGAGAATCTTGATTTCTGGGTCGATCTCGCGGCAGCCTTTCCTCGTGAAACGCAGCAGGTTCCCCTGGCGCTTGGCATGCTCACCCTTGCGCTCGACAAAGCGCCCGATGACGAGACAAGGGGTGACTTGATCAACTCCAGCCCGCAAATGGTGGATACCGACGATCCGCCCACGCTCCAGGCACTCGAGAACATCTTCAAGCTCTGGCGCAACCGGCCGGACGCCCCGGAAACACAGGATGCGCTGCGGCTGCACGATTTGCAGATGAAACTTCGCACCGGCCAGGAGGTGGATCTCTTTGCAGCGCTCGGCACCCTGCAAACACCCCGCCGTCAGGGCCGTGCCCGCTCGCTGATTCTCACCGCGCTGGTCAGCCGTGGTGACAAGGAAGGAACGCGGCGTCTCATCGCCATGCTCGACCCAGATCAGCTCCTCGGGCGCAACATGATTGACGACACCCTCCATGCCTATCAGTTGCTTGGAATGCGCGACGAAGCAGAACTCGCCGCCGACCAGATGCGCCAGTTCATCGAGCAGGAGCTCGTTTATGGCTGGATGATGCCTCACGGCGACAATGCCGCTCCTGTCATCCACATGTCACTCTTGATCGAGCAGCCGGACCTCGTCCCCAAGGCATTCAGTGACCATATGGCGGCAGTGTTGCATGACCCGCATGAAAGACTCTTCTTTCAGAGCCTGAACGGCCTGCTGCGCCGTGACTGGGAGCAGACCGCACGCGCATCAGGCGAGGCCACACGGCTGTTCCCCACTTTTTACGACTTCTACAACCACCTCGGTATCGCCAGCGCCGAGCTAGGTCGCAAAGAAGACGCCATCCAAGCCTTCACCACTTTTCTCAAATTCGACCACAATACCCGCGAGGCCACTGCCGCCCGTCGGCGCCTCGAAGCTCTGCAAAAGTAGGTCAAAAGCGTGCCTACATGCGGCAATCCGATTCAACATGGCCCAACCTTCCTCTGCAAGAAGGCCAATGCTGGGTATCGTAGTCCTTGTTGTATTCTTGCCTGCCCCATGCGTGCCCTGCTTCTCTTATCCATTCTCTGCGTTTCATTTTCATCCGCCCAAGACACCGCCACGCCGAAGGTGGACGCGAAAACCCAGCTCGAAGACGCCAAAAAGCTCCTCAAAGAATCCGCGCCGGGCATTTACGACCTCAACGGCATCCAGATCACCGCCGCCACGCGTGAACTGCGCATCCCGTGCAGCATTCTGCATCAAAAGCTGCCCATCGAATATGCCCTTGTGCATGAAACCGGTGAGAAAGTCCACGAGACCATCCTCCAGACCACGGTGAAGCCCATTCAGGTCCAGCTTGCCCTCCTCCTCGCCAACTACCAACCCGCCACCAAGGGCATCCTCGAAAAACTCGATCCTAAGGAAGAGCGCCCCTACCAAGACAAGGACACCGAACCCACTACTCCTGGAGCCAACCGCCTCCACATCCGCTGCGAGTGGAAAGAAGGCGACAAAGTCAAAAACGTCCCCCTCTCCGACTTCATCCAGAACATCGACGAGCGCAAAACTCCTCCCGATCTCGACACCTGGATCTTCAACGGCTCCCGCATCGACGAGGAAGGCTTCGTGGCCGAGATCACCGGCTCCATCATCTCCACCTACGTGGACCGCACCGCCATCATCAACTCTCCCGCCAAAGGCAACCACCGCGATGATCTCTGGATCAGCATGCCCGCAAATATTCCGGCAGAAGAAACGAAGGTGACGCTCATCATCACGCCTGCGAAGTAGCGCCGGTCAAGAAATGGTCAAGCAAGTCAAGGCGTGGTCAAGAATCGTCCCGGCCAGACCGCCTTGGCTCCTTGCCCGTTGACGCCGCCCGCTTCTGGCCTCCAGTTCATCCCATCATGAAACTTTCCGCCTTCCTCCTCATTCTCGCGACCTCCTCCGCCTTCGGACAGGCCGCCAGCCAGGCACCACGCCATGAGTCCCTCAAACAGGAACTCCGCCTCGGTGTCGAACGCGGCCTGAATTTTCTCCGTGCCAAGCAAAACCAGCAAACCGGCCAGTGGGGCGAGGCCGAGCCCGTCGCCATCACCGGTCTGGCCATGACCGCGTTCATGCTCGACCCCAATCGCAAGCCCGGCGATCCCGTCCCCGCCGAGGTGGAGAATGCCACCCGCTACCTCATCAGCAACGCCAAGCCCGACGGCTCCATCACCATCAAGGCCCGCGCCACCTACAACACCGCCATCGCCTTGACCGGGCTGCTCTTGAACAACAAGCCTGAAAACGAGGAGGTCATGCTCAAGGCCCGCCGTTACCTCGTCACCCGCCAGCTCGACCTCGACGAAAAAGGCAAGAACGACAACCCCACCGACGGCGGCATCGGCTACGGCGAGGAAAAAGCCACCCACGCCGACCTCTCCAACACCACCTTCGCCCTCGAAGCCCTCTACTACGCGCAAAGCCTTCTCGCAGACAAAGGTGACGCCGCCAAAGGCGAACCCCAACTCAACTTCGGTGCCGCCATCGACTTCATCCAGCGCTGCCAAAACCGCCCCGAGAGCAACAAATCAAGCTGGGTCAGCAAAGACCCCAAAGACGCTGGCGGCTTCATTTACAACCCCACCGAAACCCGCGGTGCCAAGGTTGAAAACCCCGATGGCACCATCTCTCTCCGCAGTTACGGCAGCATCAGCTACGCCGGCCTCCTCAGCTTCATCTACGCCGGCCTCGATAAAAATGACCCTCGCGTCAAAGCCGTCATCGAATGGATCAGCGCCAACTACAGCGCCGACGAAAACCCCGGCCTCGGTGCCCAGGGCCTCTACTACTACTACCACACCCTCAGTAAGGCCCTCAGCATCGCCCAGATCGACTACATCAAGACCAAAGACGGCAAACTCATCGACTGGCGCGCCGACATCACCCAGAAGCTCCTCAACCTCCAAAAAGGCGACGGCTCCTGGGCCAACACCGAAGGCCGCTGGATGGAAAGCGACTCCGTCCTGACCACCAGCTACATCCTCATGGCGCTGGGCCGCATTCATCAGACATTGTAGCCCCGTTGCGCCGCAACGGGTCCGTTCAAGGCTGCGCCTGTCAAAAAGGTCAAGGAATCGTCAAGCACTCCAGCGCCACCCGCTTGACCATCTTGACCACTCCTTGACGGCAAAGCCCTGAAAGCATGGAAAAACTGAGAATGGCGGAATGAAGGAACTGAAAAGGGCCTGACCCGGCCCCGGCCATTCCTCCATTCTGACCCATTCCCAGTTTTTAGTTCCTCCATTTCTGATTCAGACACGGGCTTCGCACCCTCGGCGAAGAAGGCTCGACACGCCGTCACCGCCTCCGGTATTCTCCCCGGCATGTCGTTCCGCAGCCTTCTCCTGCTCCTCACGCTCGCCTTCACCTGGCAAGCGCAGGCCGTCTCCGAGTTGCACACCCGCACCTTCAAAGTCCCGCCGGACTTCCTCTCCTTCAGCATGCCCAATGTTGGCGAGTCTGCGACTCCGGCCGATCCATTTGCAGCAGGTCAGCCTGAGCCTGCGCAATCCCACGATAAAATTCGGTGTCAATCGGCCAAACAAGTCCTCGAAGCCCAAGGCATCACCTTCCCCGAAGGTTCCAGCGCCACCTTCAATCCCACGACCGGCCTGCTCACCGTTACCAACACGCAGCCAAATCTCGATCTAACCGAAGCCTTTTTTGACTCTATTCTAGTTCATTATTCCGCCACCCTCGCCCACCAGCTCATCATCCTCGAAGGCCCGGGCGAAATCATCCGCCAGATCAACGCCGCCGCTTCGCGGAACGCGAACGCCGTGCAAGAACTCACCACGCTGCTCGGCTACGCGAAAAATCCCGGCTCCAACATTCGCATTGTCGGCGATGCGTTTCTCGAAACCAAATCCGGCACCCACAGCAGCAGCACCGCCGTGCGCGAGCACATTCACGCCGCTGACCTCAATCTCGACGCGAAAAGCCGCGCCGCCACCTCATGGGACATGCGCACGCTTGGTCTCGTGCTCGAAGTCGAACCCACAGTGAGAGCCGATGGCATCACCATCGACAACAGCCTCGTCGTCAAACTCCATCCCATCACACCGCGCATCCGGCAGGTCACCGTCACCGAGCCGCTCACCGGCCATGACGCGGAATCCCCCTTCTCCGTGACTGCGGGCGCTGAATTCATCACTTCGCTCGTCAGCAGCAGCGGAGCCACGAAACTCATCGGCGTCACCAAACCCGTCGGCCTCGCAGATGAAAAAACCGATGTCCTCTGGGCCGCTTTTCTCACCAGCACCATTCACCGTGTTCAACCGCTGCCTCAGGCACAGTCACCGCAGACCTCCGCCCCACCCGGCATGGCCGCCGTCACCTTCCGCGCACCACCCGGATTGCTCGAATCCCTCATGGAAACAAACTCCCATCCGCTTCGCGAATGGCTGGAGAAAGAACAGGGCGTCACCTTCCCTGCCGGAGCCGTGCTGGAACAAAAGGGCGAACATCTCCACGTCATCAACACCCCCGCCATGATCGAGGCCATTGGCGCTCTGATCTCCCACGCCGAATCCGTCGCCCCAAAGACCATCGCCTTCACCTTGCACACCATCGAGGCACCGGAAACGCTCCTGCGCGACCACTCCCGTCAATCCACCGCCACAGGCGCTGACGACACCGCGCTGTTCACTGCCGCGGAGGCCGCCGTCGCACGCGGCGAGGCCCGTTTCATCGACTCACTATTCCTCGAAACGAAATCCGGCATCCGCGCCAAGCACGAATCCGTGCGGGAGCATGTCTTCATCTCCAGCTTTGACCTTAACGCCAACAACCAGCCCGAGGTCACCTTCGAGATGCGCAAAGTCGGCTCGATCTTCGAAGTCGATCCTGTCGTCAGCGCGGACGGCCACACCGTTGAACTCAGCTTCAGCCACGAACTCCATCCCGCTCCTCCTGAAACACGCGGCGCCCATTTCCGCGACCCCGCCTCCGGCCAGCGCTTCGCCATGCCCGCCACCGACTTCCATGTCCTCAAAACCAGCAGCGGCCTCAGCATCACCAAAGGCAGCACCAAGCTGATCAGCCTCCAGAAGCCGAACGGTCGCGACTCCGAGGGTAAACTCTGGGCCTCGTTCTTGAAGTGCGATGTCGTGCCGCAGGTGGCGAAGAAGCGATTTCACCAGATCAAAAACGACAGCGAAGTGCCTCAAATCGACAATGGCAACCCCGGCAGACAGCAAACTCGAACTTTTTGGGTCAACCCAGCTCACATGGCAGAGGCAATGGAAGAAGATCCATTCACAGGACAACGACGAAAAGATGTGAAACAGCTCTTCGAGGAAGCTGGCATCACATTTCCAGATGGAGCCTCGAATCATTACGCGGTCACATCGAGTCAGTTGGTGGCACGCAACACCTTGGAAAACTTGCGTAAAATTGAGCTTTTTCTGGCAGATCTTGAAGCAAGGCATTGGTCGCCAGGCAACCTCACCTTCACCACCCACGTCCTCCAAGCCCCAGGCCCGCTGCTGCGCCGCCTCACCACTCAAGCCGCCAACAAAAGCAGCCACCGCGCCGAGCTCGATAAACTCCTCGCCGCCGTGAAGGCTGGAAGCGCGCAAACCCTCGGCACCAACCGCATCGAGACCAAGTCCGGCGTCCGTGCCACCACGCAGCAGGGCGCGGAGCACACCGCGCTCGCCGATGTGCGCATCAGCAAGGAGGGCGTGCCCGAAATCATCACCGAAACCCGCAACGTCGGCTTCAAGGTCGAACTCGAAGCCATCATCGGCGCGGATGGACAAACAATCGAACTCAACATCGCCCCCGAATTCCACACCACCGCGCCTTTTGAGCATCGCGAGCACATCCTCGACACCCAGGGCCGCCGACTCGAATTCCCGCTCACCGATTACCACTGCTTCAAGCTCACAACTGGCACCACCATGCCTTCCGGCACCGCCCGCCTCCTCTCCCTCCACAAACCGACCGGCAAGCCCGAGTTCGAGAAGGAAGACATCCTCCAGGCCATCTTCATCACCTGCGACATCCTGCGTGTGGGAGAGTAGGAGCGGCAGCTCCTTCGTCCTCCTACTCGAACTCGTCCTCGATCTAAGCGCGTCATTGGCAGGTCGCGGCCACGAGATGGGATGAAGCGGCTGCGGACGAGGCTTGTGGATGATTCGATGCCTTCCAAGGCGACCGGATCGTCTCATCGAGGACGAGTTCGAGTAGGAGGACGAGTAGGATGCCGCCTCTCACAGCCTCCCCCACCGCGCTCCCGCCTTCATCATTCGAAAATTCGTCCTGCGTCATTCCTTGCACCCCCCGCCCTTCTGGCTATGACCAGCGGCGCACCTTGATGAAGAAAGCCCTCCTCGCCCTCGAAGACGGCCGCGTGTTTGAAGGTACGGCGTTCGGCGCCGATGCCAGCCACACCGGCGAAATCTGCTTTAACACCTCCATGACCGGTTATCAGGAGGTGCTCACCGATCCCTCCTACCGCGGCCAGATCGTCACCATGACGTATCCCATGATCGGGAACTACGGCGTGAACCCGCTCGACACCGAGAGCAGCCAGCCGCATGTGCGCGGCTTCGTCATCGAGGAGCTGTGCGACGTGCCGAGCAACTGGCGCAGCACGCAGAGCCTCGACGCCTACCTCAAGGAGTGGAACATCCCCGGCATCCAGGGCATCGACACCCGCGCCCTCACCTCGCACCTGCGCACCCGGGGCGCGATGCGCGCCGTCATCACCTCCGAGGCCATCAGCGCCGAGGAGGCCGTGAAAATCGCCGCGAACAGCCCCACCATGGAAGGCAGCGACTACGTCAAGGAAGTCACCACGCCGAAGCCCTACCTCTGGGACCCCGAGGACCAGGACAGCCGCGAATGGGACATCCCCAGCCCCTCGCAGAACCGTGAAGGCGCTCCCGAGGGCTGCTACCACCCGCTTCCCACCGCCAAGCATCACATCGTGGCCTACGATTTCGGCATCAAACGCAACATCCTGCGCCGCCTGCGGCAGAACGGCTTCCGCGTGGATGTCGTCCCCGCCACCACCAGCGCCAAGGACGTGCTGGCCAAAAACCCCGACGGAGTCTTCCTCTCCAACGGCCCCGGCGATCCCGCCGCGCTCGATTACATCCACAAAGAGGTGAAGCAGCTCATCGGCGTGAAGCCCATCTTCGCCATCTGCCTCGGCCATCAGATTCTCGGTCATGCCTACGGCGGCAAGACCTTCAAGCTCAAGTTCGGGCATCGTGGCGGCAATCAGCCCGTCAAAGACCTGCGCAACGGCAAGGTCTCCATCACCAGCCAGAACCACGGCTTCGCCATCGACCCCTCTTCGCTGCCCAGCAACGTCGAGGTCACGCACATCAACCTCAACGACGGCACCGTCGAAGGCATGCGCCACCGCGAGGCACCCGTCCTCAGCGTGCAATACCATCCCGAGGCCGCCCCCGGCCCGCATGACGCGAAGTACTTCTTCGCCGAGTTCGCCCGGATGATCGAGACGGGGCGGTAAAAGGCCTGTTGATCCAGATAACTTGATAGGAAGGCAGGAATTCAAATTCCTGCCTTTCTGCTTTTCTCATCCAGGCGATTCTGCTGAAATCCGACCTCAGCCATGCCTGAGATCAAGCTCGCCTTCTGGAACGTCGGCAATTTGTTCGACACGACCGCGTCGCCGCTCGCCACTGACCTGGAATTCACACCGGAGCAGGGCTGGACCCCGGAGGCCTTCGACGCGAAGGTCAAGGCGCTCGCGGGTGTGATCAAGCTGCTCCACGGCGGCACCGGGCCGGATCTGCTCGGGCTGTGCGAGATCGAAAACGAGGACGTTTTGAAGACGCTGCTGAAGGAAATCGGGCGTGAGGATTATCAGATCGCCCATCTCGACAGGAAACGGGGTCAGTGTGCAAATACTTGACAAAGTGCTCACGCGGCTTGTGAGCGTGAGAACGTCAAAAAACCTCCGCTCTCCGGCAGATGCAGCCGTGCGAGGGCGGCGATGAACTTGGAGGCGTCGCAGAGCAGGCGGACGCGGTCATTGTGGCGGAGCCGCCAGCGGCGCGGCAGCGGGTGGCTTTTCATGATTTGCTGGAAGTGCTCGCGGTCATACTTGATGCGGAGGTCAGCGGCGGGAACGGAGAACGTCATGCCGTCCTCCTTGTGCGTCATGGCAGGCAGGGTGCTCCAGACGGGAATGATATTCGCGCCGCTGTGCAGCCTGCTTTGGGCCGTCTCCCATTGCAGGCGCGACACATGCCAGCCGTCGCGGTACAGATGTTCGAGGTGGCGCTTCCAGCAGCTTGAGCTGACATCGCTCTGCATTTTTTTGCGGGCGATGCGGCGGAACATAGCGGCCATCTTGTGAGGGACTTCGATGGCTTGGGCGGATGCGACCGGAAGAAGTGCGGCGTTGATCTTGCCCCAGTATCTGCCGGAGAAGTTCCCCGGCATGGTCTGATCTCCTTTGCCGAGGTAGTTGGCAAAGGAGCCCATTACACACCCGGCTTTGCGGATGAACTCAACCCGCGTCGACGGTCCAGCGCTGGTTGGATCACATGTTTATTTCCGCGACGCGGGCGGAGAAGACAGCGAGCGGCAACCTGCACTCACCGTCAGAAGGATTGAGGTCATCATCGATCACCACTTGGTTGGTGCCGAAATCTAAGCGAATGTTGAAGCGGTTAAACGTGAAGTCCTCGATCCCATCGGTGCCAGTCTTTTCTTTGATTGCACTCAGTAAAACCGATTGAGCGTGTTGGTCGCAATCCTCTTTGATGAATAGTTCCAAAAGTTCGTCGTTCATATGTCAAGGAATGGTGATCGGGAAGGCGGTCTGGATGTTCCCATCCCGGAGGTGAACTCGGATGCCGTTTGCGGCTCCACCTCCTTGGTTCGTCCCAATAGTGCGACCGAGTGAGATGCCAGCCATTTTTGGACCGGAGGATGATTTAGTTAGCGAGAGCGATTTCTGACTCGAAGAGGGAGGGTGACTTGTAGTTGAGGGAGGAGTGCAGGCGGCGGGTGTTGTAGTAGCCGTCGATGAAGGCAAAGAGTTCGTGGGCGGCGTCCTGCTGGCTGGTGAAGCAGCCATCGCGCAGCATCTCGGCCTTGAGCGTGCCGATGAAGGACTCGGTCCAGGCGTTGTGATAGGGGTTGGCTCTGGCAGACATGCTTTGCTCCATGCCTGCGGCGCGCAGCCGTTGACGGAAAGCACTGCTGCCATACTGGCTGCCGCGGTCGCTGTGGAAGATGATGCCTTGGGTGCCGCGTCTGGCGGCGAGTGCGGAGTCGAGGGCCTCGACGACTAGATCACTGCGCAGGTGATCGCGCAGACACCAGCCGACGATGCGGCGCGAGCACAGGTCGATGACCACGGCCAGGTAGAGCCAGCCTTGCTCACTGGGGATGTAAGAGCCGAGCGCAGCGAGACAGCCAGCCGCAGGCTGCCCGAAGGGTGAGCATAGCGAAGCAAATGTCGCCCGCCCAGACCTCGTTGGGCTTGGTGGGCAGAGGGCGGCCTTGCAGGAGGTTGTCAGAGGGCTTGTCTGCGCGGCCGTCGCTCGTCTGGGGCACATAGGTCCTCGGCTGGAGGGCGATGAGCCCCGCCTCGCGCATGAGCCGTCTGACACGATCAGGAGAAAGGATGACGCCCTCCTGTCGCAGCAGGTGGTAGATGCGCCGGTAGCCATAGCGGCGTTGATGCTGCCGGAAGATGGCCTCGATACGCGGGCTCAGCTCAGCATCGGAGAGCTGCCTAGCGCAGGGTCGGGCTGCGTGATGGTAACTGCTACGGGGCAGCTCCAGCGTCTCGCAAATGAAGCGCACGCTGTGACCTGTGGAATCGTTGATGCTCTGGATCATGGCGCGTAGTTGCCGGGGGTTTTGGTGCCGAGGATGATGGCGGCCTTTTTTAAAATGTCGTTCTCAGCCTGGAGGCGGGCCACCTGCCGCCGCAAGGCACGCAAGGCGTCCGCTTCGGACTGCTCGCCTCCGGCTCGCAGTCCTGCGCTACCGCCTTGCGTGCCTTGGGCCTTGTGCCGCCATTCGTAGAGCATGGAAGTGCTGACCTCCAACTCCTGGGCGACTTCGGCGACGGGTTTACCAAAATTGAGCAGGCCTACGGCCTTGTCTTTGAACTCCTGGGTGTAGCGTTGATAGGCTTTCTTGTTCATGGTTTCTGGCATCTTGGGTTTCCTGTTGTCCCTGGTCCAGAAAGTTAGAGCACCTCAGAGATTATACTCGAAGGTGCCCGTTCCGGTCTGCTTACCGTAGCGGAGAGCATCATCGACCATCCCTCGGATTTGCCGTGCTCCCGCTCCTTCTGCGAATCGGCTGACATTGGCGAACCCCGAGTTAGCCGCATGACGATACATGATGTGCTCAATCGCAAACATCTCTCCACCGTACTTGCATGTGTTGACCCCCCAGTTGGCAGCCACTTGGCGAGGTGCAGGCAATGCCAGTGTCGTCTTTGCGGCAGGGCTCAACAGTTTGCCCATGCCTAAAGTCGCAAATGCGATCACCACCTCTTTC
>NZ_JBIIKX010000134.1:0-6019 GCF_044232965.1 Prosthecobacter sp.
GTGCTGAGCTTGCGGGAGCTGCTAAAGGCGATGAAGCCGTGAGGCAGCCTTTGATCCTGCAGATGGATTCCCGGCTGCTGCCACGCTCACGAGCCAGGGCGGACGTTGCTCAAACCCATCGCTTCCCGGAGTGCCTGCAAGTGCTTCATTTCTGAACGAGCCCTATGATCACTCACCCGCGAGGTGAACCGCCTTAGCAGCCAAGGCTGGGGCGATCCACATGCCGCGTTTCTCCAGAGCGGCGATGGCTGCACTCACGGATGGCAGCAGGCCCGCTTGTTTGGCTTGAAGCAGGATGCCAAGCGTGCCTGTCACTTGGAGGCCGAGGGTTTGGGCGATCCGCCGAGCTTTGAGGTCGTCAAGGATGACAGCATCGTGCGCTTCATCCAACGCGGTCTGGATGACCGCAGCCTCGCCCATGTCGATCTGCGCTGAAAGCAGGGGATGGACGGCCACACGATGGGAGCGATGGTGGATGCCTGGAAGGGATTGGATTTCCTGCCATGTCGCATCTTTGGCATGACCGGCGGCGAGTTCCTGGCCGACTTCCCAGGGGACGATGACTTCCCCAATCAATCCTGCCAGCGAACCCAGCCCTCCCGGCAAAACGGCGTGGAGATGAATCGCGGGGCTAGTGTTGATGACGGTCATGCAGGGTGCGGGCGACGTTCAAGTCACTCTCCAACTCGTCCTCACTCGTCTGCAAGGCGGAGACGCCCCAACGACCGAGTTCATAAAGGAAATGCACTCGGGGCATGTCGGCGAGATCGGCGGCTTGGCCGGAACTGAGCCTGCCTGTGTCAAAGAGCTTCACCGCCATCGCCATGCGTGCTTCGCGCGCAAACTCGCCTTCGGAAACGTGTAGGGAACCGAGAAGCGATTCGGGGTATGGGATGCTCAGAGTCTTCATGGTTGGAGTGTATGGCACCCGAAAGGCGGAGGCAAGGTGGAGATTGGCACCTTTCATCGGTGGTGAGTCGTCCGGCGTCGCCCATGGCAAGATGAATGACGCAAGTGCCGACAAGTTTTCTACTGATGCCACGCTCGCGAGCCAGCGTGGACGTTGCTCAAACCCATCGCTTCCCGGAGTGCCTGCAAGCGCCTCGGCAGACAGCCTGGCAAGCTGATTTGAAAGGCGTGAAGCGCATGAATTGGGGGAGTCTTGGAGTCATGGGCGCGGGGGGAACTGGCGAAGGCTTCTCCGCCATCGTTTGTCGTGTGTCGTGGCAAGCCGCTCACGCCAGGATCTCCCGCACCACTTCGCCATAGACATCGGTGAGGCGGAAATCGCGACCGAGATGGCGCCAGGTGAGGCGTTCGTGATCGAGGCCGAGCAGGTGCAGGATGGTGGCGTGGAGGTCGTGCAGGTGGACCTTGCCGGAGACGGGGCGGAAGCCGAACTCGTCGGTCTCGCCATGCATGAGGCCGCCACGCACGCCGCCGCCGGCCATCCAGGCGCAGAAGCTCTCGGGCTGATGCTCGCGGCCATGTTTTTCGATAGGCGCGGTGCGACTGAGGTCCTGGCTCCAGGGGGTGCGACCAAACTCGCCGCTCCAGACCACAAGAGTGTCATCTAGCAGGCCGCGTGATTTCAGATCGCGGATCAAACCGGCGCACGGGAGGTCGCTGGCGGCGCAGCTCTTCGGCAGAGCGCCGCGGATGTCTCCGTGGTGATCCCAGCCGTCCATGGTGACCTGCACGAAGCGCACACCGGCCTCGCTGAGACGACGGGCGAGCAAGCAGGCGCGGCCGTTTTTGTCGGTCGTCATTTCGCCGATGCCGTAGAGCTTTTTCGTGGCCTCGGTTTCCTTCGAGAGATCGACCAGATCCGGCGTGGCGGTCTGCATGCGAAAGGCGGTTTCCAGGCTGTGGATCATGCCCTCCATGCGGGCATCCGTGTCATTTTGCGCCAGCAGTCGGCGGTTCATGCGCTGGATGAAATCAAAGCGCCGCCGCTGGGAGGCGTCATCGGTCGCTGGATCAGTGAGGAAGGCGATGGCGGGATCACTCACCTTCGCGGGCAGCGTGACGGGCGTGCCCTGATGCGCAGCGGGCAGGAAGGAGGCGCTGTAGTTCCGCGTGTCGATGCCGGGATGGATGGTGAGAAAGGCGGGCAGGTTTTGGTTTTCGGTGCCGAGGCCGTAGCTGACCCAGGAACCGAGCGAGGGCCGCGCCTCGGCGATGGCTCCGGTGTGCATCTGGAGCAACGCGGGGCCGTGCTGGTTGTTGTCCGCATGCACGGCACGCAGCAGGCAAAGCTCATCGGCGATGGCGGCGGTGTGCGGCAGCAGATCGGAAATCGTGACACCGGACTGACCGCGAGGCCGCACCGGGATGTCGGTGCCGAGAGCGAGGAGTCCTGCTGTGCTGTCGTGACGATGCTGCTCCGGCAGCGGGGCCTTCACGGACTTACCGTGTCGTTGCTGGATGAGCGGCTTTGGATCAAAGAGGTCCATCTGCGAGGGACCGCCGGACATGAAGAGGAAGATGACACGCTTCGCCCGTGGCTGGAGCATCGGAGCGCGCACCGCGAGTGGATTGGTTGCCGCGTTCAGCAGACCATGCAGGGCCATCGCGCCAAAGCCCGCGCTGGTTTGGCGCAACCAGGCGCGGCGGGTGGTGGTGAAGGGTGAGGGAATCATGGGGATCAGTCGGAGGTGGATTGGGGTGGTCACTTGTACGGTTTTTTCGCGGCTTCTGCTTCGATCTCCGTTTCCGTGAGCACGCGACGATGAATCTGCAGGTCTCGAAGCTGGCCATTGAAGGGGCCGTTCATGCCGGTGCCGAGGCGTAGGGGCGCTGTGCTATCGAGATTCCATGTGGCGGCATCGAATCCAGTGCTCTCGGCGACTTGCTTGCCATCCACATGCAGCGTGAGTCGATCTGCGGTCTTCACTGCGGCGATGTGATGCCAGCCGGAGGGCAGCGAGTGATCCCAGGAGACCTGACGACCATGCCGCGCGGCCCAGACTTTGCCGGAGGGCAGCGTGGCGCAGAAGACCTCACCCGCGTGCTCTGCCATGGTCCATGCTCGGCGGTATTTCACATCGGGCGTGTGATCGAGACGCTGCCAGAGCGTCCATTTGCCATCGCCATCGTAGGCATGGACTTCGGCGAGCGGCAGCGTGCCGCCGATGAAGCGACCGTTGTGGACCATCATGCCCATGACCTCCATTTCCTGACCGAGACGCCCGATGTCCGTCCAGCGGGCCACGTCTTCAAAACGATACACGCGAGCACTCGGCCACATGGCGACATGCAGTCGGCCCTCGTAGCTGGTGAAGGCATAGGTCTGCGTGTCATCGCCGATCTGTCCGCAGTCCGTCCACGTTTTGCCATCGAAACGATACACCCGGCCACCATCATAGCTCGTGGCGTAGAGGAAGCCGTCATGCGCCGTGAGCGAGACGACGCGCTTCGGTCCCAGCTCGCCCGTCTTCAGGTCCGGCCCGATGGCATCCGGCATCCTTGTCCACTGCGTGCCGCCTTCATAGCGGAAAAAACCCGCCGGTTTGTAGAGTGACGAGGCATAGAGCCGCCCCTGAAACACCACGAGTCCACCGACGGCCTCCGTGTCTGGCAACTGCCCACAGTCCGCCCACGTCGAGCCGCCTTCATAACGAAAGACGCGTCCGCCGAGCGTGGTGTTTGGCGACTCCGGCAGACTTGAGCCCGCCACGCGATACTTGCCCGTGCCCGCGTAGAGGGTGCCCTCGAATGCCGCGAGCGCGGTGACGGAATTGCTGCCGTCGAGGCGGCCACAGTCGATCCATGTTTCGCTACCTGCGTAGCGATAGACCCGGCCCATCGCCCCCGCATCCGGCTCGCAAGTGCCTGCATAGAGCGCACCCTCATGCGTCGCCATGGCAAAGGCGAACAAGGCCTGTCCAGGACGTCCGCAGTCACGCCACGCACTGGGTTTGTCATCATCAATGCCGAACTGCAAATGCCGCCAGTTCGCCACGCTGGAGGTCACGCCTGGATTGCTCTTGAGCGTGAGATGAAAGCCGCGCCGCTTCTTCGGATCGTATTGGCTCAGCAAAT
Source organism: Prosthecobacter sp. (assembly GCF_044232965.1). GTDB lineage: Bacteria > Verrucomicrobiota > Verrucomicrobiia > Verrucomicrobiales > Verrucomicrobiaceae > Prosthecobacter. The sequence continues at coordinate 4,045 of NZ_JBIIKX010000134.1, forward strand.
CGCCGGTGACGTGATCCGTGGCATCTGCCCGGGCCCACACGCTGATGGAAAAATCACCGGTGCCGAGTTTTGGCGTCTTTTCGGCTGGAACAACGAGTGGTTCTTCAATGCGCGGCCAGTTGTGAACTGCGGTCTCCGCGCTGTGAGCTTCCGTGAGAGAGAAGGCCGATAGTGTGACAAGGATAAGTGCGGGTTTCATAATCGGATCAAAAGCGGAGAAGAAACTCGTTTGTGCCGAAGAGGGCGCGGGCCAGCTCGGTCCAGGCTTGGCTTTCACCGGCGGCTTTGGAGGCTTGCAGAAAGGTGAGCGCTTCTTCACGCTCGGCGGCGGTGATGGGGCGGTTCAAGACACGCAGCCATAGCCTTGCGAGGCGGGCCGAGTCGTCTGCTTGGATGGCAAGGAGGGTCTTCGCGAGATCTTCGCCACGCTCGCGGATGAGATCGGCATTGAGCAGGTAGAGCGACTGCGTGGGCACGGTGGTCTCGCTGCGCTTGCTGGTGAACTGCGCAGGCTGCGGGAAGTCGAATACATCACGCAGCCGGGCTGTGCCGGGCTGCGTGCCGGTGCGCACCACGGGCAGATACAGCGTGCGCTCCACCGCCTGGGACTCGCGCTCTTTTTTGAGGCTGAACTGCGGGTGACCGTCCTGCTTCTCCTTCAGCGGCAGTCCGGTGATGTTCTCCGGGAACTCCAACGGCAGTCCCGGCCCTCCAGACGGCGCTGCAAGTCGTCCGCTCGCCACCAGCATCGCATCGCGGATGGACTCGGCATCGAGCCGCTGGCGGTTCATGCGCGAGAGCAGCTTGTTCTCGGGATCCTTTCCTCCCACAGATTCAAGGAGGCCCACAGATTGGGATTCATTTGATTTTAAATCTGTGGGCCTCCCTGAATCTGTGGGAAAACCATCACTGGAAAGTCGGTAGGTGCGGCTGAGGGCGAGCTTGCGGATGAGCTTTTTCTGCGACCAGCCTTCCTTCATGAAGCGATGCGCGAGGTGATCGAGCAGCTCGGGATGGCTCGGCGTATCACCGCGCGTGCCGAAGTAGTCCACGCTGCGCACCAACCCCTCTCCGAAGAGCTTCTGCCAGACGCGGTTTACCGCAATGCGCGCGGTGAGCGGGTGGCGAGCATCCGCGATCCAATCAGCCAGTTGCAGGCGACCGCTTTGCCCGGCGGGAATCTTCGGCTGCGGACCCCACATCGCCACACGCACCAGACCGCGCGGGATGGTGTCACCCAGCGCATACGGATTGCCTCGGATGGTCACGCGCATGTCGGCGGGCTTTTCCGCATCCTGCACGGCGATGGCTTGTGGTTTGCCGGGATGAAAATACTCGCCGTGACCGATGCGGAGTTCGAGCGCCGTGATTTCCTTCTTCAACTCGTCGAGGCGCTTTTTGCCCGCCGCATCCGGTTTGTCACCAAGGGCTTTCGACTCGGCCTCCAGCTTCTGTTTTTCCTGCCGCCAGCCCGCCAGCTTCTGCTCGTGCGAGCGGGCGACTGCCCGGTCCTCCTCCAACTCCGGCAGCGGCACGCGCTGGATATTGCTCCAGATGCCGTGGCGGGTTTTGAACGTCGTCTTCGTGCTGCGGAACATGCCCGCGAGCGCGTAGTAGTCCTGCTGGCCAATGGCGTCGAACTTGTGATCATGGCAGCGCACGCAGCCCAGCGTCATGCCGAGGAAGGCGGTGCCCACCTTGCTCACCTGACTGTCCACGAAGTCGTGCTCCATCTTGAGCTTGTCGATGGCGTTGATGTCCACATCTCCCAGCACGATGAAACCGGTCGCGATGAGGTTTTCTCGGCGCTCTTGCGGCGAGGCGGCAGGTAGCAGATCGCCCGCGAGTTGCTCGCGGATGAACCGGTCGAAGGGTTTGTCCTGGTGAAAGGACTCCACGAGGTAGTCGCGATACCGCCACGCATGCTCCGCAAAAACTTTGCCCTCCGTGCCAATCTGCTCGGCATAGCCCACGA
>NZ_JBIIKX010000032.1:0-64949 GCF_044232965.1 Prosthecobacter sp.
TGGAAGGACTCTCCGCCTATGTGAAGGCCGATTTGATGGAGATCGAGGGGCCGCAGAAGCTCGTGGAGGCCGCGTTCGCCCTGGAACCCGGCCTCGACACCTTGATCTGCAATGCGGGCAGCTTTTTCGACCTGCCGCTGCTGGAGATGACAAGGGAGCGCTGGGACAAGACGATGCAGCTCAACCTAGCCTCGGCCTTTTTCACCGTGCAGGCCTTTGCCAGACGGCTGGTGGCCGAAAAACGCGGCGGCAGCATCGTCATCACGTCTTCAACGAATGGATTCCAGGCAGAAGCAGACTCATGCGCGTACGACGCGAGCAAAGGAGCGCTGGTGATGCTGACCAAGTCGCTCGCTGTCTCGCTGGCGGATCATGGCATTCGTGTGAACGGCGTGGCACCCGGCCTCATCAAGACACCGCTGACATCGACCTGGATGGAGTCCCGCGACCGCTCCGTGCTTGATCATTACGAGAAGAAAATCCTGCTGCGCCGCGTGGGCACCCCGCAGGATGTGGCAGGCACAGCGGTGTTTCTGTGCTCGCCGGCCTCAAGCTACATCACCGGCGAGATCATCGTCATTGATGGCGGCCTCACGACGGGTCAGATCGGCCGGATGTGATTCATTTCGCCGTGTAGCCGCCGTCCACCGGCAGGTTCACCCCGGTGATATACTTGGAAGCGTCACTGAGCAGAAAAATGACCGAACCGCCGAGATCGGTGTCATCAGCCATTCGGCCCAGCATCGTGTGTTCGCAGTAACGCTGCAAAAACGGCTCGGGCTGGTGGTTAAAGAAACCGCCGGGCGCGAGGCAGTTCACGCGCACACTTTTCGGTCCGTAGAGAGCGGCGTAGAAGCGGGTGAGATTCACCATGCCGCCTTTGTGGAAGAAATAATCCGGCGGCATATCGCCCATGTTCGTGCCCGTGTAGAGCTCGTAGCTGGGACCGATCATGCCCTGGATGCTGCCGATGTTCACGATGCTACCCCGCCCTGCCTCGGCCATCGTTTTGCCAAAGTGACGATGCATCAGCATCACGCCGGTGGCGTTCACCCGCATGGATTCGGCAAACTGCTCCGCGCTGCCATTCGCGCCTTTCATCGGCCGCAACACCGCGTTGTTCACGAGGCCGTCCAAAGCGCCAAACCGGGCCGTGATCCGCTCGTGCAGCGCCAAAACGGATGCTTCATCCCCTTGATCCAGCGACTCGGCGAAGACCTTGTTGCCCTTCGCGGTTTCTTCATCAGCGACGACTTGGAGCTTCGACACATCACGAGCCGCAAGGATGAGCGTGGCACCGGTCTGGGCCAGCATCGCGGCCAGACCACGACCGTAAAGACCTGCACCACCGGTGAGCAGGATGGTTTTGTTTTGGAGAGAGAAGAGATCAGGAGACATGAGAGGAGGCATTTAACCGCTAATGGGACGCTGATATGACGCTAATAATTGAACTCTGAAATCAGCGTCTGATTAGCGTCATGTCAGCGGTTCATTTCTTGTTCGCATACACGGAATCAGTCGATACCGCCGCATTTGCTCCGCCGAAGTCTTTGACCAACTTGTGGAAGGCATTGCCGAGTTCGATGACATCAGCGCCGAGCGTGAAGACGCGGGTGCCTTCTTCGATGAGTTGGTCTTTTTGACCAAACAGCGAGGCCACGGCGACATATTTGCCATGCTTGATCGCTGCGGCATGCACGCGCTTTCGCGCTGCGACAGTTTCAGCACAGGTCGCCTGGCCGAGTTTGCCGATGCGATGACTAAAATCACCCGCGCCGAAAAGCAGCATGTCGTAGCCTGGCACGGCGGCGATCTCTTCGACAACCTCCAACGCCTCAGGGCTTTCGATCTGAAGGATGACAAACTTCTCGGTGTTGCAGTGGTGCGCATACTCAGTCAGCGGCACCTGGCAGAAGAGTCCGTCCATGTTTCCTGCATCAAGCGCTTTCCGGCCCATCGGGCGGCAACGGACCATATCGACGACGTTACGCGCCTCATCTGCGCTGGTGATGTGCGGCACCATGATGCCTGTGGCGTCGCACTCGAAGGGCTTCACATACTCGCTGTAGCCGCCCTTGTTCACGCGGACGACGGTGTCCATGTCATAGAGCTTCGCGGCGCGGATCTGATGCTCCAGATTGAGCCAGTCATTCGGCACATGCTCGTTGCACAGCCACACGGCGCTGGCTCCAGCAAGACCGGCAAGCTCGACGATGCGGGGATCACCCATGTTCAGCTTGAGAACGGTGCTGTTTTGACCGGCGCGAAGTTCGCGGAGGATGCGGGAGGGACGGAGTTTCATGGTTTAATGAAGAGAGATGGCAAAGACGGTGCTGTTCTGGAGATGGAGGCGGATGTGATGCTTGCCTGTGGGCAAATCAGCCAGCTTTTTCTCTTTCCAAGCAAAACGATAACGCGTGGTGTCTTTGTTCAAAGGCACACAACTGGCCTTGTCGAAGCCGGGAAGGCGGAAGCCGTCCTCGTCGAGGATTTCGCACCAAACAGCCCCCTTCGCCGCGTTGGCGTTCACATCGATTTCCGTGCGGCCAGCGAGGTCAACGGGCTTCAGCGTGATCTGACCGATGTCGGGCGGCGATTTGATCTTGAGCGTGGGAGCTTCGGGTTCGCTGCGAAGACCGGCGAAACGATCCAGCGGCAACGAAACCATGCCGACGCCGCTCTTCTGCTGATCGCCGATGATGTTCGTGCCACCGCCGATGGCTCCGCTGCTGTAAGCACCGTAGTAAAAACGCATCTCGCGGCCTTCAATGACGATGTCGGCATTCGTGGCGAGCGTGCCACTGTCGAATAGCTCGCCTGGGCTGCGCTTGAGCCAGAGATCGTCACGAAACGGCCGCTGCCAGTCGATACCGTCGCGACTGAGCATCAGCTCGATGTCCATCGTGCCGCCGCCGGGACGGTTGAGGATTTGATTCAAGCTGAAGTAGCGGTCATGCCGGAAAAACACAGGCGAAGTGTGAAACTCCAGCGTTCCATCGTGTTCGTCGGGGAAGCAGACGATCTGCGGCCTGCTCCAATGCAGCAGATCCTTGCTCTCCACACGGCCCATGCCGTGTTTCCAACCGAGGCCGCCATCCGGGCCAGGAATCCACGCCTTGCCGTAAATGGCCCACACCTTCCGCTTCGGATCAAACAGTGGGTCGGCCGCATCTGACATGCTGATGGGCCTCAAGAGCTGCCTCTTCACGCGCCCATCTGGCGCAGTCGCCTCGGTGTAAGGATTCTCTCCTGCAAAAGGAGGCTGCAGTTTCTTGCCGCCGAAGGAGGCCGTGTAAAGCGGTGCCTTCGGATGCTTCGTCCAGCGGATGCCATCGGGTGAGAACGCGAGATGCAGCCCGGCTACGATTTCACCTTTCGCCGTCTTGGCCCAATCGTAATACAGCATCTTGTAGCGCTTCGCCGCGTCGGGCTCCGTCACATCAACGATAACGCTGTTGCAGTAGCGGTCACCATACAGGCCGCTGCCGATGAGCACGATGTTGGTGTTTTTCTCGCCATTGAAATCAAAGAGGCCGAGGTTCGGCTTGGTGAACGTGATGCCGTCTGCCGATTCGGCGTAGCAGACCACGCACTCGTGCGTCTTGAGCTGCGCCCGTTTGCCGGCATAGGCCTGATACCAGAGCTGATATTTGCCCGTGGCCTTGTCGCGATGCACGCTCGTCCACGCGATGGCCATCTCCCATGGCTTGTCTTCGGTGATGAGCGGGTTCTTGGCATGACGCACCGGCTTTTCCAAAACACGACGCGTTCCCGCACGGAAGAGGATGTCGTGATCATCGACGAAAAGGATCGTGCGCTCCGCCGCTATGGCTTGAAGTGTGAAAACGGCTAGGAATAAGGGAATAAGCTTCATGGCAGCCAGAGTGGATGAAGTGAGCGCAACTGGTCACGATAGCGCTCGAAGCGCTCGTTGCTCACGCCTTCATACGGCGGCAGCAGGCGCAGCGGGAACTCGGGATCGTGGATGCGGCAGAAGAGCTTGTCGAAAGCTCCATCCATATGGGCGGTGTTACCGACGGCTTCTTTGAAGGTGGCGATGAGTCCGTCGAAGTCGGCGGTGATGGTGGCGAGCGCGGCCGGAGCACGTTCGCAACCAGCGCGGAAGTAGTCCAGAGCACGGGGAAAGTTCGTGGAGAGAAAGGAGATGAGGAAGCCGCAGTCGCCCATGTGGCAGGCTTTGGCGAAACCGACCTCGGTGATGAAGTGGCGGAGCTGTGGAGCGTCGGTGAAGAGGCTTTGGAGGCGCGTTATGTCGGCGGTGCTGTTTTTCGTTGCCACGAGGTTTTCGTGTTCGGCGGCCAGCACACCGTATTCGGTTCCGGTGATGATTCGGCCGCTGCGCATGAGGTTGTAGTGCAAAAACTCGCAGTCGGGAAAACGTCCACAAGTCTCGCGGAAGAAGGTTTTCAGTTCCGCATCGCTCAAAACACCCCAGCTCGGCAAACTGAGCTGAAAGCGCCTCGCCCCCATGTCGCGGGCACGCTCGATGCGTTCGATGATCGTCGGCAGCGAATGGCTGATGAGCCCCACCATGGCCTGTACGCCGTCGATTCGTGTTTCATCGAGAAACACACGCGTGATGGTGTCGAACTGCGTCTCGGTGACGGCGTAGCCTTCCCCAGCCGTGCCGAAGATGTAGAGATCGCGGATGCCACTCGCGATCTGATGGCGCACGCTGCGGCGGAAGATGTCCTCCTCGAACTCGAAGCGTTCATCCCACGGCACACAGCAGGTGGCGAGGATGCAGCGGCGGTAGCGAGGAGTGGTCATGCGGGTGATGCAAGACGACGCTTCAGGGCGCTGGCGCGTCCCAGATAACCACGCCCATATGGTAGCGATGGTGGTTTTCGGAGGTCTTGGAATACCAGGCGGTGACGAGCTTGCCATCGGCGCGTTGCACGGTGCTGGGATAGCCGCAGTCGGACTCCAACGTGTGGGCGATGCGAATCGGCTCGCCCCAGGTTTTGCCCTCGTCGCTGGTGAGTTTGGCAAGAACCCCGAACTGGCCTTTCACCCGGCTGCCATGAGCCAGGAGAATGCGGCCGTCTTTGAGAAGAACCAGATGGCCGTTGATCTCGTTTTTGGCGGTCACGCGATTCGGTTCGCCCCAGGTGACGCCGTCGTCCTCGGAAATGAAGATGTCCATGCCGGTTTCACGAGCGGCGGCCATCCAGCGCTTGCCGCCGAGGTGGAGGAGCGTGGTTTCGTTGCCGGTCTTGTGGATGGTGCCGGTTCGGGTCCATGATTTGCCATCGTCACCGCTGCGGAAGTGCCAGGAGCGGTAGCCTTTGGTCTTGGTGCTCTTGGTGGGATCGGTGAACTCGCCACCATAGCAAGAGACGTGCAATGCGCCGTCCTCGCCGACCTTGATGTCGCCAAAAGGAATGTAGTGCGTCCATCCGACATCGGGCGCTGGGAACTCTTTGATTTGCGCCCAAGTCTTTCCGCCATCGCTGCTGCGGCAGACCCATGTGGAAAGAATGTCATCGCGGAAGGCCGCCTGCTTTGGACGCTGCGGTTGCTTCACATCCGTCCAACCGGAACAAAGCACGAGCAGGTCGCCGTTTTTCGCCAGACCGGCGGCCACGTTCATGCGGTTGGTGTTTTCGTCGTTCGGCGCGGGGATGCCGACCTTGGTCCAAAACTGCCCATCCGGGCTGTTCCAGCACTCAGCGGCCCCAGCGACCTGGCCGTGGCTCGGCTTGCCAAAGATCGTCGTGTTGATGCTGCCGTCCGGCATCAGTGTGAGGTTCGGCCAGGCGCAAACGTTGTCGATGGCGACAAAGCGGGTGATGTCTTGCGCGAAGAGCGAAGAGCTGAGGGCGAAGAGGATGGCGAGATTTTTCATAGATCCAGGGATCGTCAAGGAGTGGTCAAGAGGTCAAGGCGGTCGATTTTGACGCGGGTCAGTCCGCAAAGCGCAGCGCAAACAGATCGGCGTCCTTCATCTTCACGCGCAGACAGATCGTCTGACCGGCAAGCTTGGAGACATCGAGAACGCTGGCTTCGAGATCGTCGCCGTAGAGTTCGGGCATGGTGGCGACGACTTTACCCGCTTGATCGAGAGCATCGATCTGGATGCTGCCAGCAGCGGAAGTGGAGTAGTTCAGCACAAGGTTTTTTCCGGCGAATTTGAGCGGATGCGTGGTGAACTCGCCGCCTTTGGCATCGGCATGCATGGAGGCGAAGCCTTGCTTCCGCACGCTGAGGCGGCGGATGCGGTGATCGGCGTGGCGGTAGTGTTCGCTGATGTAGAGGGACCATTCGGTGTCGCCGGTGATGATGCCGTTGGCGGTCATGTTGTTGCGGTCGGTCCAGTTCTTGAGATCGGGACCGGGACGCACCCAGGCTTCGAGAAAGGGCCGGTCCCAGTTCACTCCGTCACGGCTGGACATGAAGACGGCATCGCTGACGCCCGGACCTTCATGCTCCGGCACCTTTTTGCGGTTCGTGACGAAACGTTTCGGGAAGGAGAGGAACAGATGCGGCGCGGTGGGGCATGGAACGGTGGCGCTGGTGTAGAAATGCTCCATCGGCACGTCCTTGGCATACCGGTGCGGGATGCCGTCGCTCCAGGCGAGAAAGTCGGCGGAGGTGCAGCTCTGCACGGCGCGAACTTTGTTGCTGAAGATGCGGCTGAAGCAGGCGTAGCGGTCACGCGTCGTGTCCCAAAAGGCGAGATTCTGCGAGTCGAAGGCGCCTTTGGTAATAACCGGCGTGTCCTTCATCTTTTTCCAATGAATGCCATCGGCAGAGGCGAAGGCGTAGAGTCCACCAGGTGTTTCTCCTTGATGCCAGTTCTTGCCGGGCTGCTTCACACCGCCGAGGGCTTTGTAACGCTCTTCGGGCTTGGTCTTGGGATTGGTGTCGAGGAAGGGCGAGAAGTTGTGCGACTCGACACCGCGCCAGATGACGTTGTTGTCCTTCGTGCCGCCTGCCTCGATCAAACCGAGCTTCGGACGCGTGAAATGGATGCCATCCGTGCTTTCGGCGACGCAAGTGACCTGCTCATCGCTGTGATCGCTGCCGCCGGAGGAGCCGCGGTAATACATGAGCACCTTCTTGCCATCCTGAATGACACTGAAGTAGGCGCAGGTCACGCCTTCCCAGGGTTGGTCGGTGGTGAGCACGATCTCGCGCTTGATGGGATCATGCAGCTTGTGCGTGATGCCGTTTTTCTGCGCGACGAGAAACTCATCGACAAACAATTCCCAGCGGGAGGCAATGTCGATGGGGTCAGCGGCGACCAACGAGGACGCGGCGAGGAGGAAGAGTGCTGTTTTCATAGTTCGGAAAGAATGTCTGCGATGGCGATGACCGAGCCGCCTTGCTCGCGGCTGCGAATGCCCGCGATGATGACGGCCATGAGTTCGACGGTTTCATCAAACGGCAGCGGTCGCACACCGGTGCGCAGCATGTCGATGAAGGCGACGAGTTGCCCCCGGAAGGCGTGATAGGTGTCGGCGAGCTTCAGTGGCAGATCGTCCTTCGTGCCATAAAGATGTACGGCCCCAAAGCTGCCATACGCATCATGCAACGCGCCGATGGTGAGCTTCACGCCGCTGCGATGCGTGAGGTGCATCACATCACCACCCGCGTCGCTGTGCGCCTGCACTGTGAGGAAGCCTGGGCCTAGCAGCGGTTCAACGGATTCGAGCGCATGGATGCCGTAGCGTTCCCAGGTCTTGCAGGTGAAGCTGGTGATCCAGCGCAGGTCACCGAGATGCGAAAAATCGGCCCGCATCTCAGGCGCGTAGCGCATGCCGCTCGTGGAGAGGATGCTTTTGCCTGCACGATGCCATTCGACGAACTGGCGCAGTTCCGGGATCGTCGTCGCCATCGGTTTGTCGATAAAAACGGGCAGTCCGGCCTCAATGAAAGGCCGCGCTCGCCGCACATGATCCGTTCCATCGTCGGTGGCGATCACGGCGGCATCGACATGGCCGATCACGTCCTCCGGTTTCGACACCACATGCTCGATGAGGCTCGCGGCGGCCACTTTGGGAGCATCAGCAGGATCATCGCACCAGATGTGCGTCACCCTTGCTCCAGAAATGCGCACGGATTCGAGCGGTTGCTTGCCCATATAAACGGGAATGCCCGCGTAAGGGCACTTGGCCATCTCATCGGGGTTGTAGCCATTGATGATGCCGCTCCAGGAATACGGATGACCGTTTCCATCGATCATGCCCAGCATGGCGAGACGTAATTCAGCGCTCATTGGATGACGATGGCTGCGCCGGAGGCTGCGGAACGCAGCGCAGCTTGATTGAACTTCAACGTCTGCACCGCTTCCTCAAAAGTGGCCAGCGGCGTTGGCCTGCCTTCCATGCCGTCGAGAAAAGCATGAGCCTGCGCGATGAAAAGGTCATCGCGCTCCAGCGGCGGCGTGACATTCCAGGTCCACGTGCTGTCGCCATGCCGCAAAAAGCCCCAGCGCCGCTCATGCAGCTCGATTTTGATGCTGCCACGCTCACAACCGATGAGAAGCGTGGTTTCGTTCGGAGCCTGAAACTGGTTCATCGAAAAACTCACGAGCACCTCGCCATGACGGGCGCTGACATTCACCGTGTCCTCCACCGTCACACCTTCCAGCGCCTGATGCGTGGCATCGCAGTAAAGCCGTGTGCATGGGCCGACGAGCCATTCGGTGGCATTCACCAGATGCGTGAGTGCGTCCTGAATCGCGCCGCCGCCGGTCTCATGCCGCGTGTAGTAGATCTCGCGATAGGCCGGACGGAATGTCGGAAAATGCTGACCAGACACGGCGCTGGCCTGGAGGACACGCCCCAGCCCGCCGGTTTGCAGAAAATCCCGCGCACCGAGCATCCACGGCATGCAGTGATACACATAGGCCACCGCCACAAACTGCCCCGGCCTCTCCGTGATCACGCCGCGAACCTCGGGCACCAGCGCCGTGTCGATGGCCAGCGGCTTCTCGATGAACACATGCAGCCCGTCCCGCAGCAGCTTCAGCGTCATCGGCAGATGATGCTGCGCAGGCGTGCAGACAACCGCCGCGTCAAATTTCGCCCCTGCCAGCGCGGCATCCAGCGACGCGAACGTCGGCACGCCATAACGCTCCTGCATGGCGGTGAGCAGCGCAGGATTGGCATCGCAGGCCGTCACAGTGCAACGCCCGGTCTTTTGAAAGCAACGTAGATGACGCTCTCCGATGCTCCCGCAGCCGATGATCAGGATTGATTTCATTGTACAAAACAAACGCGGTCCACCGACTGAAACCTAACCCGTTTTGCTGGTCACACTCAGAGACCATCCCCGACACTATTCCAACTGGAGCTTCGCCAGCGAGCCATAGAGCCCGCCGGGTTTCGACACGAGCTCATCATGTGTGCCCCGCTCGATGATCGCCCCGCCGGACATGGCGAGGATCTGATCGCAGCGACGCACGGTGCTGAGGCGGTGGGCGATGATGATGCTGGTGCGGTTTTCCATCAGCTTGTCCAGCGCGTCCTGCACGAGACGCTCGCTTTCGGCGTCGAGGCTGCTCGTGGCCTCATCGAGGACCAGGATGGCCGGATCAGCGAGAATGGCGCGCGCGATGGCGATGCGCTGGCGCTGACCGCCAGAGAGCTGGGTGCCACGATCTCCCACCAGCGTGCGGTAGCCCTCGGTGAGGCCGATGATGAACTCGTGCGCGTTCGCCTTCTTCGCGGCGTTGATGATCTCATCCTCCGTCGCGCCCGGTTTGCCGTAGGCAATGTTTTCCTGAATGCTGCCGCCGAAGAGAAGCACTTCCTGTGGCACCAGCGCGAGGTTCCGCCGCAGCTCGGTGAGCGTCATGTCGCGAATCGGACGGCCGTCGATGAGGATCTCACCCGTCGTCGGCTCGTAAAAGCGGAACAGCAAGGCGACACTCGTCGATTTGCCCGAGCCGCTCGGCCCGACGAGCGCGATGCGCTGCCCGGCCTTGGCGCTGAGGTCAAAATCACGCAGCACGACGGCTTCGGGACGGGTGGGATAGGCGAAACTGACGCCGCGCATCTCGATCTCGCCACGGAAGCGTGTCACGACGGCTTTTTCCGTTTCCTGCGGCTCCACGTCATCCTTCAAAATCTCGCGCACACGCTCTGTGGCACCCAACGAGCGCTGAAGCTGCGTGATCAGCTCCGGGAACTGCATGAAGGAAGCCGCGATCATGCCACTGAGGCCCACGAACTGCGTCAGTTCCTCTTTCCCGATCTCGCCGAAGTTCAGCATGCGCATGGCGAACCACGTCACCAGGATCAAGGCCACACTGAAGGCGAAGATGATGAAAGCGATGAACGAGGCACGCGGCACTGCGGCGCGGAGCACTGTGGTCAGATACTCGCCGAGATTTTTGTCATAGCGGGCCATTTCATGCACCTCGTTGCGGAAGGCTTTCACGCTGACAATGCTTTGCAGGCTCTCATCCACCACGACCTGCGAGGCGGCGAGGTTGTCCTGCGCTTTTTTGGTCAGCTTGCGGATGCGGGAGCCGAAAATCGCAATCAGCACGATCACCACCGGAATGGTGCCGACCATGAACAGCGAGAGCTTCACTGACATGTTCAGAATCAGGATCAGGCAGAGCGACAGCATCACCGTGTGACGGATGAGCATGGGAATCGTCACCACCAGCGTCTCACGCATCGCCTCGACATCGTTGGCGAGGCGTGAAGCCAGTTCACCGACACGGCGCTGGTTTAAAGTCGCCATCGGCAGGCGGATGATGCGGCTGAACGTGTCCAAACGCAGCGCAGCGAGAGCCCGCTCGGAAGCCTTGGCAAAAAGCATGATGCGGAAAAACGCGATGACCGCCTGGATGGCGACGATGCCCACGAGAAACCACAGGCTGTCGTTGAGTTCGGCCATCCATTCCGGCCCCGTGGCCCCGCCGATGCCCTTCCCTGCCACAGCGGCCAGTTCTTTGATGAAGACAATCGTCATGCCGCCGGTGATCGCCAGCGCGATGAGCGCGGGGATGAACACATTGGCGTGTGGACGCAGGTAGGTCAGGAAGAAACCGGCGTCTTTCCACGCCGCACGGTCCCACAGTTTTTTGCTCGCTCGTTCTTCAGCCATTCTCGGTTTCTTTTACTCCACGCGCACAGTCCAGCGGCGGGTTGGTTTGTCAGTGAGTTCCAATACGCCCAGACTCTCGGCATCGTCGCCACGGCGAGTGCTGCGGGTCAGAAAATACGAGCGGCCGCCGCCGCTGAGGCGCGCGTTGATGCCGATCTCGCTGTTGCCGTTCCCCAGCGCCCACTCGTGCAGGTACAGATAGGTCTTGGGAAGCGTGATGGTGAGCCTTCGTGCCCCAGAGGCTGAGCTGCTGAGCTTCGCGGTAATCTCCTTCACATCAAACACCGCCGCGTAACCGCTGCCGAAGGCCCAGGGAGCGATTTCATCGACTTTTGCTTCTCCATCGCCCGCCCTGCCGGTGATGCGCAAAGCCGCCGTCGCGCCAGGAGTGAGGCGCTGGCCATAGCTGCGGGCATCGAGATTGAGCAACAGTTCAAAGCCTTTTCCCGCGTCGTCATCCATGAGATCCACGCCGGTCAGATCGAAGGTGAGAAACAGCTTCATGCTGTCCGCGTCCGCCCTCAGCGTGACTGCGCTGGCCTGGCCGTCCACCGCGCTGAGAGGCACATACTCCTTGAGGCCAAAATTGCGGACGATCTCAATGTAACGGTCGAAAATCTGCCGCACGCCGTTGGCGCTGACAGCCAGGTTCAGCGGAAGCCGCTGCCTAAACGGCGTTTTCTCGTCCGCAGGCAGCGGCAGCGCTAGTTTCAGCGTCTCCGCGCCCTTTGTGTCCAGCGCGACCTTACCTTCCTGCTTGCGGCCGCCCCATTCGACCTCCCATCCAGCGGAAAGGCTTTTGTCAGTGGTGTTTTCGATCTCGATGGCGGGTGAGAAATCCTTCTCGGCATTGTACGTGGCGCGCGAACCCCAGGCAACTCCGAAGGGCTGCAAGGTCGCGACGAGATCATGGATGCGCGATTCCTTGCCTGCGATCACGAGCACAGGTAGCCGCACTTTGCCATCACTGATCGGCAGGGAGCCTGTGTCAGTGATCGTGTAATCCACCTGCACCGTTTCCTTGGCACCAGCGGCGAGTTTGATCTCGGGCTTGGCGTCTTTGAGACGGAATCCGGCCGGCACGAGCGGCAGCACGGTCAATGAAAGCGCCTCGCGCCGCGTGTTGGCGATCTGAAACTCCAGCTTAAGACTGCCCTGCCCCGCGAGACTGGCCTTCACGTCGCTCATGCGCCACGCCACACCTGGAGAGCCGGTCATCACATCCTGAAACAGAATGCGCCCCATGGAATCATGCGTTTCCGCCGTCGGCGTCGCGATCTGGCCTGCGGGCACGATGTTCAGCCGACTCTGATACTGCTGCATCACCGCAGGGAAGATCAAATGCGCTTCCCCCGTGGTCGCTGGCGGCACGATCAGCCGCGAAAAATCACCCAGGTCCGAAAACAGCAGCTTCTCCGCCGCACAAAACTCACGCATCACACTGACCACGCCACGCGTGAGCGCCAGACTTGTCTCCTCCGGATCTGCCGCCTGGGGGATCGGCCCTGCGACGATCATTTCGAGGTGATGGCTGCGAACGGTGTCATGCAGGCTGCGCAGAGCGGTCGCGATGTCCTCCATGGAGGTTCCGGCCATGCCGTCTTCCAGGCCATGCGCTACGATCACGAGATCGGGCTTGCCCTGAAAACCCACGGTGGCCAGCGCCGAGGCGGCGGAGACAATGCTGGGCGTGCGCAGTGGCTGAAGCAGGATTTCCGGCCCCATCACCATGGACTCCTTGCCGCGCAGCTTCGACCCGGGCCGCAGCACACGCACGCCGCCGGTGTAGTAGAACTGGCTCGCCAGCGCCTTCGCAAACACACCGGCAAAGCTCCGCAGCAGCGGATCGGCATCACCTTCGGCCTTCGCCCCGTCAAGGATCGCATCTCCGAGCACGACGATCTGGATGCGTTCACGGCGGGTGAGTTTCAGAAGTGTCTGCGGCAAATACTGCTGCCAGCGCTCCCGCTGAACGGGAGAGAGATCAAAATAGGTCTGCGGTTTGAGCTCAGGAGCGGGCAGTTTCTCCTCCGCATCACGGGCGGCAGCCTGGAGCGTCGGCAGATCGGGCTTTGCCTCGGCAGGAGCAGCAGGGGCCGGCGCGGCAGCGGGCAGCGGCGGCTCCGGCGTCTGCGCCTGGAGACCATCCACGGCCAGCAGCGCCAAAGCGCCCAGGAGGGGGAAAGTCATTCGGTTGGGAAACATGTCCCCGCCATTTCAGCGAGACCGGCGACGGCTGCAACCGAGGAGTGCTGGAACGTCCGATGAACTCAAAGCGCCGCATGGCAGCAGCTTGGAATCTCTTCGCTGCCGAAATCGAGGGTTCCACGAAGACGCCAGGCCATGATGAGCGCGGCGGTGAAAGCGAGGGCGCGCTGGATTTTGCGCATGGTCTGAGGCTGAACTTTGCCGCTGATGAGGTGGAGCTGCGTTTGGGCAAGCCAGAGAAGCGGGAGCGTGCCCAAACCGAAGGCGAAGGCAAACTCGGCTCCTTTGAGGGCGGAGCCATTGGCCATGGCGAGGGCGAACATCAAATAGAGCGGACCGCAGGGCAGCAGCGGCGTGGCGAAGCCGAGCAACCCTGCCCGCGTGGCGCTGTGCATGCGGAAGGCGAAAGTCTGGATGCGGCGCACGCCGGAGCGCAGGAACTGCGGCTTTGGCAGATACGTTTCCAAGCCCATGCCTACGATGGCGAAGGCGATGACAAGCAACCAAGGCAGCACGATACCCGCGCCATGCTGGAAGAACTTCAGCGGCATGACGCCGATCAGTCCGGCGATGGAACCGACGACGGCATACGAAACGAGCCTGCCAGCGTGATACAGGCCGGTGTCACGCAAGAAGCTGGACTCGCCGGGCTTGGACGAAACCGCCCATGAGCACGACAGCGGGCCGCACATGCCAACGCAATGGACGCTGGTGACGAGTCCGGCCAGGAAAGCGGCGGCGCTGGTATCAATGGACTGCATGGGCTTTGCGAGTCGTCAGCGGAATCTCCGGCGGTGCGTTTTTGATCGCCAGTGTAATGAAAAAGACCCACCAAGCGACAAAACCGATGAAGGCAACGGTCACGAAGAGCCAAGGGCGGCTGGAAAGACATTTGGGAATCATGACCGTTAGTGAATAAAGTCTTTGGCGTTGAGCGCGGCGGCAGGCGCGGCCTTGGGATCCGGGCCGAGGTATTCCATGACACGGGTCTCGTTGCTGTCGCCACGGGCGGCGTCGGTGACCTTGATGCGGAACTTGAAGTGCTTCTTGTAGTCAGCCTGCGGCAGAGTGAGGACAATGGTCTTCAAATCTTCCCCCATGGCCGGAAGCGTGATCGTTTGATCGACACCTACGATCTTCAAAGAAGGGGGCACACTGCCCACAAGCTCGATCTTGTAGGTGGATTCGGCATTGCGCTTGTTGATGACGCGGAGCTGGAACTGATTCCGAATGATGCCGGAGTCCACATAGAATGACGCGCCGCCCATGCGGACGACACTGGCACGGAGCGGAGAAATGCGCGTGACGGCGAAGGTGAAGGCGACGGCACCGACGACCAGCATGACGGTGTACAAGATGGTGCGCGGACGAATGAGCCGTGTTTTGCCCCCCTGGAGGCCGACGTAGGAATCGTGGCGCACGAGGCCCTTCGGACGCTTCAGCTTGGTCATGATGTCGTCGCAGGCATCGACGCAGGCGGCGCAGCCGATGCATTCCAACTGGAGGCCGTTGCGAATGTCGATGCCGGTGGGGCAGACCTGCACACAGCGGCGGCAGTCGATGCAATCACCCGCAGGCTTTTCGACGGTGGACTTGCCACGCGGCTCGCCACGTTTTTTGTCGTAGCCGATGACGACAGAGTTGTCGTCCATGAGCGCGGATTGCAGGCGTCCGTAAGGGCAGAGGATGATGCAGAACTGCTCGCGGAACCAACTGAAGGAAAAATACAGCGCCCCGGTGAGAAACAGCACGACGCCGAATGCCTTGGCATGATGCGCAGGCGAGTGCTGCATCATTTCATACAGCGACTTGATCGAAACGAAGTAGCTGAGGAAGATATGGGCAATGACGGCGGAGATGAGGATGAAAACACCGTGTTTGAAGATACGGCGGGCGATTTTCGATACCGTCAACGGCGCGTCTTCGAGCTGGCGGCGCGCGGGGCCGTCGCCGTCGATCCAGCGCTCCACGCGGCGGTAGAGCTGCTCCATGAACACGGTGTAGGGACAGGTCCAACCGCACCAGACCCGGCCAAACAGCGAGGTGACGAAAAACAGCGAGAACGCCAGGCCGGTGACGAGGAAGAAGCCGATCCAGAGGTCCTGGGTGGCGAGCGTGAGGCCGAAGAAATGGAAACGGCGCTCCTGCACGTCGAGAAAGACGGCGGGAAAGCCGTTCACCGGAATCCACGGCAGCGCGATGTAAATGACCAGCAGCGCCAGCGCGGCGACACGTCTCCAGAGAGTGAAGGGACCATGGACATCGGACGGGTGAACGAATTTGCGCGAACCGTCGGCGTGGATGGTGGAGAGCGAGTCGAGAGTCGGGGTGCTAGGTTTCATCTACTTGCCTGCGGGCGCAGGAACGGCAGGCGCAGCCGCTGGAGGTATGGCGGCGCTGGCCGCAGAGGGTGCCGCAGCCGCACCGGGTTTCAAAGGTGAATCTGCCGCGAGCGTGACGGGCTCGCCTTTCTTGTGCTTGCTGAGAACGAAGGAGACGACCTCGACAACGCGGGTGAGGCCGAGCTGCGGCTCCCACGGCGGCATGCCTTTGGTCAGATCAGGCGCTCCTTTGCGGACGAGGCTGAGAAGCTGCAATGGAGTGCCGCCATGCTTCCATTCGGTGTCGTTGAGCGGCAGGCCTGGCAGCTTCACTTTCACCTTTGTTTTTGGATTGTCCGGCGTGGCGCTCAGCGCTGTGGCACTTAGATCAGTGCCATGGCAAGCCACACAGGTGGTGGCGAATGTGGCCGCGCCGGCGGCGACGATTTTTTCATCCTGGGACATGGCCCAGAGTTTCTCGTCGGTGAGCTTTTCGAGCTCCTTGAGCTGGATGGCCTTGATGTTGGCCAGCGCCTTGTCCACCTGCTCCTCGCCGGACTCACCGAGGTTGAGCTGATAGTAGGCGACCCAGGCGATCACAAACCAGACCATGGTGATGTACCAGGTGAAGAGCCACCAGTTCGGCAGTTTTTGATCGTACTCCTGGATGCCGTCGTAAGTGTGCTCGCGGAGCACGGGGCCATTGTTGGGAGATTGGGATGTCATGGCGGGATGAAGTGTTTGAAGTTCGCGGAACTCAGTCGTCCAGAGGAAGGCGGGAAAGTTTGTCAGCGCTGTCTTTGCGCAGGCCGATGGCACGCACGATGAAGATCAGGAACACGGTGAACGTGACGCCAAAGGCGACGTAGGGCACCCAGTCGAGCGCGGAGTCGTAGATGATGCGTTTGTACATGGTGTGCGGGGGTGATTATTTCGTGGTGGCTGAGGTGCGGTAGCCGTCAGGAATACCGGGTTTCAGCGGGAACGGGATGCCCGCCGGAGTGCCTTTGAGTTTCCCCTCAAGATCCGGCACATCGAATTTCCCGAGCTTCTGCAAGTAAGCGATGAGGGCGACAATCTGCGTGTCTGGCAGAGCACCGCTGCGGCTCTGAGCTTCGAGCTCTTTGACGATCTGGATGCCTTGCTCGACCGCCTTGGTTTTGACCTCAGTCTCGGTCATCGCGGGATAAGGCACGCCGAGCTGCGTCATGACAGCGATCTTCTTCCATAGCGTCTTCTGGTCGAACTTGTCGGTAAAGAGATGCGTGTAGGCGGGCATGTTGGAGCCGACCGAGACCGCACGAGGATCCTTCATGTGGTCGTAATGCCAGCTATGCGGGTATTTGCCACCTTCGCGGGCCAGATCGGGGCCGGTCCGCTTGGAGCCCCACTGGTAGGGGTGATCGTAAATGCTCTCGCCCAAGCGGCTGTAGTCGCCGTAACGCAGCACGTCGGGAAGCATGGTGCGGATCATCTGCGAGTGGCAGTTGTAGCAGCCTTCGCTGATGTAAATGTCACGTCCGGCGAGTTCGAGCGGCGTGTAAGGCTGCTGGATACGGTCCTCGACGTTGGTGGCACGGTTCACCATGACGGTTGGAATGATCTGGATCAGACCACCCAACGCCACAGCCACGAAGGTGAGCACCGTGAAGGGCAGCCAGTTGTGCAGCAGGCTGTCATACCACTGCGACCAGCGATGATGGCCTTTCTGGAAGCGTTTCACCGCCATCACAGCGAAGATACCGGCGCAGACGAGCGCGGCGATGTCGGCACCTGGGGGCAGGAAGAGCCAGGCGAGGATGAGAATCAGGCCGCCGAAAGCGCAGGCGATGGGATCATTGAGGAAGGTTTCCTTGAGGCCCATGGTGTCGCGCTGGCTGCGTTCGATGACAGCCACTTCGCGGGTTTCGTTCACCGGTTTGCCCTTGCGAATGGTCAGCCAGATATTGATGCCCATGAGGATCATGCCCACGAGATAGAGCGAGCCACCGATGATGCGGAAGCCCATCATGGCGCGGATCGAGGTCAGCGTGTCGATGAAGTTCGGGTAAACCAGCGCGGTGCCGTCCGGCGTGGTGGCATTCAGCATGAGGCCCTGCATGATGCCGGAGACCCACATGGCGCCGACATAGACCAGGATGCCGATGAGGCCGATCCAGAAATGGAAATTGGCCCAGGCCAGGGAGTGAAGCTTCGTGCCATAGAGCCGTGGTGTGAGCCAGTAGAAGAGACCGGCGGCCATGAAGCCGTTCCAGCCCATCGCACCCGCATGGACGTGGCCGATGGTCCAGTCGGAGTAATGCGAGAGCGCGTTGACTGCGCGGATGGAAAGCAGCGGCCCTTCAAACGTGGCCATGCCGTAGAAGGTCACGGCGGCGATGAAGAACTTCACCACCGGATCGGTGCGGAGCTTGTCCCAGGCACCACGCAGGGTGAGCAGACCGTTGAGCATGCCACCCCAGCTCGGGGCCCACAGCATGAGGCTGAAGAACATGCCCAGCATTTGAAGCCACTTCGGCAAGGCGGTGTTCAGCAGATGATGCGGGCCCGCCCAGATGTAAATGAACACCAACGACCAGAAGTGAACGATGGAGAGACGATACGAATACACCGGACGCTCCACCGCCTTCGGCAGGAAGTAGTACATGATGCCCAGAATCGGCGTGGTGAGGAAGAAGGCGACGGCGTTGTGACCATACCACCATTGGACCAGCCCGTTCTGCACCCCGGCAAAGATCGTGTAGCTGTGCGTCCAGCTCGTCGGGATCGAGAGATGGTTCACGATGTAAAGAATCGCGATGGTGATGACCGTGGAGATGTAGAACCACAGCGCGACGTAGAGCGACGGCTCGTTGCGCTTCGCGAGCGTCCAGAAGAAGTTCACCGCAAAGACGACCCAGATCAGTGCCACGGCGATGTTGATCGGCCAGATGAGCTCCGCGTACTCCTGACCACGGGTCAAACCCAAAGGCAGGGTGATCGCCGCCGCCACGATGATGAGCTGCCAGCCCCAGAAGTGAATGTTGGAGAGCAAATCCGACGCCATGCGCGCCTTGCACAGCCGCTGGGTCGAGTAATAGACCCCCGCGAACATCATGTTCCCCACGAAGGCAAAGATCACCGCGTTCGTGTGCAGCGGACGCAGGCGGCCAAAACTCAGCCAGGAAGCGAGATTGAGCTGATGAAAGTTCAACTGCGATGCGATGAAGACGCCCGCCAGCATGCCCACGATGCCCCAGATGATGGAGGCTATCATGAAACGCCGGACAACGCCGTCATCGAATTCGATCGTGATCTTGGAGGCTGTGGTGGTCATAGAGAAGGGAGTGGGGGATCAGGAAAGAGGGTTTTGCGGACGAACAGGAGCAGGAGAGCCATCATCCAGCGGCAGCAGGGCGTCCTGCTCAATGCTGTGGTGCTTCCGCTGTGAGCGCTCCCCTAAAAACAGCACCGCAAACAGCACGGCGAAGGCGAGACTCATGAAGATGGTGACAGCGAAAACTTCCATTGTGGTTTCACTAGAGCTTAGAGAGGATTCATGCGCTCGGCATGCATTGTTTGATGCTGCCCGGATTTTGCGGACATTTTTTGCATGCTGCACAAAGGAAGACAAGCCCACAACGCGTTGGTTTGAAGCCTCCCGCCGCCATGCACCGAATCCACCTGCTTTTTCTGCTTTGTCTCAGTCACCTCAGCGCTGTCGAAGTGCCTGAAAAACTGCGTAATCACACGCTCCCCGGCACGGCCAGTGTCAAGGACGCCAAGGGGGAGGACAACGGCGTGCGCTTTGTGGATCTGAACGGCGATGGTTTCGAAGACATCATTGTCTCAAACACCCGCGAATACGGCGTGTTCCTGTTCGTGCCGAAGGAACGGGCCAAAAAGAACCTGCAATGGGACGAAGGCTGGTCGCAGGTGCTGCGCGAGGGCAAGGCGGGCGATGCGAACAGCCTGCCGCTGATCGTGGATGCGAAGGGTCGTGATCAAGGCGTCACATTTCATGATTCAGCCATGTGGATTGAGGCGACGAAGCAGCGCATCCCCTTCTCCGAGCTGCTCAAAGTGCCCGGCCCCGCGCCAAGATCGCCGCAGGACTCACTGAAGGCGCTGAAATTGAAGCCTGGCTTTGAAGCGATGCTCGTGGCGCATGAACCGCTCGTGCAAGACCCCGTGTTCATGGACTGGGACGCGAAAGGGAGAATGTGGGTCGTGGAAATGGGCGATTATCCCTTCGCGCCCGGTGAGAAGACCAACGATGGCAGCATGGGACAGGGCAAAGTGTCCGAGTTGCAGACCGGACGTGTCAAAATCCTCACGGACACGGATGGCGACGGTGTTTATGACAAGGCATCGCTGTTTCTCGACGGCCTAAAGCATCCCACCGGCCTCGCGCCGTGGAAAAACGGCGTCTTCATCGCCAACATCCCGGACATCTTCTACGCCGAGGACACGAATGGCGATGGCAAGTGCGACAAACGCGAGACCTGGTTCACCGGCTTCACCGCTGGCAACCCGCAGCATCTCGTGAACGGCTTCTGCTGGGGACTCGACGGCTGGTTCTACGGGGCGAATGGTGACAGCGGCGGCGACATCACCTGCGTGAAGACGGGCAAAAAAATCGCGCTCGGCACGAATGACTTCCGTTTTGACCCACGCACCGGCGAATTCGCGCTCGAAGGCGGTCGCAGTCAGTATGGCAAGTGGCGAGATGAATTCGGCAATTGGTTCGGCAACAACAACAGCACCATCGGCTGGCACTACTGGCTGCCGTTTCGCCATCTGGAACGCCATCCCGAAATCGTGGCGAAGTCGGTGCGCGGCAATCTGAACGACGAAAAGCGTGTGTTTCCCGCCAGTCCGCCGGTGCGGCGCTTTAATCAGGCGAGTTTCGTCAACACGCTGACCTCCGGCTGCTCGCCCATGCCGTTTCGCGACACGACCTTCGGCGCGGATGGCGAAAACGTCCTGTTCATCTGCGAACCGGCCAACAACCTCGTGCATCGCGAGGTGTTGAGCTACGACGGCGCTTCCATCACCAGCCAACGTCATCCTGGCGACGCCGAGAGCGAGTTCATCGCCAGCGAGGACAACTGGTTCCGCCCCAGCATGGCCCGCACTGGCCCGGATGGCGCGCTTTATATCGTGGACATGTATCGCCTCGTGCTGGAGCACCCGGAGTGGATTCCGGCAGAGATCGCGAAGGGACTCGATTTGCGAGGTGGGGAGGATAAGGGGCGGATTTACCGCATCGGGCGGACCGGACCGCCTCAAGGCGGGACTAAAATACGAAATCCCATCGCTGCGATGGCTTCAACGAATGGGTGGATGCGTGACACCGCGCAGCGCTTATTGATTGAGCGTGGTGATACGGCTGCCGTCCCTGCATTGAAGAAACTGCTCACGGCAGCGCCAGCGGTGCGCATTCAGGCGGCGTTCACGATCATGCAGCTCGGCGGCATGACAGCGGATGCCTTGCATGCGGCGCTCAGGCCACTCGCTCCGCAGGTTCGTGCTGCGGCGCTCACAGCGACGGGGACTTCGTCCGACGATGTGTTTATCGAGCTGGAAAAGCCGCTGCTGAAGCCATCGCCGCAGAAAGCGCCTGCCGTGGCCGCCGCGCTGCCCGTGATCACCAACCACAACCCGAACCGGCAGAAGGTCGTCGCCCAATACAGCACGGAAGCCGTCAAACTCAGGGGCGATGCCAAACGCGGAGCCGCCGTGTTCCAAAAAGCCTGCATGATCTGCCACAAAGTGGGCGAACTCGGCATTGAGGTCGGCCCCGATTTGAAAACGGTGGCCACCAAGCCGCGCGAGCAGCTCATCGAGGCCATTTTTGATCCGAACCGCGCCGTGGAGCAGCGCAATGCAGCCACACAGGTAACCAAGAAGGACAAGACGCTCGTGGTCGGCCAGCTAGCCTCCGAAACCCCCGGCAACCTCACGATCCGCCTGCCCGGCGGTGCCGAGATCGTTGTTTTGCGCTCGGACATTCAAGAACTCAAAACACTGACGACCTCCATCATGCCCGAAGGACTGGAAAGCGTGCTCACCGCGCAAGATGTGGCCGATGTGCTGACCTTCATCGGCAGTAAGTAAGCTTTTTCACTTCACATCGCGCCAGAGCCAGCGCAGGGCCTCGGGCAGGTGCGGTGCCATGCCTTTGCTGCCGTGGAAGCACTGGGTCCAGTCGATGCGGAAGTCGTAGTTCATGTATTTGAGCGAGGCGGCCATCATCTTGTTGGCGAGGGGCCAGTTGCCGAATTTGTTGTCGAGGTCGTTTTCGCCATCGAGCAGATAGACGCGGATGGGTTTGCGCTCGGTGATGCGCACGAGATACGGGTAGTGATGGCCGCCGCGAATATCGACGAAAGTGCCGACCCAGCAGAGCACCTTGCGGAATTTGTCCGGCCGCTCCCACGCGACGGTGAAGGAGCAGATGCCGCCGGAGGAGCCACCGGCGATGGCCCAGGACTCGGGCTGCGGGCGGAACTTGGCCTGATAACGCTTTTCCACCTCGGGCAGGATTTCGCCGATGAGGAAGCGGGCGTAGGCGTCGCCAAGGGAGTCGTATTCGAAGCTGCGGTTCCCGGCTTTATCGCCCCGCTTCTGCTTGGGCTTGCGACCGGGGTCGATGAAGACACCGACGGTGCGGGGCATGTCTTTTTTCTGGATAAGATTGTCGAAGACGACGGAGGCGCGCATGGGCCCGGTGGGATCGACATGGCGTGAGCCGTCCTGCCAGACCATGAGGCAGGTTTCCTCGCCGGGTTTGAAGTTGGCGGGCAGATACACCGTGACATCGCGCACGGTTTCAGGGAAGACCTGGCTCGTGGTCCATTCAAACTTCTCCAGCCTGCCCTGTGGCACGCCTGGTTGCGGCTGGCTGTCGGCGGTGTAGTCAAAATGCTCCACATGCACGGTGCCGGCGAGGCGCGGCATGCCTTCGGATTCGACGCGGTAGCCGAACTCGGTGAAGTTCGGCATGTCGGCGACGAGCACTTGGAGACCATCCCCACTGAGCGCGATCATTTCGCCAATCAGCGTGCCGTCCTGCTGCACGACGCGGGCCGGTTTGGGGTCGATGACGGCCCAGGCGACGGTGGTGGCCTCGATCTTCGCGCCGGCCCGGCCTTGGGTGAGGTTGTTGATGCCAAAGAGGCGTATCACCTTGTCATGCAGCGCTTTTTCCTCCGCAGGCTGGGAAGCGGTCATTAAGGCCGCCGCAATCTGGCGCGGCGTGATGGGTGGCTGCGCTCCTAGTTTGTTCTGGGCCTGGCTGAGGCTGGCAGTGAGAAGGAAACTCAGAAGGATGGCGGCACGCATGTGCCATTTTTAACGGCACTTTATGCGGCGTAATATCGCCCGATTTCCCGGTGGTGGCGATTTACAGCGAGGCAGTGACGGGAAGCTTGCCATCGGGCAGTCCGGCGGTGCGCAGGCGGGCCTCGATGCCCTCCATCATAGAGCGAACGTGTTTCCACTTGGTGCGGTCGCGCATGAGCCGCATGCTGCGCTCATAGGAGCCCCATTGAATGACCTCGATGTCCACATGGCGCACGCCCCAGTCATTCATCATGGACTGGCTGGGCTTGTAGAGATCAATGGTGCCGGTGCCGACGAGAGCGCTGCCATAGTCATCCACTTCATAAACCACATTGGGCTGACCGGCGATGCGGAACTTGGTGCCAACCGGGAAGCGCGACCAGTCTGCGGCAGCGCTGCGCACGTTGCCGAACTTCAAGTTGGTGCCGATGGCGTTCTTCACACCATAGACGATGTGGTCGCTTTCATCGTGTGTGTAAGCCGTGGTGCGCACGCGCATCTGAGAATTGCGATGCAAGTTCGAGGCGATCACCAGCGGCGGCTTGGGCGCCTCGAACACAAAAGTGTAGCCTTTGATCTGAGTCGGACGGAAAGGGATGTTGGTCGCCAAGGCCTTGCGCACTTCGTACTGCTTACCTGTTTCGAGGGGAGCCGCCTTTTTATTCCCCTTTTCCATCCAATAGGTGAGCAGCGGCTGCTTGGGCAAGGCACAGGAAGAAAGAGTGGCCGCCAAGGCGACACACAGGCCAGTGGTCATCAAACGTGAGTTGTACATGGCTGGATATTTTTGGAATTACGAAACTGATACCGTAATTTTCATATATCCTCAATATATTATTCATAGTTTGCATACTTTTAGAATTTAATAAAAGTTAATTACTGTAACCACTGCGCGATAAAGGGCGCAGAGGCGTCAGAGCGTCAGGCTCGCAAGTCCGCTAAGCCAAGCAGCTTTATGATTGCCCTTGGTCTTCCCAAAGCTTCCGCCAGTGATCCAGGCGCTCTTTGACACGGGCTTCCAGCCCGTTTGCGGTGGGGTCGTAGTACTGTTTGCCGCCTTCCAGGCAGCGCTGGGGTACGAAACCGCCCTCGTAATTGTGAGGGTAGAGATAGCCTTCTCCGTGACCGAATTCCTTCGCGGCTTTCTTGTGGTGCGCGTCCCGCAGATGCTTCGGCACCGGCAGGGTTCGGCCATTTTTCACGTCTTCCAACGCGGCGTCGATGGCGGTATAGGCACGGTTGCTCTTGGGCGCGGTGGCGTTGTAAATCGTCGCGTGGGCCAGAATGATGCGCGCTTCGGGCATGCCAATAAATTCGACCGCCTGCTGCGCCGCCACGGCCACGCGCAGCGCGTTGCTGTCGGCCATTCCGATGTCCTCGCTCGCTGCGATCACAATGCGCCGGGCGATGAAGCGGATGTCCTCACCGGCGTAGAGCATTTTCGCCAGCCAGTAGAGCGCCGCGTCTGGATCGGACGCGCGCATGCTTTTGATGAAGGCGCTAATCGTGTCGTAGTGCGCGTCGCCATCACCATCATAAACAACGGTCTTTTGCTGCACCGACTCCTCGGCAGCAGCCAGGGTAATGACGATTTCGCCTGCCGCGTCCGGTTGCGTCGAGAGCACGGCCAGTTCCAGCGCATTCAGGCAGCGTCGCGCATCACCATCGGCCACGGTGGCGAGGTGATGACGCGCGTCGGGTTCAATCCGCGCCTTCATGCCGCCCAAACCGCGTTCCACATCGCTCAAGGCACGATCCATGAGCGCTTCGAGGTCGGCGATGCCCAGCGGTTCCAACGTGAACACCTGCGAGCGGCTCACGAGCGGGCTGTTGACGTAAAAGAACGGGTTGTGCGTCGTCGCACCGATGAAACGCAGCGTGCCGCGCTCCACATGCGGCAGCAGCACATCCTGCTGCGCCTTGTTGAAGCGATGAATCTCATCCACAAACAGGATTGTCGTCTTGTTATAGAGCCGCTGGTGATGCCCGGCGTTCTCCGCCTCCTTGCGAATGTCCGCCACGCTGCTTTCCACGCCGCTGAGAGCCACGAAGCGCGATTTCGTCTCCTGCGAGATGATGTGCGCCAGCGTCGTCTTTCCCACACCCGGCGGGCCGTAGAGGATGATCGAGGAAAAACGATCCGCCTGAACTGCACGACGCAGCAGCTTGCCTTCGGCCAGAATGTGCTGCTGCCCGACATACTCATCCAGCGTGCGCGGCCTCATCCGCGCGGCCAGCGGCGCGCTCGCATGAGCCACCACCGCAGCGGCACGAGGCGGCTCCGAGGCTGGTGGGGCGAAAAAATCGTCGCTCATGCGGATTCAATGCGATGAATGACGCTGAATCACCCCGGCGGCAAATCGCAGTTTGCGCCAGCGGTGGTTTGATGTTCCGATAGCGCTCCGTTCCCGCCCATGAAGCTCTCGAAAAAAGCCGAATACGCCCTCCGCGCCCTCGTGGCGATGGGACGCGAGCGCGAGGGCACGAACTTCTCCATCCAGGATCTCGCCAGCAAAGAGCGCATCCCGCTGAAGTTCCTTGAGCAAATCCTGCTGGCCCTCAAAAACGGAGGTCTGCTGCGCAGCAAGCGCGGCGTGGGTGGCGGCTACCAGCTCGTCACGCATCCGGCACGGATCACGCTTGGCGAGGTCGTCACGCTGTTCGACGGCCCGTTTGATCCCATCCCAGGCGCGGATCACGACGCGCTGGGACAGGTGTTCACCGACCTGCGGGATCAGGTGGCGCAGTGGTTCTCCGAGCACACCGTGGCGCAGATCATCGAGAAAGAACGCTCGCGCGAGTCCGTCTCGTTTGAGATCTGAGATCTGAGATCTGCCAGCCTGAATCAGATCGCCCATTCTACTGCCAGTTGCCAAACGAGTAGGGATTGTAGCTGGACTGCTGGCCATAGTTCGGGCTGTAACCCTGCGGTTGATAATCCTGCTGATAGCTAGGCTGGCCGTAGCCTGGGTTATAACCTTGATTGTAGCCTTGATTGTAACCCGGATTGCAGTTCGGCTGGTTGTATGAGCTGTATTGACGCTGCTGGCGGCTGTTTTGGATCGCCCCGCCGGCGAACGCGCCAAGCAGACCACCAATGGCCGCGCCTTCGAGTCCGCGACGACTTTGATTGCCGATGATCCCACCTGCCGCCGCGCCAAGCAGTGCGCCCGTCACCGCACCTTGGGCAGGAGGACGACCGTAACCACCGCCTCCGTAGCCACCAGGGCCGTAGCCGGGTCCATATCCGTAGCCGTAAGGATCAGCGCAGGAGGCCAGGGTGAAGGTCAGAAGCAGAGTTCCAAAGGTGAACGTGCGAGCGAGGGATGTCTTCATGGGGTGGTGATGTGAATCTTGTCCCGCACTCTGACGACGCTAAATGAGAGCTATTCGATTCTTTTTTCAGCGCACAGCACAAGCCATCCCCGCAGTTGCAAAACCGCCCCAACTGCGCTGGGGTGCGCCACCATGAAGCTCCTCCCTGCCCTCCTGCTTTCCACGCTCGCAGCCGTCACACCACTCGCCGCGGCCGATTCGTATGACATCGTCGTCTATGGCGGCAGTTCCGGTGGCATCACCGCCGCCATCCAGGCCGCGCGCATGGGCAAAACGGCTGTTCTGATCGAACCGACGAAATTCCTCGGTGGCCTGACCACCGGCGGCCTCGGTGCCACGGACATCGGCAACAAAAAGGCCATCGGCGGCATCTCACGCGAGTTTTACGCGAACATCTTCACCTACTACGCCGATCCCGCGAAGTGGAAGCAGCAGACACGCGAGCAATACTTCGCCAAACGCCCGCACGGCAACTCCAGCACCGAAACGACCATGTGGACCTTCGAGCCACATGCCGCGACGGAGGTTTACGACGCCATGCTCGCCAAGGTGAAGGACAAGGTGACCGTCGTCTTCGGTGAGCGGCTCGATTTGAAGAAAGGCGTCGTCAAAAACGGCACTCGCATCACCAAGATCATCATGGAGAGCGGCAAGGAGTTCGAAGGGGCGATGTTCATCGACGCCACCTACGAAGGCGATCTCATGGCGAAGGCAGGCGTGAGCTACCATGTCGGTCGCGAGGCAAATTCGCTCTATGGCGAGACCATCAACGGCCTCCAGATGGCCGGTGCGAAGCACCATCAGTTCATCAAGAACGTCGATCCGTATGTGAAGCCGGGCGATCCGAGCAGCGGGCTTGTTTGGGGCGTCACGCCGATGCCGGAAGGCAAAGACGGCGACGGCGACCACCGCATCCAGGCTTACAACTTCCGCATGTGCAACACGGACGACGACTCCAACCGCGTGCCGTTCCCGAAGCCGGAAAACTACGACGAAAAGCAGTTCGAGCTGCTGCTGCGCAACTTTGAAGCCGGTGATCCGCGTCATCCTTGGGCCCCCACGCCGATGCCGAACCGCAAGACGGACACGAACAACAACTTCGCCTTCAGCACCGACATGATCGGCATGAACTACGACTACCCGGACGCTGATTACGCCACGCGGGCGAAGATCTGGAAGGCGCATGAGGATTATCAAAAGGGCCTCATGTGGACGCTCGCCAATCATCCGCGTGTGCCGGAGAAAATCCGCGCCTACTACTCGCAGTGGGGCCTGGCGAAAGATGAGTTCACCGACAACGGCAACTGGCCGCGCCAGATGTATGTGCGCGAGGCCCGCCGCATGATCGGCGGCTATGTCATGAGCGAGCAAAACTGCAAACGCCGCGTCATCGTCGAGGACAGCGTCGGCATGGGTGCCTACAACATGGACAGCCACCATACGCAGCGCTACGTCACCAAGGAAGGCTTTGCCCGCAACGAAGGCGATATCCAGATCGGCGTGCGTCCGTATCCGATCAGCTACCGCAGCATCACGCCAAAGGCCGAGCAATGCACGAACCTGCTCGTGCCCGTGTGCCTCAGCGCCAGCCACATCTCGTATGGCAGCATCCGCATGGAGCCCGTCTTCATGGTCATGGGCCAAAGCGCCGCCACCGCCGCCGTGCTCGCCATCGAAAACGGCGTCGAGCTGCAAAAGCTCGACTACGCCAAACTCAAAGAGAAGCTCCTCGCCGATGGCCAGGTGCTCGATTTCGAATCGCCGCCCATGCCGGAGCATGTCGCCTTCACCAAGGAACAAGTCGGTGGCATCGTCGTCGATGACAGCGAGGCCGATCTGAGCGGCTTCAGCTCCGAAGGCCACACCACGCCCGGTTTCGTCGGCCAGGGCTACCGTCACGACGGCGACAGCCTCAAAGGCGAGCAAAAAGCCCGCTTTACGCCGAATCTCCCCACCGCAGACCAGTATCGCGTCGCCATCGCCTACACCGCGCTCGGCAATCGTGCCGAAAAGGTCCCCGTCATCATCCACCACGCCGACGGCGAGAAAACCGTCATCGTGAATCAAAAGG
Source organism: Prosthecobacter sp. (assembly GCF_044232965.1). Classification (GTDB taxonomy): domain Bacteria; phylum Verrucomicrobiota; class Verrucomicrobiia; order Verrucomicrobiales; family Verrucomicrobiaceae; genus Prosthecobacter. Next base: position 28,351 of record NZ_JBIIKX010000032.1, read on the forward strand.
AAAAGCCCACGGAGAAGCACAATCTGTTACCACTTGGCACCTTCCGCTTCGAATCCGGCAAAACCGGCTGGCTCGAAATCCGCAACGAAGGCACCACCGGCCACGTCATCATTGATGCGGCACAGTGGCTGGCGAAATGATATGGAGCGGCGACGATTCGTCGCCATTCAAACTCATTTGCCGACGAATCGTCGGCACTCCATAATCACCTCGGTCTTCTCAGCTCAAACATCTCCCGCGTGCGGCAGTACCAATGCGGGCTCTGCATGCGGCCGATGGGGTGGTAGTTCCCCGGCTTCACCAGCCAGGTTTCGGGATCGAAGATGTCGTCACGCACATGCACGCGAAGGACTTCGCCAATGATGAGGCGGTTGTCGCCGATCTCGAGGATGCTGTGGCTGCGGCATTCGAGGCTGGCGGGAGATTCGGCGATGCGCGGTGGTTTGACGACGCTGCTGGCCACGGCGGTGAGCCCAGCATGCAGCAGTTCGTTTTCACCCGAAGGCAGAGAGGCGGAGCAGAGGTTCATCTTCTCGGCGAGCGCTTCATCGACGAGGTTCACCACGAACTCATGCGTCAGGCGGATGTTTCGCGCCGTGTCCTTCGGCACGCCGGGGGAGCGATCACCGGGACAGAGGCCGACGATGGGCGGCGAATCGCCCAGCACGTTAAAAAAGCTAAACGGTGCCGCGTTCACGCGGCCTTCGAGATCGACGGTGGTCGTCAGCGCAATCGGACGCGGCGTGACGAGTCCGGCGAGGATCATGTAGGCGTCTTCGCGCAGCGGGCCGGTGAGATCGAGTTCCATGAGGGGAGGTCAAGTGATGGTCAAGGAAGTCGTCAAGAAGGGTCAAGACTCGTCAAGAATGATGCTCAGCACGATACGCGCGTGCCAGCAACGTGACCGGCTGCGTGACTTCGTGGCAGGGATGCTCACCGCAGGAGCGGAGGCCGTTGGCGAGTTGTAGATGGCAGCCAGGGTTGCTGGTGGCCACGATGGGGACTTTCGTGAGCTTCAAGTTGGCAACTTTGCGGTCCAGCAGCTTCTGGCTCTGCTCGGGCTGGGTGATGTTGTAGATGCCGGCGCTGCCACAGCACCAGTTCGACTCCGGCAGTTCCTTCAGCACGAGTCCGGGAATGCTGGCGAGCACCTGACGCGGCTGCGAGACGACCTTCTGGCCGTGGCAGAGGTGGCAACTCTCGTGATACGTCACTTCGCTCACGCCCGCACCGGCGGTCGGTTTGCGGAAGCGTATCTGCACGAGCCATTCGTGAATGTCCTTCACTTTTTTATCCCACACCTTCGCTTTGGCGGCATAGAGCGGATCATCGTGCAGCAAATGGCCATAGGTCTTCAAATGCGAGCCGCAGCCGCCAGCATTCGTGATGATGGCATCAAGCGAATCGAGATCAAAGCTGTCGATCTGCCTGCGGGCCAGCTCGCGAGCCAGTTCGAGCTCGCCATTGTGCGCGTGCAAGGAGCCGCAGCAGCTCTGCGATCGCGGCGTGATGATTTCGCAGCCGTTTGCGAGCAGCACATCAGCCGTGTCGCGATTGATGTTTGAGAACGCTAGATCCTGAATGCAGCCGGTGAGCAATCCCACACGACTCCCCTGCCCTGCGACAGGCGATTCTTCCGGCCAGATGATGTCATCCGAGAATTGCGGCGCGATTTGCGGAGTCTGCGGCTCCAAGTTCGCCAGCGAGCGCGGCATGAGGCCAAAAAAGCGCACTTTTCGCATCAGCTTGTCGAGTCCGGTGCTTTGATACACACGCAGCACACGTCCGATTAATCGTAGCAGCCACGGATGCATGAAGATGACGTTCAGCGTGATCCAGCGCCAGAAACCACGCCGCATGCCTTCATTCACATTCGCCTGCTCCACCTCGGCACGGGCCGTTTCAAACAGCTCGGCGTAGTTCACGCCTGCTGGGCACGCGGTCTGGCACGCCAGGCAACCGAGGCAGTAATACATCTCATCCGACAGCGCCCGGGAGACTTCGAGATCGCCGTCCGCCACCGCACGCATGAGCGAGATGCGCCCGCGCGGGCTGTTTCGTTCCAGCTTCGTTTCGACGTAGGTCGGACACGTCGGCAGGCACATGCCACAGTGCATGCACTGCTGGAGCACGGAGTAATCGAGGGATTGGAGGAGCGAGGCTTGCGACATGATCAGTTCCTCAAATCGAAAATCTTCCCTGGGTTCAGCAGCCCTTGCGGGTCGAGGGCTTGTTTAATGCTGCGCATGAGTTCGTAGCTACCTTCGCCAAGTTGGCGCTTAAGGAAGGCTTTTTTGGCGAGTCCGACGCCGTGCTCGCCAGTGACAGTGCCACCGAGGCGGATGGTTTCTTCGACGATCTCCTCCAGCGCGACTTCAATGCGGTGCATCTCCTCACGATCACGTTCGTTGGTGAGGAAGGTCGGATGCAGGTTGCCATCGCCCAGATGACCGAAGGTGCCAATCTGGAGATTGTGCTTCTTCGCGACGCTGTCGATGAAGGCGACCATCGTGGCGAGTTCGCTGCGCGGCACGGTCACGTCTTCGAGGATCGTGGTGGGGCGCACGCGGGCGAGTGCGGAGAAGGCGTTGCGACGTGCGGCGGCGAGTTTCGCCCCTTCGGCCTCGTCGGCGGCGGCACGCACATCATGCGCGCCGTTGGCTTTGGCGAGCGCCATCATTTGTGCGGCTTCTTCCTCAACGACGACCGGGTGTCCATCCGTCTCCATCAGCACGAGGGCTTCCACATCGGTGGGCAGGCCGATCTTGGCGTAGTCTTCGACGCACTGCACCGTGACACGGTCGAGAAACTCCAGAGTGCAAGGGATGATCTTCGCCGCGATGATGGCAGAGATCGTCTTCGCTGCGGCATCCATCGAATCGTAAAGCGCCAGCATCGTTTTGCGCGCCTTCGGACGCGGCAGCACCTTCAAAATGACCTCGGTGATGATGCCGAGCGTGCCTTCGCTGCCGATGAACAGATCCTTCATCGAGTAACCGGCCACATCCTTGACGCATTTGTTGCCGAGAAAGGTCAGCGTGCCATCTGGCAGCACGACTTCGATGCCCATGACGTAATCCCGTGTCACGCCATACTTCAGGCCGCGCAAGCCGCCGGAGTTTTCGGCCACGTTGCCGCCGATGGTGGAGATTTTCATCGAACCGGGGTCCGGTGGATAAAACAGGCCGACCTTGGCTGCCGCGTCATCGATCTCCTTGGTGATCACACCGCTTTGCGCACGCAGCGTGAGGTTTTTCTCATCCACTTCGATGAGCTTGTCCATTTTCACGAGGCAGATCACCAAGCAACCATCCAGCGGCACGCTGCCGCCGCTCAAGCCGGTGCCTGAGCCACGCGTGACCACCGGCACGCTGCATTTACGCGCCAGTCGGACGCACCCGGCCACTTCTTCGGCGGTGAGAGGAAAGACGACGGCTCCGGGACGCTGCTTCAGGGCGGCGGTGCCATCGAAGCTGTAGGGCACGATGTCCTCCGCAGAGGTCAGCACTCGTTCAGGGCTGAGGATTGCTTGGAGCGATTGAATGAAACTGGAATCAACGATGTTCACAAGGCGCAGAATGGCGAAGGGCGGGTTGTCAATCCACCCATTTTTTGAATTGTCGGATGAAGAACGAGAGGCCCATAATCAAGGCTTATGAAATTTAACCAACCCATCCGCTTCACACCAATCTATCAAAGCCGTGTCTGGGGTGGCCGCCGCATGGAAACCCTGCTGGGAGCCACGCTCCCTGATGCCACCACCCCGTTTGGCGAAGCCTGGACCGTTTCAGACCGCCCCGAGGCACAAAGTGTGACGGCAGACGGCGTGTCGCTTCATGAGTTGTGGGCGAGCCATCGCGAGGCGGTGTTTGGTAAGGCGTTGCTGGCGTCCCCAAGCCCCACCTTCCCGCTGCTGATGAAGATTCTCGATGCCTGCGATGATCTCTCCATCCAGGTGCATCCGCCCGCGAACATGGCGGCGGCTCTGAAGGGCGAACCGAAGACGGAGATGTGGTTCATCGCGCATGCAGAGCCTGGCGCGAAGATTTACGCCGGATTGAAGCCCGGTGTGACGCGGGCGGATTTTGACAAGGCCCTGCAAAACGGCGCGGTGGCCGAGGTGGTGCATGTGATCGAAGCCCGCACGGGCGACTGCCTGTTCATCCCCAGTGGGCGCGTGCATGCCATCGGTGCCGGGCTGCTGATCTACGAGATCCAGCAGAACAGCGACACCACCTACCGCGTCTTCGATTGGAACCGCGTGGGCCTGGATGGCAAGCCACGTGCGCTGCATGTGCAGGAGTCGTTGCAGAGCATCGACTTCGCGGATTTCGAGCCACAGGTGCAGCAGATCGCGGCGGATGGCACGCTGGTGAAGTGTGATTTCTTCGATGTGCGGCTGTGTGACAAAGCCGGGTCCGCAGGTGAAGCCGGTGAATGTGTCACGCTGGCCGTGGTGAGCGGCAAGATCAGCGTGGGCGGGACAATTTTGAAGGCGGGCGACTTTGCGCTGATTCCGGCTGCTATGGATGCAAAGACTCGTGTAGTGACACCCATTGATACGACGAGTCAGTGGTTGGAGATTCGCGTTCCAGCGTGAGCTTGGATGAAGGCCGTTGGCCTTCAAGGCAACGCCTGAATGCGGGACAAGGCGGCCGGGATAAAGGACGAGATGGAGAAGAGGAACCTGGGAGGCATGCAGACTTGTTGAAGGGCGTTCTTGAGGCGACTAACGGGCATGACCCTGCCCGAACTGCCCCTTTCCACACCGTCGCTGCTGTTTCCGGCGATCTCGCTGCTGATGCTGGCCTACACGAACCGGTTTCTGGGGCTGGCAAATGTGGTGCGGGGGCTGCATGCGAGCTGGCAAAGCACGCAGGAGCCCCTGCTGCTAAAGCAGATTCAAAATTTGCGGAAGCGCATCCGAATCATCAAGCACATGCAAACGCTGGGGGTGCTGAGCCTGATGTTTTGCGTGGTGAGCACGACGCTGATCTTCTTTGACCGGCAGGCGGGCGGGCAGATCACATTTGGCATCAGCCTGGTGCTGATGCTCGGATCGTTGACGCTGTCACTGGTGGAGATCCAGATGTCCGGCACGGCGCTGGACCTACAACTGCAGGATGTGAAGTGCCGGGAGGAGTAAACCCCAAGGTCCATCAGAGGGTCAGCTCGGCGATGCGATGCATGACCTCGTCGGCAAGAGTCTGGTAGAGATCTTTGCCGGTCTGCGTGTAGCTGGGGAGGTCAGGCGACCAAAGATCACCGATGACCACGGTGACACGCGCGGGACGCAGGGTTTTGGCCCCCCGCGGATAGGCCTCGTGGGTGCCGAAAATGCGCACGGGCAGCACCGGCGCCCCGCCTTTGGCGATGAAGAGACCGACACCGGCCTCCGCCTTCTGGAGCTTGCCATCGGGGCTGCGTGTTCCCTCGGGGAAGATGAGGACTTTTTTTCCGTCACGCAGGAGGCGGATGGTGGCCTTCAAGGAAGAAGCATCGGGCTTGTCACGGTCGATGGGGATGGCCTGCCAACTGCGAAGGACTTTGCCGACGAGGGGATGATCAAAGAGTGACTTGCGGGCGAAGTAGTGGATGGCCTCGTCAAAAGCCTGGCCCACGAAGGGGGGGTCGAGAAAACTGTCGTGGTTGGAGGCGATGAGAGCCGGACCGGAGAATTGCAGCTTTTCAGCGCCGATGACACGGTAGTCATACAGGCCACGGGCAAGTTCGCTGAAGAAGCGATAGCCGAGCCAGTAGCTGAAGTTCATAGGAGTCCCGGTCGCTGGTTGGTTCAGAGCTTGAGCGCCGCAATCACCTGCTCGACGGCCTGGTCGAGAGTGATGTGGGAATTATCGATGACCACGGCCCCTTCAGGAATGACCAACGGGCTGGTTTTGCGCTCTTTGTCGAGACGATCGCGCTCTGCGACCTGGTCGGCAAGCCCCTGGGCGCTGCGGCGGCTGGCGCGGACCTCCGCGCTGGCATCGACGTAGATTTTATGCGGGCTGTCGGGAAAAACGACCGAGCCGATGTCACGACCTTCCATGACGAGCGGACCGATGCTCCCCAAGGCACGTTGATCAGCGACGAGACGTTCCCGCACCTCGGCGACGCGGGCGATGAAGGAAACGGCACGATTGACGGGATCGCTGTTGAGTTCGGCATCGGTGAGTGTGCGGCCGGAGACGCAGACCTGGGTCTTGCCCTCAACAACAGGCGACTCGATGCCAATGCCGGCGGCAGCGGCGCGAACGGCTTCGGCATCCTGCGGATCAACGCCAGCCTGGAGCACGGCCCAGGTCATGGCGCGATACATGTTGCCGGTATTCACATAGGTGAAGCCGAGCCGCTGAGCGACAAGGCGGGCGATGCTGCTTTTGCCGGAGGCGGCAGGACCGTCGATGGTGATGACGGGATGCGGGACGCTCATGCGTGCTTCTGGCTGAGTTTTTCCGCCAGGGGCTGCGGAATTCCGGACATGACGGGGATCGGTGGAGCGCCGGTGTCGCCCAGCAGGAACAGATCGAGGTGATGCTCAAAGCCGGGATACGAGGTGGAGATGCACTCGCTGCCTTCGATGGTGGTGGTGCCTTCTGCGAACATGCCGGCCACGAGGAAGGCCATGGCGATGCGATGGTCGCCCCAGCAAGGCAGCGTGGCTCCCTGCAATTTCGCTCCGCCCTCGATCTCCATGCCATCGGGATGCTCGGTGACGGTGACGCCCATAGCGCGAAGGTTCTGCGCGACGGCGGCAATGCGGTCCGTTTCCTTCACGCGGAGCTCGGAGGCATCGCGGATGAGGGTTTTCCCACGCGCCAAGGCACCAGCAACCGCCAGGATGGGCAGTTCGTCGATAACGTTCGGGATTTCAGCGCCGCCGATGACGGTGGCGTTCAAATCACCGCCACGGACGGTGATGTTGCCGCGTGGTTCACCATCAGAATGCGTTTCTGAATTCGTGACGAGGGCACCCATGCGCAGGAGGACATTGATGACGCCAGTGCGGGTGGGGTTGAGGCCGACGTTTTTGAGCGTGATCTGCGCCCCTGGCGAGGCGGCGGCGGCGACCATCCAGAACGCGGCGCTGGAGATGTCCCCCGGCACGACGATGTCAGTGGCTCGTGGTTCCTGGCCGCCATAGACGCTGACGCAGTCATCCTCACGCAGCCATTTGATGCCAAAGTGAGTGAACAGACGCTCGGTGTGGTTCCGCGTGGCGACAGGCTCGACCACGGTGGTCTTGCCTGGCGCGAAAAGTCCCGCGAGCAAAATGGCGCTTTTCACCTGGGCGCTGGCAACGGGGAGCTTGTAATAAATCGGCTTCAAAGGACCGCCTTCGATGGTAAGCGGCGCGCAAATTTTCTCACCTTGGCCGGTGATCTTCGCACCCATCAGGCCCAGGGGATCGGACACGCGCTTCATCGGACGGCGGGAGAGCGAGGCATCGCCAAACAACTCGGTTTTAAAGTCCTGCCCGGCCAAGATGCCGGCAAGCAGGCGGATGGTGGTGCCGGAGTTGCCGCAATCGACGGGCTTGGTCGGCGCTTTGAGCTTCAGGCCATTGCCGGTGATGGCGAGTTTCACCAAGCCGACACCCTCGACTTCTTCCAATGGCTCCACGGTTGCTCCAAGCGCCTGCATGGCATGCACGGTGCAGAGGCAGTCCTCGCTGGGCAGGAAGCCCTCGATAATAGTGGTGCCCTTCGCGAGTCCCGCGAACATCGCGGAACGGTGGGAGATGCTTTTGTCACCAGGAACGGTGATTTCGGCGGGGATGCTTTTGAGTTTCTTCGACTTGAGGCTGGCCATGATGCGTCAGACCGCCGGAAGGAGATCACGCAAGGCTTTGGCCTGCGCGAGGAAACGGCGGAGGGCTTCTTCGTCCATGCTCTGGAGCATTTCAAGAAGCTCTGTCATCCTGGCCGAAGCATCCTGCAGCGCGGCGATGACCTCGTCACGGTTGTGGAGGAAAATTCCCGCCCACATGGCCGGGTCCCCGCCAGCCACGCGCGTAGTGTCACGGAAACCGCCGGCGGAGTTGTCGAGCACACTGGCGTCATCGCGCAAAGCCGCCAGCGTGGTGAGCACCGCCATGGCATGCGGCAGGTGAGAAATGCGGGCGACACAGTGATCATGCTTCTGCGGCGTCATCTCACGGACACGACAGCCGAGCTTGATCCAAAAAGAGCGAATACGGTCATGGTCCTCGCGCTTTGTTTTTTCCGTGGGTGTAATCAGGCAGGCCGACTGATAAAACAAATCCCCCCGCGCATGCGCCAGCCCGGTGCGCTGCGAACCGGCCATCGGGTGGCTGCCGATGAAACATGCCTTGGTACCGTCAAACACCGGCTCCAGTTCGGCAACGACGCTGCCCTTCACACTGCCCACATCCGTGACAATCAAATCGTCCGAGAGATCACAATCCGCGATCTGAAGCGCCACTCCCTGCATGTGCTGCACCGGCATGCACAGCACGGCCAGCGAAACTCCACGAATGCTGTCCGCAATGCTGGAACTGGCGATGACCGATGGAAACTCACGCCTCACTTCCTCCACCGCCTCCTCCCGCCGCGCCCAAACACGCACTTCAACGCCCGGCAAGCGCTGCAAAATGGTCTTCACCAGCGACCCACCGAGCAGACCGGGGCTGAAGATGGCGATGGAACGTTCAGAGGACACGAATCAGATAATTGGGTGAAATCTCACCGCTCACATCGACTCCTTCAAATCCACGGACCGGGCGTGGATTTGATTTCGATGACCCGCGTGAAAAACACGGCCGATCAGGGCACACGGAAAATTTTGCCCGTGTAGGGGCAGCGGGCCTTCTGACCCGACTGGAAATCACGCACGTCGATGGCCTGGCCGTTCGGGTCGAAGGGGCTCTTGACGAAACCTGGCTTGCCAGCAATGCGCGTGGCGTAGGGGATTTCAGTGGTAGCGGGGGGCGGAGTCGGAGGAGCTGTGGTCGTCGGAGGCGTGCTGCCGGGAGGTGTGACCGTCACGGGGGGCGGCGCGGTGGTGGCCCCGGTAGTCGGAGGCGGGGTCGTCACCGTGTCTCCAGTCGGCGCGGCATTGGGATCAGGCGGCTGGATTGTGGCGGCCGCGTTGGGATCAATCGTGTCGGTTCCTTGAAAATAGCTGTTCTGCTCCGGCGAGGCTCCGTAACGCGGCGGAGCATCCAAAGAGCGGCCACGCGGGCGCGGCGGCGGAGTGGGTCCGTAGCATGAGTTCATGCTCACAGCGGAGACGATCAACAAGAGTGCCAGCAAGGGACGTTTCATGGTGTTCTGGTGGAAAAAAGGTCCGGGTCAGGCATTCACGCGCATGGGCATGAGCACATAGAGGAAGTTCGTGCCGCTGCGCAGCACCCCGGGGCTGATCTCATCAATCAGGTGCAGATGCACCTCATCGGCGCTCAGATTGCGCAGCGGGGCCATGGAGAACTCAGGATTGAAGGCGATGGTGATCGGAACGCCTTTGTAGTTGATGGCGAGCGTTTCACGCGCCTCACCAATGTCCGGCGAGGAAGCCACAATCTCACAACTGCCCGGAGTGAAGATGAACTTGATGGAGTTCGACTTGTCCGTGGTAAGCAACGACACGCGCGAAATGGCGCGGAGGAATGCCTCGCGCTCAAGCGGGATGCGCTCTTTGGAATCTCCTGGGATGACCTGGCGGTAGTTCGGATAGTTGCCGTCGATCAGCTTGCTGACGAGCAGGCTGTCACCGAGGTCAAAGCCAACCTGGGAGCCTGTGACGCGTATGGCGACCTCCCCCGAGTCCTCCAATAGACGGGAAAGCTCGTTCACAGCCTTGGTGGGCACGATGATGTCGATCTCCTGACTCTGCGGGAATTCCAGTTCTTGCTCGACCATCGCAAGGCGGCGCCCGTCGGTAGCGACCATCGTCAGAGCATTGTCCTTGAAGGAAAACAGGATGCCGTTGAGCACATAACGGGTCTCATCGGTCGAGATGGCGTAGCTGGTCTTGCGGAGGCAATCGCGCAGCACCTGCTGCTCAATGCGGAACTCACGCGCGTCATCAAAACGCGGCAGCGCAGGGAATTCCTCGCTGGTGAGGCCGAGAACCTTGAAATAGCTGGGGCCGCTACGGATGGAGGCGACGTTTTTCTCGTCCACCTTGAACTCGATCTCCTCAGCAGGCAGCTCACGAACGATGGTGGCGAGACGCCTCGCCGGCAGCGTGGTGGCCCCCGGCTCGTCCACTTCCGCAGGAACGGAACATGTCACCCCCACGTCGAGGTCGGTGGTGGTGAGCTCCAGCACCCCATCCTTGGCCTTGAGCAGGACATTGGAGAGGATGGCGAGCGTGGTGCGCGAACTGACCACATGCTGAACCTGGTTGATGGCGTCCAGGAATGATTCCTTGCTGATGGTGAACTTCATAAAAATGCCTGCTATGGGGCGATTTGTTAACAAACCCCGTTGAAACGGCAAGGATATTGAGCGGAAAAATCAGGGTGTCTAACTGCAATCTGCATTCCTTTGCGTCAAGGCGGCCCCAATTTGCGCGGCGCGGACTCAAAAGCGGCTGGAATAGGCACTCCAAAAACCTGCGGCTGAACCTGAGGAACTGACGACGCCTGTGGCGCGAGATGCTTGAAGAAATCGTCAAATCGCAGACTGCATTGCAGGCGGCGCTGGCTGCCGTCGATCTTCGGATTCACCTGAATCACCGCCTCGGTGAAGGGATGCCGTGATTTGATCGACTGCGCCCGCACTCGGGCCTCCTCCAGGCTCAACGACTTGTCCTTGATGACAGTGTCTAGCTTTTTGAGATCCTCGGAGGTGACCGGAAACCAGAGTTTTTTCCATTTTTCCGGTGTCACAACGACCGACTGGACATTCGTCCATCGTTTTTCGTTTGGAGTCGTCTGTTGCCAGAAGCCCACGATGAGCATGAAAGTCTCAGCGATCTCAAACTGCCTCAGCGCGTCCCCCAGGCCCACCGGTGTTCCATGCTTCGCCGCCTTGGGATTCACGGGAACACGGCCATGATCAGGATTGGCCGCAGCGGGAATGTCCCACTTCTGCGTATGGCTTTCCGGCATGTAACCACCGAAAAAGGTCTCGCGCAGCCATTGCTCAAAAAGCAAACCGTGGCTCTGCACTTCACGAGCCGCTGCCTTCTGTGTCGGAGTGATGCCACTACCGCAGACCAACAACAGGATCAGCAAGCGCTTCATGGCGGGATTTCTCCAACGGTTGCGGTGGTGGAGCATAGCGGGTTCGAACCGCTGACCTCCTGCATGCCATGCAGGCGCTCTACCAACTGAGCTAATGCCCCGGAATTAAAAAAAACCGGCTCCCCTGTTTTGGGGAGCCGGAGACTAGCAAAGAGGTCTATTTTGACAAGTGCTTATTTCTTCTTCTTTGATTCACCAGCGGCCGGGGCGGCGGCAGGTGTGGGGGCGGCGGCAGGAGCAGCCTGAGGCTTCGGCAGCTTGTCATAGATCTTCTTGGCTTCGGCCTTGTCGGCGTCGGCCATCTTGGCTTCCAGTTGCGAAATCACGTTGGCGGTGACGTCGAGGTCAGCCTTGTTACCGCTGGCTTTGGCGAGGTCATCGGCCTGCTTGGCATAAGCCCATGCACGTGGGAACTCAGGAGTGCCGGGATTCACACCCACAGCATAAAGATTCGCCAGACGAAGCATCGCGAGTGCATTGCCCTGCTGGGCGGCATCGGAGTAATGACCAGCGGCCACAGTGCGGCTCTGGGGCACGCCAGCTCCCTGTTCATACAGAATGCCCAATGCGATCTGCGCAGGAGCGAAGCCCATGCTTGCGGCACGCTGGTACCAGCCGGCGGCTGCAACCAAGTCCTGCGTCACACCGGTTCCATTGGCATAGAGGCCGGCGAGACGGTTCATCGCCTGCGGGATGCCGGCGGTGGAAGCCTTCATGTGGAAGGTGAATGCCTTGGCAGGGTCTTTGTCCACCACAGTGCCAGTTTCGTAGTACACGCCCACATTGAAGAAGGCCTCGGCCAGATTGTTCTGAGCGGCGAGACGGTAGAGGTCGAGGGCGCTCTTCGGATTCGGCTGGATGAGGACGTTTTCCTTGTCATCACGCTTGCCCTTGGGGTCTTTGATGATGCCGGTTTCAAAGGCATTGCCCAGACGGAACAGAGCCTGGGGATCGTTGCCGTTGGCTGCCTTGGTGTAGTATTCAAACGCCTTGGTGACGTCCTGCTTCACATCCACACCATCTGGACCGACACCGTTTTCATAGATCTGACCAAGGATACGGTTGGCAGCAGCCAGGCCCTTCTCAGCAGCGTCGTTGAACATTTTGAGCGCGGCGGCCACGTCCTTCTTCACAAGCTTGGGGCTTTCCTTGGTGTCTGGATCGCCATTGAGAAGACGGGCACCATAGGTGCTGAGCGCCACCGCGTTGCCCTGCGTGCCTGCCTGAATGAGGTATTCAAGCGCCTTCTGATGATCCTGCTGCACACCTTCGACTCCAGCCGAATACAACTGCGCCAGACCAAGGGTGGCCTCGCCGTCCCCTGCCTTGTTGCCTTTGTCGAGAAGCTCTTTGGCCTTGGCCACGCTTTTTTCGACAACGACGACTCCCTTTTCACCTTCGGTCACCCCTTGCAGGTGAAGCTGGGCCAGCATGCGGCGGGCAACTTTGTTGTCAGCAGCCTCAGCATCTTTGATGAGCTTGATGGCTTCCTTGACTGCCTCGGGATTTTGCGCCCCGGCCTGCATGAGCACCTGGGCCAGCTCGGACTTAGCGAGAATCTGTCCCTGGTCAGCAGCCTTGCGGAACAACGCAGCCACTTCGTTGATGTTGGCACCGCTGAGCACGCCCCAGTGGGCAAGCGCGTAAGTCGCGTCTTTGTCACCCTTCTGAACCAGTTCTCGCACCTTGGCGACGGCGTCGTTAAACGACTTGTTGATGTCGGTGTTATTCGCACCGGGGTTTTGCTGCACTTTGTCCTGCTCTGCCTTCAGGCTCGTGAGGATATCAACGAATTCCTTCGAGGCACCGGGCATTTCGGCAGTGTCGATGCCGGCGACCGCGACCAAGGCCGCGAATTTAAGTTTGATAGCTGTGAGTAACATATTGGTTGTTAGTGGGAGGGGCGTTTGACCCGGCGATACGGGAAGCGTTCATTTTTCAGGATAAAGCCCATACAAATCAAGCATTAGCTGAAAGATTTTTGTTAAGCTCACCAAACTCTCTCACACAATCTCAACAGCCTGCGGCGTTGACGCGATTCCCCCGCCCTGCCATTCTGAGCGCCCTCATGGCCGAAAACTCCACTCCCAACACCGCCGCAACCGCATCCCCAGGCGGAGCCGAAGTTTCCGCGCCAAAACGGGAGAATTTTAAAAAGCGCAATGAAATCCCCTCGGCGGAGGAACTTCTCGCCTCCTTCAATCGTGCCCTGCCTTTCAGTGACGAAGCCGAAAAAGGCGTTCTCTCCTGCCTCCTCCAGGATCCGGTTGAACGCCTGAGCGAGTGCCGCGTCACACTCCCCGCGCTCGCCTTTTACCACGACGCCAACCGCACGATTTACGAGAAGCTGCTGGAGTTTTACGACAAAAACCTGCCCGTCGATCCCGTCACGCTGACCCACGCGCTGCGGGAGCAGAACCTCCTCGACAAGGTCGGCGGTGCCGCCGCGATCTCGGAGCTGTTCGCCTTCGTCCCGATCCCTTCGCACTTCCCGTATTATAAGAAGATCGTTCTCGACAAGCACATCCTGCGTGAGCTCATCCACGCCAGTTCGCTGAACATCCATCACGCCTACGAGCACGGGAAAGAGCAGATGGATGAGAACATCGACACGCTCATCGACCACGCTGAGCAGCGTGTCCTCGCGGTGAGAGAATCCGTCGGAGCCAAGGAGGGCATCAAAACGCTCTCCACCCACGTCATGGATGCCATCGACAGCATCCAGTACATGCTGGAGCATCCCGGCCAGCTTCGCGGCCTCTCCACCGGCTACAGCAAGCTCGACAGCATGAGTTCCGGCCTGCAAGGCGGCGAAATGTTCGTCATCGCCGCCCGTCCGTCGATGGGCAAAACCTCGCTCGCGATGAACATCGTCGAGCACATCGCCGTGGACTGCAACACGCCCTGCGCCGTGTTCTCCCTCGAAATGAGCGCCACCATGCTCGTTCGTCGTCTGCTCGTCTCCCGTGCGCGATTGAGCATGCAGGATCTCTCACGCGGCCTCCTTTCTCGTGCGCAGCAGGACGCGCTGGCCAAAGCCACACGTGACCTCCAAAAAGCGCACATCTTCATCGATGAAACGCCCGGTCTCGACATCATGGAGATGCGCGCCAAGTCACGCCGCCTCAAAAAACAGCACGGCATTCAGATGATCATGATCGATTATCTTCAGCTCGTCACCTCCCAGAGCCGCCGGGCCAAGGACAACCGTCAGATCGAAATCGCGGAAATCTCCGCCGGCATCAAAGGTCTCGCCAAAGAACTCAACGTTCCGATCATCGTCCTCGCCCAGCTCAATCGTGCGGTCGAATCCCGCAAAGGCCAGCGCCCCGTACTTTCCGATCTTCGCGAATCGGGCTCCATCGAGCAGGACGCCGACATGGTCGGTCTCCTCACGCGTTCGGACTACGCTGGCGCGAAGATGGAAGTCGAAGACGAGGAGGCTGAGGAAAAGAAAAAAGGCGAGGCCATGCTCATCCTCGCCAAAAACCGCAACGGCCCCACCGACGACGTCCTCCTACGTTTCATCGACCACGCCATGCGTTTCGTCGAACGAAGCGAAGAAGCGGAGTCGCCGTAGCGTCCTACTTTTTTAGCAGGTCGCGGATTTCCGTGAGCAGCACAATGTCTGCGGCAGGCGCAGGCGGTGGCGCTTCGGCTTCTTTTTTCTTCGTCAGCGCCATCAGCTTGTTGATGGGCTTCACAATCACAAAAAAGACGACTGCCGCCGTGATGAGAAAGCTGATCACGGCGCCGATGATGAGGCCGAGATCGAGTTCGATGATCTTGGGGACCATTTCCATCACGGCCTTGCCGTTCTCCATGACCGGTTTGCCATCCGCACCCAGCTTCGCCACCTCGACCATCGTTTCCTTGATCGGAATCGTCAGCTTCGGGCTGGAGCCACCACCGGGCAACGCCAGGATCGGCTCGACAATGCCCTTGGTGAAGGCGGTGACGATGCCTGTGAACGCAGCGCCAATGATCACACCGGTGGAGAGGTCGATGACGTTGCCTTTGAGGATGAATGCCTTGAATTCTTTGAGCATGAGGCTGGATATTTGAAGTGGATGTGGCCGGTTCTTCGAACCGGCCACGATATATCCACCCAGCATCATCCACGCCAGTTCAAAGTTCCTGCGCCACCTTCCAGCTCTCCGAATCGATACCAGCATGCAGCTTGGCAAAGCTCGCCGCGATGCGCTCGCGGGTGATTTTACCGAAGAACTTCACCAAACGCACCAGCTTGCCGATCTCGGCCTCTGGCATTGATGAGTCCGTGATTTTGGACTCGGCATGCGCCAGAGCGCAGCTCCACACAAACAACTCCGCGCCGACATCGACAAAGTGACCAAGCAGAACCTGCCGTTTTTCGAGTTTCGGCCCGTTCATCGCCATCGCGAGGAACAGATCACGCGCCAGTTTGCGGCTCAGACGGGCCACAGCGTCCAAATCGGCCTGCAAATCAGGATGCAGCAGCTCTTTGGCATCACCGGAGCCAAACGGCAGCCATTTCATCGGATACCACGTCGCGTAGAACCGTGCAGCGCGCATCGCAGCCTTCGCGCGAACCTTCCAAGGCAAGGTCGAGTTCACCGCTTCAGCTCCGAGCCTCAAATGCGGCTCCAGCGCCTCGCGGGCGATGAACAGACGCATGATCTCACTGCTGCCCTCGAAGATCGTGTTGATGCGTGAGTCGCGGAACAGCCGCTCCACCGGCTCCGGCACCTCGCCACGCGCTTTAAGCGACTGCGCCGTTTCAAAACCACGCCCGCCACGAATCTGCATCGTGTCATCCATGATGCGCCAGGACTTCTCGCTGCTCCACAGTTTGCCGATCGCAGCTTCAAGCCGCACGTCGGCGTGCTTGTCTTTGTCCACGAGCGCCGAGACATAACGCACGACGCTCTCCATCGCGAAGGTGTCGGCGGCCATGCGGCTGAGTTTGTCAGCCACCGCCGCGTGACGACCAATCGGCTGACCCCACTGCTCGCGCGACTTCGCCCAGCGTGTGCTTATGTCGAGGCAGCGCTGTGACAATCCCGTGCATGCCGCAGGAAGTGTAATCCGGCCCGTGTTCAGCGTCGTCAAAGCCACCTTCAAGCCACGTCCGACACCGCCCAGCACGTTCGTCACCGGCACGCGCACGTTTTCAAAACGGATCACGCCGTTGTAGAGCGCCTTGAGGCCCATGAAGCGGCAGCGATGAATGATTTCCACACCCGGCCAGCTTGTTTCGACGATGAAGGCAGAAGTCGCATGCGGCTTGCCAGGCAACGGCGTTTTCGCCATCACCACGATCATTCCGGCCTTCGTGCCGTTCGTACACCACAGCTTCTCGCCATTGAGGATGTAATCATCTCCATCCAGCACCGCCTCAGTCTTCATCCTTGCCGGATCGGAGCCGACATCGTTTTCGGTCAAAGCAAACGCGCTGATCTCACCTCGTGCGCAACGAGGCAGGTATTTCGCCTTCTGTTCCTCGGTGCCAAACAGAATGAGCGGCTGCGGCGCGCCAATCGACTGATGCGCAGAAAGCAGCGCCGCCAGATTGCCGCAACGACTGCCCAGCAACATCGCCGCGCGAGAATAATTCGTCTGCGACAACCCCAGGCCGCCGTATCTGACCGGAATTTTGATGCCGAACGCGCCAAGCTTCGCCAGCTCGTTCAGCAGTTCGTCAGGAATCTCGCCCGTGGCGTCAATGGCATCAGGATCGGCGAATTGGTCGAGCACGGCCTCAAGCCGGTGCAGAAAGGCATCGCCTTGATCGTGATCTTCGACGCTTTGTTTCGGAAACGGAAGCAGCCTGTCGAAATCCGGATCGCCAAAGAAAATCCCGGCGGCGAGTCCGGTGTTGCGCCGCTCGTCGCGGGCGGCTTCCGCCATTTCCAGCGCGGCACGCTGCCCCGCGTTCATGCGGGATGTGTCGATGAGGGTTTTCGCTTCTTCGAGTGTGGTAGAGTTCATGGCCTTGTCCTCCAGGTGATGGTTTAATAATCAATGATGCCCGTGTCCCGGGCGAAAGTGATGGGACCGCCGCGAAACGGCGGGTAGCCGGTGCCGAGCACCATCGCGAGGTCGATGTCATCGGCGTTGCGGGCGATGCCCTCCTTGAGGCACCGCATCGCCTCCTGGCTGATGAGCAGCGCGAGATTCGTCTGGATGCTCTCATGACGCGGCACATCCGCATGCCTGCCGAGAGCGATCTCCTTCCCGTTTTCATAACGGTAAAAGCCCAGCCCGGCTTTTTTGCCGAGATGACCAACAGCGACCATTTTATTGAGCGCATTCGACTGCGGAAAGCGCTCCGGGAAGGCGGCGGCGAGTGTTTTGGCGACGTGCGCGGCCACATCAATGCCGATCTCATCCAGCAGACGCATCGGCCCCATCGGCATGCCAAATTCGAGCATGGCCTCGTCGATGTCCTTCACGGGAATGCCGTTCTCATGCAACCGGACGGCCTCCATGAGATACGGCATCAAAATGCGGTTCACGAGGAAGCCGGGGCTGTCTTTGACGACCACCGGTGTCTTGCCGGCCTTCTGCACAAAGCTGATCGCCGTGGCGAGCACATCGGGCGAGGTTTCAGGCAGCGTGATGATCTCCACCAACGGCATACGATGCACCGGGTTGAAGAAATGCAGGCCGATCACACGCTCAGGATGCGGCACTGTCTTGGCGAGTTCGGCGACGGAAAGCGCGCTGGTGTTCGTGGCGAGGATGGTGTCGCTCGAAACACGGGCAGCAAGATCAGCGAAGATCTTTTTCTTCAACTCCATGCTCTCCGTGGCCGCCTCAATGACGAGATGATGACGGTTCAACGGCACCGGCGTGTGTGTGGTGCTGATGCGATCAAGCGTGTCACGCGCCTGGACTTTGCTGACCAGCCTGCGGCGCGCGGCATCTGAAACGAGGCCATGAATCCGTTCCAGGCCACGCGCGAGGCTGTCGGAGGTGACATCCGTCATCAAGACCCGGACGCCACGCGAAGCGAGTGTGTGCGCAATGCCAGCGCCCATCACGCCCGCGCCGATGACAACGGCATCGTGGATGGGAATCGCCGTCCCGACGAGAGCGGGACGTTTGCTGGCTTCCTCGCGCTTGAAGAAAAGATCGATCAACCGGGCGGTTTCGCGGTTTTTGATGAGTTCCGCCACCGCGTCGCGCTCCAGCTTGAATCCATCTTCAAGCTCGCGACTCACCGCGTGGGTGACGACTTCGATGGCCTTCGTGATGGAGGGATAAAGCCCGCGTGTCTTCGCCAGAGCCTTCTTTTTGGCAATGCGACCGATGAGCGGCGCAAACAGGTTTTCGAGGTGGAATCGCGCTGTGGGGCGTTTTTCACGCACCAGACGACGGGCGAGTGTTTCGAGATGCTCGGGAGCCACGACATGGCTGACGAGGCCCGCATGTTTCGCGGCAGATGCGCTGAGCAATTTGCCGCTGGTGATGAGATCGAGCGCCTTGCGCACGCCAATGAGGCGAGGCAGCCGAGTGGAACCGCCCCAGGCCGGAAGAATGCCAAGCTGCGTTTCCGGCAGGCCAATTTTTGTCGAAGGATGATCGCTGGCGATACGCCAGTCGCAGGCGAGCGTGACTTCAAAGCCACCGCCCATGCACGCGCCGTGAATCGAGGCGATTTTTGGCATCTTGAGCCGTGCCAACCGGTCAAACACGGCTTGGCCGAGCCAGATGAGATCGTTCACACGCATGGGCTGCATGCTGCGGATGCCCTTGAGGTCTGCCCCGGCCACAAAGATGCGATCCTTGCCGCTGCGCAGCACGAGCGCCTTAACACGGGTGTCGTGTTCTAGAGACTCAAGGTTGTGATTAAACTCGCGCAGCGTCTCCTCATTCCAGACGTTGACGGAGGACTTCGGCGTGTCGAAGACCAGCCACGCGATGCCGTCGTGATCGACCTCAAGTCGGAAGTGCTTCGGCTGGATCGGATGACCGTGAACGATGTCCTCCAGCACATGCGGAGGGTCATGGATGATCGAGGGACAGTAGGTGAGGAGTGTTTTCATGGCGTTAGGTTGGATGCGATGAGTGAGCTTGAAATTCAGAGTGCTTCGAGACAGGCGGCCATCCCCTGCCCTCCGCCGACGCAGAGGCTGATGACGGCGCGTTTGGAATCGGTGGCGTGAAGCTGATTGAGCGCGGTTTGCACCAGACGAGCGCCGCTGGCGCCGACAGGGTGGCCGAGCGCGATGGCACCGCCGCAGGCGTTGATCTTGGCGGGGTCGATTTCGCCAAGCGGAGCCTCCAAACCGGCACGGCGGGCGCTGGCGGGATCAGCGAGGCATTTCATCACCGCCAGCACCTGCACGGCGAAGGCCTCGTTGATCTCGATGACATCAGCGTCATCGAGTTTCCAGCCGCCGCGATGCAGCGCGGCATCCATCGCGCGCACCGGGCCAAGTCCCATGCGCACGGGGTCACAGCCGGTCGCCGCGTAGCTGACAAGACGACCCAGCGGTTTCCAGTTGTGTGCGGCAGCAGCTTCTTCCGTCGCGACAAGCAGCGCCACGGCACCATCCGTGATCTGCGAGGAGTTTCCGGCGGTGACACTGCCGGTGAGCGTGTCGAAGAGTGGCTTGAGTTTCGCGAGTTTTTCGAGGCTGGAGTCACTGCGGATGCCGTTGTCCGTCGAAACGATGATTTTGCCGAGAACAGGGGCGATCTCCTGATTCAGCAGGTGATTCGCCTGCGTGGCGCGAAGATGTGACCGCATCGCAAAGGCGTCCTGCATGTCACGCGTGATGCCAAACTCCCGCGCAAGCACTTCGGCAGTCTGGCCCATGTTCAGATTGGAAACAGGGTCGGTCAGGCCGAGCTTGAGGCCGATCACAGGCGCGAAATCAGCCGGGCGGAAATTAAGCATGGCCTTGGCGCGGCCGGTGAAGTCACGGGCGCGACTCATGGCGGCGAAATTGGCCGCCGCATGCTCGGAAAAGTAGAGCGGCATGTGGCTCATGCTTTCCGTGCCGCCAACGATGAAGACCTCCCCCTGCCCCGCGCACATCTTCGCATGCGCAAGCGTGATCGCCTCCAAACCGGATGCGCAATTGCGATGCACGGTCATCGCGGGCTTGGACTCCGGCAAACCGGCGCGCAAGGCGATGACGCGGGCGATGTTCATCGCGTCCGCAGGCTGGCCGACGCAGCCGAAGATTGTCTCATCGACCAGCATCGGATCAATGCCGGTGCGAGTGAGTAGCGATGCGACCGCGTGCCGCCCGAGTTCGACGGCGTCGAGATGAGCGAGATCGCTTCCAGCACGCGAGAACGGCGTGCGGACAGCCGAGACGATGACGAGTGAGGGAGTTTTCATGAGCTGAGGGCGAGTTGAGGGTTGGGGACGGGTTTCGGGCGGTGATCGGCGATTTTTTCCTCCTTGAGAAGGCGGCCGATGCCGAGGTGCTCGCGCATTTCGGCAAGCGTGTGAAAATGCAGCTCGTTCGGGGTGATCTCCGTGGCCTCGTGGAAACGGCGTGAGACGGCGCGTTCGAGATCAGACTCCTGCACCCCCGGCTCGGCGCTGAGGTGGAGATGCACCTCGTCGGTTTCGAGCGGATCATCGTGCCGCTTGCGCAGCTCGATCTGCCAGGCGGAGATGCCGCGCTGATCGTCGAGCAGGTGCTCCAGCACGTTGAAGTTCACCAGCGTGCCTTTGAGCTTGTCCATGTTCAGCTCTTTGACTTCGCTCACGCGTGAGATGGGACCGAGCAGGCGCGGGCAGGTGCGGCCGCAGTTGGGGCACTTTTCCCAGATGAGGCCGCCTTCGGCGATGTCTCCGGTGCGGTAGCGCAAAACGACGGTGCCGCGAGCGTTCAGCGGCGTGAAGACGATCTCGCCGGGATGACCATCGGGGACGAGTTCGCCGGTTTTCGGGTCGATGAGCTCGACGAGACCAAGATCGGGACTGAGATGATAGCCAAACGAATCATGCGACTCGCCCACGCATTCAGGGAAGGCCATTTTTGCCTCGGTAAATCCATACGTCGCCATCACATGCACATCGGGGCTGCCGAGTGCCGTGGCGAGATCACGCAGCCGGGCGCGGAGGCCCTCGGCGACTTTTTCGCCGCCGAGGACGAGACGTTTCAGATTGGTCCAGCGTTTGCCGCTTTCATGCGCCTCACGCAGCACATGGTAGATGAAGGTGGGCATGCCGATGAGGATGTCTGGCTGGATTTTGTCGATGAGCTTGATGTTGCCATCGGTGCCGAGCGTCTTACCACCGCCAGTGCTGAGCATGAAGGTGCCAAAGCCGAGTCCCGCGTGATGCGCGAGCCAGAAGGCAAGGTGCGGTGCATACGGAAAGAGGTTCATGTGCCGGAACTCGCGCTGCGAGCGGCCAGCGAGCATCAAACGAGTGCCGCTGAGGTCGAGGTTGGCCAGATCGTGCTTCGTGTAGAGAAACGGCACGGGGTCTGAGCTACGCCCCGTGGTGCTGGTGAGCAGAATTGGGCGAAACTCAGCTTCGGCGTGTTCTTTCGCGGCAGCACGTCCATGCAGCAGCGCGTCAAAGATCATGCCGGGCTCGCGCCGCAACACGGCTTCATTGGGCATGAGCACGAAGTCACGCGGATTGGCGAGATCGCGCTTCGAGGTGAATGGCACATGACTCCAGTCGTCGAACGACTTGATGTCGAGCGGGTGGATGCCGTGTTCTTTAAACAGGCGTCCGTAATGCGCGCTGAACGGGATCACGCGGCGGTTCAGATAGTCGCGCAGTTGCGCGATCTGCCAGTGCTTCCAAACTTCAGGCGGCGAGGTATTCCATTCGGGTGTGTGATGGAGCAATTTCATGGCTGATTGTCTCCTGGTTGATGGTTGCGGGGCTAAGCAGGGCACGGATGGCAGGCAGCGCTGCGGTTGCGGCATCGCGACCGGCCTGCAGGTAGTGCCCGAAATTTTCAAAGTCATGCCACGTCGAGGTGGTGAAGCGCGGATGGATCACCACATCGGCAGCGGCTTCCTCTTTGGCGATGAGGCGAAGCTGCGCGGCCATCAAAGCACGGCGGAAAGTGTCGAGCACGTTGCCATAGGCGAGGAGGTTCAGCTTGCGCCAGATCGAACGGAAGATGCGGACGAAGATATTGCCAGGTGCCTTGTCCCTCATGCTAAGATCACCATTGAGGCTGGACTCGAAATCGCCCGGCATGGGCATGACATTGACCGCGATGATGTGATCGAGATGCAGGCGCTTTTTGAGCAAGGTCACTGGCAGCGGCTCCGAGGTGCCGCCATCGGTGTAACGACGGCCATTGAGATGGACAGGAGCGCAGATGGCCGGAATCGCCGCGCTGGCATGCACGGCTGGCGAAACGGGGCCGGAGTCAAAGACATGCGGCGTGAGTCGGTCGAGGTCAGTGGCAACGATGAGGAGCGGCCTCTCAAGATCAGCAAAAGTCTTGGTGCCAAGATCACGCTCGAAGTGACGACGGATTTTTTCACCTCGAATAAGCCCCTCGGAGGGTGGAATCACAAAATCGAGCAATGCCTTGAGGGCTTTTCGGTCTTTGATTTCGCGCGCCCGGGCTTCGAGCTGCACACCATTGAGCCCGGCGGCCCACAGCGCTCCCACATAGGCCCCCATGCTGCATCCAGCGATGGCGGCGATCTGAATACCTTCTTCTTCAAGCACCTGGATCACTCCCGCGTGCGCCAGACCGCGTGCGCCGCCGCTGGAGAGCACCAGGCCGATGCGAGGCGCTCTTTCTCCCCCTGAGCCGTGCTTGTGGCTTTCTTCGGCACGGCTCCATCCTCGTGAAGGAAGGTGGAGGTTGGCGTTCATGGCCTGCGGTGGTTGTTGGTGATTTAGAACATCGCGCCAAGAAAAAGATTCAAATATTGAGTGTGAATTTGCTTGCCCCCATGAGCGACGCCCCTCCACGCCGGGTTCATAGCGCTCTTGCCATTAAAATAGCCCAAGATCAGCGGCACCGCGCCTTAACCCAGATTCATTTCTTCTTTCTGATGCCAAGGGTTTCGGAACCTTCAGGGCGATCTCCCGAGCAATAAGGAGTCATCGGCTGTCGATGGAAGCCAAGACTCTGCCTTGCATCATTCCCTGACAGGCTGAAAAAACAAAAAGCCGGACGGCGGGATCCGTCCGGCTTTTTGCAAAGTTTTTTTGAGGAACGGATTACTCCGCGTTTTCCTCGACATAGCGGACGACGTCGCCCACAGACTGAAGCTTTTCAGCCTCCTCGTCGGGAACGTCGATGCCGAACTCTTCTTCGAAAGCCATCACCAACTCGACGGTGTCGAGGGAGTCGGCTCCGAGATCTTCGATGAATTTGGCTTCGGGGGTGACCTGCTCGGGATTCACGCCGAGTTGTTCAACGATGATGTCTCGGACTTTTTCTGTGATGTTTTCTGCCATAGAGAGGGGGTGGGTGAGTGGGGCGGAGCTTTAGCGGCTGACTATGTTTTGGCAAGGGGAAAATCGCGGGTTTTTCCAGTGGTGAAAAACAACGTCACAAAGCGCTGTCCGCCGGAGCTTCCACTTCGGGCGGCGTGGCGCTGACCTTTTCGATCAACTCACCGCTGAAACGACTGAGCAAACGCTCCAGCACCTGATCGGCTCCGGCGAATTTCAAATCGTCGATAACGGCGCGCTTTTCCGCGCCCGCCGGGGTGCGATGCCAGGCGTAGGCGAGGCCTTTGTGATCCCACTTGCGCTTGTCGATGCGGAAGACGTCTGAGAAGGCGATTTTGACGCCCTCGGGGGTGATCCAGTGGTCGGCCTCGGCGCGTAGGAGTTTGCCACGGTTCAACAAGAGCACTATGCCGGTGATGAGCGCCCCGGCGATGCAGCCATATCCAAACCAAAACTGCTCGGCGATCTCGCGGTCGCTGTAGAGCTTCGGATCTTCGTCCCAGCCGTTCTGGGCGGCGTGGCTGACCCACTTCGGCGGCTCGCCCTCGCTGCCGGTGGGCAGGCCTTTCGCCTTCGCGTCGGCGATCCACTGGTCGAGGCGGCCTTCAAGCTTCGCTTTGTCAAAGGATGGCAGGAACTCGGTGGTGAACCATTCCTTCTTCTGCGCGAGGGCGACGGACTTCGGATAGCCCCACACGCCGTCGTAGAGGAAAACCAGGCCGAAAACGAGCATCAAACCTGCGAGCATGCCCATGCGACGGAAGTACCAGGGCGTCACACGGCAGACAATGGGGGCGGCAGGATCTGCCGGGCTTGAGGAGGGGGATTCCATGAGGCATGACTCAATCGCAGCCGCAAGCAGGCGCAACAGCGGATTTTGTGTGACAAAGTGCGCACGGTTTTGCAACGTCTCCGCGCTTCCCTTGCGCCGCCTGTCGCGTAAGAGAAGGCAAACCCCACACAAAACACCATGATTGTCTTCGATCCCTTCTACATGCTCATCTGCCTTGGCACGACCGCGCTGGCCCTGCTGGCCTCGTGGCGAGTAAAGAGCGCCTACAACCATTATTCCCAGGTGCCGGCCAGTTCCGGCATGTCCGGCGCGGACATCGCCCGGCGCATCCTGGACCTCAACGGCATCCGCGACGTGACCGTGGAGTCCACCCACGGGCTGCTGAGCGACCATTACGATCCGACGAACAAGCGTCTCGTGCTCTGCGAGGAGAATTACCACGGCAGAAACGTGGCCGCGCTGGGCGTGGCCGCACATGAGGCCGGGCATGCCATCCAGCACCAGCAGCTTTACGCGCCACTACAATGGCGCATGGCGGCGGTGGGCATCACCACCATCGCGGGGAACATCATCCCCTTCCTTGGCATGGGCCTGCTCTACTTCGCGCCACGCGTCGCCATCCCGGTCCTCGCGGTGTGCTTTGGCATCGTGATGGTGTTCCAACTCATCACGCTGCCAGTGGAGTTTGACGCCACTGCTCGTGCAAAGCGCATTCTGGCGAGCACCGGTGCCATCTCCCCCGGCGCGGAAACTGCCGCGATGAGCAAGGTGCTGGACGCCGCCGCCCTAACCTACGTCGCGGCCTTCATCAGCGCCCTGGCCACCTTCCTCTATTACGTCATGCACATGCTGGGCGGCCAGCGTGATGAGGAATAAGCAGCGCGGATAAGCTTTCCACCACGGCGGCGTATGAACCTCATGCGCCGCCTTCTTTTTGCCCTTGCCCTGCCCTGTTTTGCCTGCGCCGATGAGATTCCGCCCATCCGTGGCCTGAGCCGGACGAATCTGCTGGAATACAAAACTGCCGACGGCACAAAAAAGATCGCCGCGACACCCGCCGAGTGGGACTTCCGGCGCAAGGAGGCGCTGGCGGGCTTTCAGCAGGTCGCCGGTCCCCTGCCTGGAGCGGAGATGCGCTGTGCGCTCGATCCGCAGGTCATTGAGGAAGTCGATTGCGGCAGCTATGTGCGCCGCTTGATCACCTACACCTCGCAGCCGGGCGGGAAGGTGCCGGCTTATCTGTGCATCCCGAAAACAGCGCTGGCCGGAACGAAAATACCTGCTGTGCTCTGCCTGCATCCGACGGAGAATAACATCGGCCACATGGTTGTGGTGGGGCTTGGCGGCAGACCTCACCGCCAGTATGCGCAGGAGCTGGCGGAACGTGGCTTTGTGACGCTGTCACCGAGCTATCCGCTGCTGGCGAAGTATCAGCCGGACCTGAAGGCGCTCCACATGCCCAGCGGCACGATGAAGGCCATCTGGGACAACGTGCGCGGCCTCGACTACCTCGAATCGCTGCCGTTCGTGGACAGTGCGCACGGCTTTGCCGCCATCGGCCACTCGCTCGGCGGTCACAACGCCATCTTCACCGCTGTGTTTGACGAGCGCATCCAAGTCATTGTCTCAAGCTGTGGCTTTGACTCGCTGCTGGACTACTACGGCGGCAACATCAAAGGCTATGTGCAGGAGCGCTACATGATGAAGATGCAGGACTACCTCGGCCGCCCGCAGGACGTGCCCTGGGATCATTACGAGCTGATCGCCTGCCTCGCACCGCGCCATGTGTTTGTGAACGCGCCGCTGAAGGACGCGAACTTCCGCTGGCAGAGTGTGGACCGCATTGCGACCGCAGCTCTGTCCTTGTTCAAGCTGCACCAGGCGGAGTCACGACTGAAAATCGCCCACCCCGACTCCGACCACGATTTCCCGGACACCGAACGCTTCGCCAGCTACGAGCTGATCAAGCGCGTGCTCCGGCCTGCTCAATGATGCGCACCAATCGCGGGCAAAGCAACGATTGGGAAAACTCCGCGCCGAGCGCCTGCGCCGCCACGTTCACCGGACGCGGCCCGAGCTGAATCGCCGAGCGGATTTGCGCCACGATCTCACGCGTGTCGCCATTGCGTGCTGTGCGAGCATGCAGCGGATCATTAAGACGCCGCGCAAGATCCGCTCCATGGCTCTGATCCGGGCCGATGAAGAGAAAGGGAATGCCCAGCGTGAGGATGTTGTAGATTTTGCAGGGATGCACGATGCCCACAAACGGCTCGCCCATGACGACGAGATGCAAATCCGCCGAGGAAAGCGAGCCAGAGAGCTTCTCCATCGGCTGATACGGCAGGCAGGTGATGTTCTTCAGCGCCCGCTCCTTCGCAAACGCCTGCACCTTCTTGAACTCACTGCCGCCGCCCACAAAGAGGAAGTGAAGCCGCGGCTCCGACTTCAGTTCATCTGCCGCCGCCAGCACTCCATCCAACGGATGACAGGGGCTGTGATTCCCCGAGTACATGACGATGAACTTGCCCGTGAGACCGTGCTCTGCGCGAAACGCCTCACGCGCCGCAGGATCGTAACAGACCGCCTGATCGTGCGACCAAGGCGCGTCGGTGTGGATCACGTCTTCACGCACGCCCTTGGCCTTCAAACGCTCCGCCATGAAGCGATCCAGCGCGATGATGCGCGACGCCTGGCGAAAGCTCCAGCTTTGGATGAAGGTCAGCGCACGCTCAACAATACCACCGGCCTTGAGCCATCCCGCTGCCACCGCCTCATCAGGATTCAAGTCCATCACCCAAGGCACGACCGCCCCGCCCTTGAGTTTCGCCACCGCGGTGCCTAACGTCGAGATTAATGGCGGCGAAGTGAGGCAAACCGTCACGTCCTGCCGGGGCAAAAAAAAGAGAATGCGTTTCGCATTCCCCCAGAACATCGCGAAATCTATCAGCCGCCGCCACTTGGCTTTTTTACCGAGGCCAGGCGTCCAGATGCGACGGATGTTGATGCCCTGCCAGGTTTCGCGCACCGGATAGCGGATGCTGGGATCATCATAACCGCGTGACGAAGCCACCACGGTGACTTCGTGACCGCATTTGACCAGCTCCAGCGCCAGATCGGTGAGATGCTGCGCCGTGGCGACGTGATCCGGGTGGAAGCACTGGTTGAGCAGCAGGACTTTCATGATCGCAACGCCAGAAGCGTCAGCCGCGCAGTTTGCCGGCCTGCTGCTCTTCCAAGAAGGACTGGTAAGTGCGTGCCAGCCCTTCCTTGAGCGAGATGCGCGGCTGCCAGCCGAGGGAGTTCAGCAATGAGGTGTCGAGCAACTTGCGCGGCGAGCCGTCAGGCTTCGAGGCATCCCAGACGATCTTGCCCTGGAAGCCGACAACCTCGGCCACCTGTTCCACCAGCTCACGGATCGTCTCATCCGTGCCACAACCGACATTCACGAGGTCCGGCGGGTTTTCCAACCGCAGCAGGAAGGCGCAGGCGTCCGCCAGGTCGTCCGCGTGCATAAACTCGCGGCGCGGGCTGCCTGTGCCCCAGGCCGGCACCTCGGCCAGGCCCGCTTCTTTTGCCTCGTGGAAACGGCGGATGAGCGCCGGCATCACATGCGAGTTCTGCGGGTGGTAGTTGTCGCCCGGGCCATACAAATTGGTCGGCATGGCGGAGTGATAAACCACGCCGTACTGCTTGCGGTAATACTCCGCCATCTTCAAACCGGCGATCTTGGCGATGGCGTAGGCCTCGTTGGTCGGTTCGAGCGCAGAGGAGAGCAGGCAGTCCTCACGCATCGGCTGCGGAGCCAGTTTGGGGTAAATGCAGGAGCTGCCGAGGAACAGCAGACGCTTCACACCACCCAGCCACGCGCCGTGGATGCAGTTCGAGGCGATCGCCAGGTTCTGGTGGATGAACTCCGCCGGGTAGGTGTTGTTGGCGTGAATGCCGCCCACCTTGCCCGCCGCCACGATCACCACGTCCGGCTTTTCCGCCGCGTAAAATGCATGCACCGCCGATTGGTCGGTGAGGTCGAGTTCCTTGCGGGTGCGGGTCAGCAGAGTGACGCCGGGTTCATTGGCAAAACGGCGCACCAACGCGCCGCCCACCATGCCTGTGTGTCCTGAGATAAACAGCCTCATCATTTTCCGAGATTCTTCACTTGGGCCTCGTGCTCCGCCAGTTTCAGGTCGGCTTCAACCATGATTTTCACCAGATCTTTGAACCGCACCTTCGGCTCCCAGCCCAGTTGCTTCCGCGCCTTCTCAGGATTGCCGATCAAGAGGTCCACCTCCGCCGGGCGCTCGTAGCGCGAGTCATGCACGACGTGCTGCTCCCAGTCGAGACCGAGCAGGCCAAAGGTCTCCTGGCAGAACTCCCGCACGCTGTGGGTTTCATTGGTGGCGACGACATAATCGTCAGGTTTCTCCTGCTGAAGCATGAGCCACATCATCTCCACATACTCTCCGGCAAAGCCCCAGTCGCGCTTCGCGTCGAGATTGCCGAGGTAAAGCTTCTCCTGGAGGCCCAGCTTGATGCGTGTGGCCGCCCGGGTGATCTTGCGTGTGACGAAGGTCTCGCCACGACGCGGACTCTCGTGGTTGAAGAGAATGCCGTTCGAGGCATGCAGGCCGTAGCTCTCGCGGTAGTTCACCGTCAGCCAGTAGGCGAAGACCTTCGCGCAGCCGTAGGGGGAGCGCGGCCAGAAAGGCGTCGTCTCCGTCTGCGGCACTTGCTGCACCTTGCCATACATTTCCGAGGAGGAGGCCTGGTAGAAGCGCGTCTTCTTATCCAGCCCGGTCTCACGGATCGCCTCCAGGATGCGCAGGGCACCCAGGCCGTCCACGTCCCCGGTGTAACACGGGATGTCAAAGGACACCTTCACATGCGACTGCGCCCCGAGGTTGTAGATTTCATCCGGCTGCAAATCGTAGAGCAGCTTCACCATCTGCACCGCGTCCGAGAGGTCGCCGTAATGCAGAAACAGGCGCGTGCCTGGAACATGCGAATCCTGGTAGATGTGATCAATGCGGCCGGTGTTGAAGCTGGAGGAGCGGCGGATGACGCCATGAACCTCGTAGCCTTTTTGCAGCAACAACTCGGCCAAATAGGAGCCGTCCTGTCCGGTGATGCCGGTGATGAATGCTTTTTTCATGAATGATGAGTCGGGAGAACTGGATTTAGGCGTTTTTCCAGCAGCCGCAATGACAGCATGATCTCCGCGAGGGTGCGTTGAAAGGTGTAAAACCAGCCCGCCCAGCCATCGAGGGCCGCACGGCGGAATACCAGCGTGTAAAAGAACACCACCACCGGCCCCAGGATCATGCTGCGGCGGATACGATCCTGCGGGCTAAGTTCCGAGGGCGCAAGAGCGAGTAATTTATCAGCTTCAAGCTTTGCATACTTGTCCTGGGAGGAAAACCAGCGGGAGAGCGGCTTGCGGTCATCGTGGTCGATCTTCGTGGCCAGAGCCGCGCTCTGGCCGGGGATGCGCAGGATCTGGGTGTGACCGTCCGGCACATAACGACAGCAATCCTTGCGAAACAGCGCGGCACGCGGCGGGTAGAGGCATGAGCGCAGCGGCTTGCCAAAAATGAGATAGCGGAACGAGGCGAAGAAAGCATCGCAAGGTGTCTCGGCAGGCAGTGCGGCGAGTTCATCCTCGAATCCGGGGCCGAGAACGTAATCACAGTCGAGAGAGAGCACCCAGTTCGACCGGATGGCATCGACACCGAAGTTCCACTGCGTGGTGTGGTCGTCGAACGGCCGCACGAGGAAACGAACGTTGGAAAACTCCGCCGCGATGGCCGCCGTGGCGTCGGTACTGCCGCTGTCAAGCACCACAACCTCCGCAGCCCAGCGCAGACGCTCCAGGCAGCGGCGCAGGTTGGGCTCCTCGTTCCAGGTGAGGATGAGCGGTGTGATGAGGTCAAGATTCATCCGGCGGCAAGTAGTGGCTCCAAGGCTTGGCAAAGAGAACAACGATATTCCTGAGTGGACAACATTCGGGACTTTTCTGCGGCCTTGTGTTTCATCTTTGCCAGGGTTTCAGGCGACGCGGCCAAAAACATCAGACGATCGGCCAACTGAGCTGCATCGCGAATAGGAATGATGAATCCTTCCACCCCGTCGGTGATCACGTCTTCAAACCCCGAATGAGGGGTCGTGATGACAGCCAGCCCTTGGGACATTGCTTCCAAGACACTTAGAGACATGCCCTCATAAAGAGTCGGCAGCACCAGCACGTCATGCTGGCGCATGAGATTCATCAGCTCGTTGTTAGGAAGTCCGTCAATGTGGCGATGACTTTGAAGGAATGCCTCAAGAGCCGGACAGTTCGTTCCATTCACACGACGGCCCACAATCGTGAGCGACACCGATCTGAGTGCCTGGAGAGCCTCCGCGAGGTAGGACAAGCCTTTGGCCTGTGTCAGATTTCCCACAAACAAAACACGCACTTGGTTTTCCGTGGATTCGGTCCTGGTGGCGGGATCCGATTCTTGAGCAGGCAACGAGCGGCCATAGGCCACCACTCTCACACGCCCGCTCACATCGAATGGCAGTTCCTCAAGAGAGCGTTTCACAAACTCACTCGGGACAATGATCATGTCCGCAAGTCTGAGTTCCTCGTCTCTTCGGGCTTGCACTTGGGGCGGCGAATTTTTTTCCGATAATGTCGCCGCCCACTGTGGCTGGCGCTGTTTTTCCTCCGCCATCAGGCGTTCCTTGGTGCGCCAGCCCGGCGTCGGCATTTCATAGATGCATTTCAGCCCTTTCTTTTTGGCCGCCTGAAACGTGAGCAGGCTGGAGTCGATGTAGCCATAAACCGCGCGGATTTTTCGGCCAATGCGCACGGCTTCGGCCACTTTTTGATCAAAACGAGCGGCAGCCTGCCTGATCAGCCTTTCCTCATCCACGAGAGCAGGCGGCATCCATCGGCGCAGGATCAGCCGTCGGAGCTCTGGGAATACGTGCCGTCGGAGATAAGGACGGGTTTCCGCAGGGAATGAACGGCGGCGCAGCTCTCGGGTGAGGCTGGAGGGCAGCAGCCAGTCCGCTATTCCATCCTGGTGCCAGCTCAGGGTCGTGTGCAGCTCGGAAAGCCAGCCACGCGCCACAAACGCGGCGGCGGCGTCCTTGCTGTTCGGATTGCCCGTGATGTGTGACATCAAAATCATCGGCGGAGCACGGACTCGTATAGATCTTTCAGCCCCGCCCCCATGGCCTTGAGCGAATAGCGGTTGATGGCGGTTTGTTTCGCGGCCTTGGCGAGCCGAGCACGTTCACCGGCGTCGCCTAGCAACGAACGCATCGCTTCTGACAGCGCCGACTCCTCACAAGCCACTGCACAAACCGCCCCGTCCGCCGCCGCCTCGACGGCAAGCGCCACTTGATCGGTCGAGATGCACGGGAGACCGGCGGCCATTGCCTCCAGCAGCGCGATGCCGAAGTTTTCGGAGTGCGAGGGCAGCACAAAAAGCTCAGCGGCGGCAAACGCGGCCAGACGCATCTCCCCCTGCATGAATCCGGCCCAGGTGATGTGTTCTGAGATGCCCAGCTCCTGCGCCTGTTGTTTCAAGCCTGCCACATACACCGGATCACCCTCTCCGCAGATGATGAGACGTGTATCTGGCTGCTGGGGCCGGACTTTGGCAAAAGCAGCGATGAGAAGGTCCAGGCCCTTTTTCTCATCAATGCGGGAAAGGAAGAGGAGGTTCCGTGTGGCGGCGGTTTCGGGAAATCGAGCGCTGAAAACCGAGCGTGGCGGCAGCGAGTCGAAAGGCGCAAGGTCGATGCCGATGGGGATCACGCGCTGAATGTTCGTGAGGCCGAAGCGGGCGGCATCCTCCAGCTCCATGCGGCTGGTGTAGTGCATGGCGGCGGCTTTTTTGAGCATGGGCAGGTCGAACAAGCGAAACGAGAGGGCTTTGACGAGCCTGCGGCGGTTCTGCATGCCCCAGCGGTTCAAAACCCCCAACGGACGCACAATGTAGGGCACCCCCCGCGCCGCCGCCACATGCCCGGAGACCAGACTGGCGAAGGAGAACACGGCGTGAATGTGTACCACGTCAAACTCATGCACATGAGCCTGGAGCCAGCTTCGCAACGGCAGCGAAACCTTGTAGAACTCGGTCTGCTTCGGGAAATACACCACGCTCCAGCCGTCCTGCGTCGTTTCGACGCCGTGGATGATGCCAGGGAGTCGCCTGCCAGGCCCGTCGTCATCCGTGGTGGCGGCGACGATTTGCACCTCATGCGGCTGCAACGAACGAACCATCGCCGGCAGGGCGAAACTGGGGCCTCCAGACGTTGGAGAGAGCGAGGGGATGACATGCAGCACGCGCATGGGTCAAAGCAGTCCGTGGCGCTCCAGCCAGGTGTCGAGCATGAAGATGCTCCAGCGCTGGTACCAGGTTGGGTTCTTGAAAGGGGCGCGGGCCGTGGCGCGGGCGAAGGCATCCCCCCATCCCTTTCCTAGCCATTTTTCAAACGGGAAGACGAATCCACGCTTGGGAGCCTGGGACACCCAGGACGGGATTTCCGGCACCGCGTCCAGCAGCATCTGCTTGCCAGAGCGCAGCCGCAGCGCGGCTGGCACGCGGGCCACACGGCGGAAGAACGTCTGATCCACCAGCGGAACACGCAGCTCCAGGCCGTGGGCCATGCTCATCACATCGCTGTCCTTGAGGAGCTGGTTGCGCATGTAAAAGCGCAGCTCACATTCGCTGACGGCATCACGCGGATCCGCCGCCAGTAGAGTGTGCTGGGGCGATGGATGGATGTCTCGTGCCGAGCTATGCAGATATCTGGCGGCAAGAATCCGCGCCTCATGCGCGGAGAAAATGCCACGGAAGCAGCCATAGGCATCCCGTATGCCCCCCGGCGTGCGCAGTAGCGAGCCGATGCGCCTGGCACGGCTCGCAGGTGCCAGGCGCTCGATCAACCAACCGGAAGCCTGGACGATGCCGGGCAGAAGCCGCGCGGCCTGCGTGGCGGCAGCCAGCCGGGGCACCGCGTCGAAGCTCTTGTAGCCGCCAAACATCTCGTCCCCGCCGAGGCCGGAGAGCACCACCTTCATGCCGCGCTGATGAGCAAACGAGGCAACGGTGTGGGTGTTAAAACCGTCGATGCTCGGCTGGTCCATCGCCCGAAGAAATTGCGCTAACTCGTGACGGGCCGTCTCCGCGTCCAGCCGCATCTCCTCGTGCCGCGTGCCGAAATGCTCCGCCGTGCGCCGTGCCACGCTGCTTTCGTCCAGCCCCGCGTCATCCACACCGATGGAGAAGGTGGCGATGTCATGCTGGCCGACCGCCCTGGCCAGGGCGGTGAGCGCGGTGGAGTCGATCCCACCGCTGAGGAAGATGCCCACGGGCACATCGCTGACAAAATGGGCGCGAGTTGTGTCGAGCAAGGCCGCGCGCACCTCGGTCACGGCCTGGGCGGCGGACATTTCTTCGGAGTGAAACTCAACCTGCCAGTAGCAGCGCTTGGCGAGACGTCCGGCCTCCCAGAGGAGGTAATGACCGGCCTCAAGACAATGCACATCCATCAGCAGGGTCTGCGGCTCGGCCACGGAGCCGGTTTTGAAATATCGCATCAGTGCACCGGGATCGATCTCGCCGACCGTGAGTCCCGCCTGCTGCAGCGGACGCAGTTCGGAGGCGAAGGCGAGGCGTCCGCCACGCAGTGTGTAGTAGAGAGGTTTGATGCCCAGCGGGTCACGCGCCAGGAAGCAGCGCCGCTGCCGGTCGTCCCAGATTGCAAAGGCAAACATGCCGCGCAGGCGTGCCAGCATGGCCTGGCCTTCATGTTCATAAAGACGCAGCAGCACCTCCGTGTCAGTGTGGGTGGTGAAAGTCACGCCCTCACGCTCCAACTCGGAACGCAGCTCACGGAAATTGTAGATTTCCCCGTTGAAGGTGATGTGCAATCCGCGTTCCGGGATGCTCATGGGCTGATGTCCGGCGGCTGACAGGTCCAAAATGGACAAACGCACATGAGCCAGACCGGTGCTGCTGTCGGTCGAAATCCAAACTCCCTGATCGTCCGGGCCGCGATGCCTCATGGCGGCGTTCAACTCCGCGAGCTTTGCGCGCAGTTCGTCTGCGGGTGCGGGCTGGGTGTCAATGATGCCGGCAATGCCACACATAAATCAAAAAAATCCTCCGTCAGGAGTTCCCGGCATGCGGGCCTGCCAACGCACCATCACGTCCTCTGCGGCGGTCGTGAAACGCCGCACTCCTTCCTCCAGACTGTTGCCAGCCACCTTGGAACGGGCGGCGGCCTGCATGGCGCGGAACTCCGCCTCAGGCAGGGTGAGGGCGGCCTCCATCGCCAGTTCAAAATCGCGCCCCGCCCCTGCCTCAACCAGCCAACCCGCCTGCCGGTCTGACAGAAACTCAATGGCGGCCCCGGTGCGGTCCGTTCCGATGGAGGGCATGCCGGAAGCAAGCGCCTCCACCAGCGCCAGCCCCCAGCCGTCGTAACGTGAGGGGAAACAGAAAATCGAGCCCTGAGCGTAGCATTCAGGCAGCTTTTCCCAGGCTTGAAAGCCCAGCCAGGTCACACGGTCGGAGCAGTGCAGAAGCATGTTCCGCATCTGCACCTCCATGTCTCCCGCGCCCGCCAGCACCAGCCGGGCCTGCGGATGCCGGGCGGCCACACGGGCAAAGGCTGCGGCCAGCAGATCACTTCCCTTGCGATGCGAGAACGAGCCGGAATAGAAAAACACGCGCGGCATGTCCGGCTGACGCTCCACCTGGGAGAAACGCGCCAGGTTTGAAAAGTAAGGGATGTTTTGATAGCTGCGGCTGCGGCCAAACTCGCGCTGGTAACCCTCCACGCCAAAACACCCCACCGCCCAAATCGGTGCCGCGTGGCGGTGCAGCGGTTTCAGCAGAAACCAGCGGGCAGTCACCCCGAGCAAGCCTGTCTGAAAAAAGCCAGGGCGCTCACCCCAGAAGACCCAGGGCTTGCGCTGCCGCGCCCGCTCACGGATCGCCCGCAGTGCGAACCAGTCCGTGTAATAATTAAAGATCACCAGGTCCGCCTTGCGGATCGCCTCCAGCGCATCCTGGCGCATGTGCGGAGTCTCGGACAAAATCAGATGATTGTGGGCGATGTCTGACCTCTGCCACTGACGGGCGCGATCCTGGCTGGTCAGATACACCACCTCGAGATGAAAGCCTCCCGCGGCTGAGAGAGCGTTGAAAAACTCCACCTGGTAAGGAGATGTCAACTGGGTCAGCACCAGGATGCGGGGCGCCACCGGCCATTTGTCCGCAGACACTGAGCTGGCGGCCGGAAGGCGTTGCGTTCTCGTTTCACGCTTGATCAGCGGGGCCAGATCCTCCGCCAGCAACCGGCTCACCCTTGCGTAGCCAAACTGCGCCACCACTGCCGCCCGAAGCGCCGCCGGGGCATGCCAAAGCGCCCCCTCCGGCTTCTTGTCCAGCACCTGGCAGATGGCGCTGGCGATCTGGAGCGCGTCGTTCGGATCCACCAGCACCCCGAGCCTGCCCTCGTCCAGCGCGTCCACCGACCCGTCTTGATTGCCAGCGATCACCGGCTTGCCAGAGGCCATCGCCTCCAAAAAGACAATGCCAAACCCCTCCTTGCTGCTCGGCATCACAAAGACGTCGCACAGGCGGTAATGATCCGCCAGCTCGCAGCCAGGGACATGACCGGCCAGAATCACATTTTCCTGCAACCCACGAGCGGCCACGGCCGTGCGCAGCCCCGGCAGATCATCCCCGGTGCCGACGACCAGATAGCAGGCCTGCGGAAACCGCCGCCGCACCGTCTCCAGAGCCACCAGCACCTGACGATGCCCCTTGTAGCGTTCAGACAAGGCCAGACGGCTGACGGTCAGGATGATCGGCTGGTCCGGCTTCAAGCCATAGCGCCGCAGCAGATGCTCCGGCTTCGGCCCGACGGCAAAACGCTCGGTTTCAAAGGTGTTGGGCACCACGCTCACCCGCTCCGGTCGGATGCCATAGGAATGGATCACCGCCTGGCGCGTATGGCGGCTCACAGCCATCAAATGATCCGCCCCTCTCAAAGCCTGCACTCGGAGGCCTGGACGCAGGTTCCAGGCCTCAATGCCGTGCAGCACGCTCATCACCCGCACACCCCGCAGCCACTTCAGCCAGCGCAAAGCGGGCAGAAAATGCAGATGCGTTGTCACCGCGCAAACCGGCCGCTCC
>NZ_JBIIKX010000003.1:0-202453 GCF_044232965.1 Prosthecobacter sp.
AGCACGCACGCAAACGGGTGCTCAAGCTCTCGCTGCCTCAGAAAAAGCGCCCCTGGATGGACGCGATCTTCCGCCAAATCGAGGCCCGGCCACCACCCTTCGCCTACTCCATTGCATAATCCGGGTTGAACGATGTTGGGTTCATGGCTGCGAGAACGCTGAACGGCGGGTGGTGGTGTCTTGGAAAAGACAGCGCAGGAACTCATCGCACGCTTCGGACTCGGAGCGAAAGACAAGCAACCAATTCTTGCTGCCGCGCTCGGAGTAACAAACCTCCCAGCCGTCGCCAAGCCTGTCGTGAATAAGAGCAAGCCGCTAAACCTCAACGTAACCATCTGACGTGAACGAATAAGCGTCCTCTAAGGCACCTACGGCATCATGAAATATGCCTGTGGCGGCATCGGTTTCATGGAGGAGTCAATCCACGACCATGCCCACTCGCCGCACTTTCCTGACCACCACCGCCCTGACCGCCGCGACGCATGCGTTTGCGGCTCCAAAAGACAACGATATAAAGATTGCCCTCATCGGCTGCGGCGGACGTGGGACCGGGGCCTGCCATCAGGCGCTCAGTGCCGGCTCCACGATCAAACTCGTGGCTGTCGTCGATCCGCTCGAAGGCAAGGCGCAGGCGGCGCTGGACATCCTGAAGGCGAAGCATGAGGGCCAGGTGGAGGTGCCGCCGGATCAGGTGTTCACGAACTTCGAGGACTACACGAAGGCCTTTGCGCTGGCGGACGTGGTGCTGATCACCACGCCGCCGGGGCCAAGGCCGTTTCTGTTTGAGCAGGCGATCCAGGCGGGAAAACATGTCTTCATGGAGAAGCCGGTGGCGGTGGATGCGATGGGCGCGAAACGGGTGATCGCGGCAGCGCAGGTGGCGAAGCAGAAAAAGCTGAATGTTTGCGTGGGTTTCCAGCGCCGTTACCAGCCGAGCTACCTCGACATGATCAGCCGCATTCACGCGGGCGAGATCGGCGACCTGATTTACGGTCGTGTGTATTGGAACGGCACGTCGCGCCCCGGATTTCCGCGTGAGCCGGGGGAGAGCGAGCTGCATTACCAGATCCGCAACTGGTACTTCTTCACCTGGATGAGCGGGGACCACATTCTGGAGCAGCATTGCCACAACCTGGACGTGGCAAACTGGGTCATGAAGGGCGAGATGCCGATCAAGGCCACCGGCCAGGGCGGAAGGCAGGTGCGGCGGGCGAAGGAGAACGGCACGATCTTTGACCACCACACGGTGGAGTTCGAATACGCGAACGGCATGCGCATCCTGAGCCAGTGCTGCCAGATCGGCGGGAAGTGCGCACGCGATGTGAGCGAGCATTTCCACGGCACAAAGGGCGCAGCAGACCTGGCGAACGGCGGCAAGTTCCTCCTCAACGGCCAGCCTCCGGGCGGGAAGCGCACGCGCAACAAGGAAGACCCGTATCAGCTCGAACACGACGCGTTCTTTGAGAATATTCGTACCGGCAAAGTGCGCATCGACGCCGAATACGCCGCACATTCCACGCTGATGGGCGTGATGGGCCGCATGGCGACCTACACGGGCCAGGTGATCACCTGGGAGCAGGTCATGGCCTCGCAGGAAAGCCTCGCGCCGGACAACCTCACCTGGGACACCGAGCCCCCGGTGAAGCCGGATGAGGAGGGATGGTATCCCGTGGCCATTCCGGGGACGACGATAGTGGGGTGAATCCTATGGAGTGGCGACGACTCGTCGCCATAGCAGAAAGAATGGAAATCAGACCAAGCTTTTCCAGCTTGTCGTGGATGGCGACGACTCATCGCCACTCCTTATGAGATGAGAAGCAACCTCACCTGCCCCGGCGCCGGATCAGGAGCGCGGTGAATGCAGGGCGGCACCGCGCAGCCCTCATGCAGCGTGGCGACGCGCCAGAGATGGCCGATGCCAAAGGAGTAAGGCTTTGCGTCGGGCAGTGGAGCGTAATGGAGATCGTAGTAGTGGTCGTTCAGCCATTCGCGAAAGGCTTCGTCATCAGCTCCGCCGTAAGCTTTGAGGAGCAACGTTCGCGTCTCGGGCACATCGACACGGCGGATGGCTTGCTCATTGGGCAGGCCCTCGGAAGAAGCGCCTTGGTAGGTGCAGAGCCAGGTGTCCACCTCGGCGGTGGCGCTGTCGGCATGCCAGGAGCAGACATCGGTGCGCACGAGGCCGGTTTCCTCCGGCTGCACGTAACCGTTGATGCCATTCAACACCGGTTCGAGCCCGTGTTCGGTGAGCAGACGATGATCGGCAAGCATTGACTCGACCGCCGCCTGGCCTGCCACGCTCAAAGGCAGCGCGTGAAGCATCTCGGCATCGAGAGTCGTGATCCCCTGCCCCAGGCCGAGCTTGTCCACAACTTCGCCGAAATCGCCGACCAGCGTGCGCGGCCAGCACAAGGCGTTCACGCCATCACGAAAGGGCGTGGCGATGAGTTCCTCAAAACTGCCGACAACACGGACATGTGACTCGGATAAAAAGGCAGGTGAAAGCATGGACAGGAGAAAGCGGCTCTTTTTCGGCGTTCTGGTTTCGACATTCCCTCGTCATTCGGATTTACTCATTCGTCATTCTTTTTTCCACCTCACGATGAACGCCGCTCCCGCCAAATGGTACTCCTCCGTCACTCGCTACCAGTGGCTCGTGCTCGTCGTCGCCTCGCTAGGCTGGGTCTTTGATGCGTTTGAGGGGCAGATCTTCAACATCACACGGAAGGCGATGCTGGCGGAGATTTTGCAGCAATCGCCGGATTCAGCGGGGGTGAAGGAATGGGGCGACATCGTGCTGGGCTTCTTCCTTGTCGGCGGCACGCTGGGCGGGTGGCTCTTCGGCATGCTGGCAGATCGCTGGGGCCGCAGTCCGACGATGATCGTCACGATCCTGTTTTACTCGATTTTTTCCGGCCTGACCTACTTCGCAACGGATCTATGGCATGTTTGCACGCTGCGTTTCCTCGTGGCGATGGGCGTGGGGGGCGAATGGGCCGTGGCGGCGGCATTGGTGGCCGAAGTGTTTCCAAAGGAGGCGCGGGCGCGGGCCTCCGGCATCTTCCATTCAACGAGTGTGCTCGCCACATGGATGGCCGGCATCACCGGCATGTGGGTGGGCGCGAACTGGCGCTACGGTTATCTCATCGGCGTGATTCCAGCGCTGCTCACCCTCTGGGTGCGGGCTTCCATCAAAGAACCCGAGCGTCTTCAAGCCGCGCAGAAGTCCATGGGAGATCGCGTGGGCAGTTTCCGCGAGTTGTTCAGTCATCCGACATGGCGATTGCGGGCGCTGTGCGGCATGACGCTCGCGGCGGTGGGCCTCGGCACCTTTTGGGGAGTGACCGTGGCCGGGCAGGATTTGATGAGCCATCTGCTCGCCAAACTGGGCTGGGCAAAGGAGACCATCGAGACAGAATCGAAGTTCGCCTACGGCATCGTGCAGGCCACGGGCGGCGGTTTGGGCATGCTGGCCTTCGGGCCGATCTGCGAGCGCATCGGCCGCAAGCGCACCTTTTATCTGATGCAGATGCTGTCGCTCATCGTGATCCCCATCGTCTGCTTCCTGCCGCAAACGCACTGGCAGATGCTCGTCGCGCTGCCGGTGATGGGATTCGTCACGCTGAGCATCCACGCCGGCTTCGCCGTGTATTTCCCGGAGCTTTTCCCCGATCACCTGCGGGCCACCGGATCGAGCTTCTGCTTCAACACCGGCCGCCTGCTCGCCGCGCCGATTTTGTTCACCTCCGGCAAGCTCAAGGCCGCCTTCGATCTGCCCGTGGCCATCACGATGCTCTCAGGATTGTTTGTGATTGGCATTCTCGTGCTCTCACTGCTGCCCGAAACAAAAGGACAAGAACTGCCGGAGGCG
Source organism: Prosthecobacter sp. (assembly GCF_044232965.1). Lineage (GTDB taxonomy): Bacteria > Verrucomicrobiota > Verrucomicrobiia > Verrucomicrobiales > Verrucomicrobiaceae > Prosthecobacter. The sequence continues at coordinate 3,872 of NZ_JBIIKX010000003.1, forward strand.
TGAAACAGAGTTTCGGCATTGCGGCTTCGGCCTTCATTCGTCATTCTGAGTTTGTCATTCGCGCCACCCGCCATGCCCACCGTCCAATTCACCGCGAACCTCGCCCGCCAGACGACGGCTCCGACCTGTGAAGTCGCAGGCGAGACGGTGCTCGAATGTCTGGACGCCGTCTTTGCCCTGCATCCGGCGCTGCGTGGCTATGTGCTGGATGACCAGGGCGCGGTGCGCAAGCATGTCGTCGTGTTTGTCGATGGCACGGCGATCAGGGACCGTTCGCGGCTCTCGGATGCGGTGAGTCCCGCGTCGGAGATTTTTGTCATGCAGGCGCTGTCAGGAGGTTAACATCATGAGCACGAAACTGTACCTCGGCACACGCAAAGGACTGATCCACGTCGAAGGCAGCCCGAACGGCTGGGAAATCAAGCGTACCTCATTCCTCGGCGTGCCGGTGCCCATGCTCCTGCCGGATTCACGCGATGGCCGACTGATCGCGGCGGTCGAGCACGGACATTATGGCGGCAAACTGCATGCTTCAGGCGATGATGGATCGACCTGGGCTGAGATCGCCGTGCCAGTGTATCCGCAAGGCGATGAACCGGTGATCTGCGCCATGAGCCAGAAGCCGATTCCACAGAGCCTGGAGAAAATTTGGGTGCTGGAGGCAGGCGGGGTCGATGAACCGAGTGTGTTATGGTGCGGCACGGTGCCAGGTGCGCTTTTCAAATCCGCCGATGGCGGCGCTAGCTGGCAAATCGTGGAGGGCCTGTGGAACCGCCCCGAGAGAAAAGAATGGTTCGGCGGCGGCATGGACTGGCCGGGCATTCATTCCATCTGCGTCGATCCTCGTGACAGCCGCCATGTGACTCTCGGCATCTCCTGCGGTGGTGTTTGGGACACTCACGATGGCGGCGAGACGTGGAACCTGCTGGGCAAAGGACTCGTGGCCGACTTCATGCCGCCGGGTGAGCAAGAAAACCCCAACATCCAGGACGCGCACCGCATCGCCTGCTGTGCGGCAAATCCCGATCATCTTTGGTTGCAGCATCATTGCGGCATCTATTACAGCACCGATGCCGCGAAGACCTGGGAACGCATCCACAGCGCCGATCCGTCTGACTTTGGCTTCGCCGTGGCCGTGCATCCGCAAGATCCGCTCACCGCGTGGTTTGTGCCCGGCGCCAACGACGACAGGCGCGTGCCCGTGGACGCCTCCCTATGCGTCATGCGCACCCGCGATGGTGGCAAGACCTTTAAAGCGGTGCGCAACGGCCTGCCGCAGCAGAACGCATACCATCTCGTGTATCGCCACTGCCTTGATGTGACCGGTGACGGCCGCACCCTGGCCTTCGGCAGCACCACCGGCTCGGTTTGGATCAGCGAAAACAGTGGTGATTCGTGGCAGCGGCTCAGCGCCGATCTTCCGCCGGTGTATTGCGTGCGGTTTGGGTGATACTCATCACACCATTTCCATCATCCGCTTCTTCTTTGGCCTGCCGGCGCTGACAAACTCGACATCGGCGGCGATGACTTTGTACTCGGGGCACATGGTGTCGCCGTCACAGCCTTGGCCGGTGACGTTGTTCACCATGGCGTCGGGGAAGTGGAAGGTGGTGTAGAGGATGCCGGGCTTCACTTCATCGGTGACGCGGGCTTCGAGTTCGACCTCGCCACGGGCGCTGCTGAGGCGGACGCGATCGCCGCTGCGGATGGATTTGCGCTGGGCGTCGGCGGGATTGATGGAAAGAAGGTCCTGGGTGACGATCTCGCTGTTGCCGGTGCGGCGGGTCATGGTGCCGCAGTTGTAGTGCTCCAAGATGCGACCGGTGGTGAGGATGAAGGGGAACTCGGCTCCGTTGGTCTTGAGTTCGGCGCTCTCTTTCCAGTCGAAGTAGTGGAAGTGGCCTTTGCCGCGTGTGAACTGCTCTTGGTGCATGATCTGCGTGTCCACGCCGCCTTCTTTGACGGGCCATTGCTTGCCATTGATGCTGAGGTTTTCCCAGGTGGCGCCTTTGAAGAAGGGCACGATCTGCGCGATCTCAGCCAGCACGCCATCGGGCGTATAATCGGCTTGGGGGAAGCCGAAGCGCTGCAAAATCTCGCACATGATCTGGCCGTCGGGCTTGGTGCCTTCGAGCGGCTTCACTGCGGCGTTCACGCGCTGCACGCGGCGCTCGGCATTGGTGAAGGTGCCGCTCTTTTCAAGGAAGCTGGAGGCGGGAAGAATGACGTGCGCATACTTCGCCGTTTCGGTCATGAAAATCTCCTGCACGACGAGGAATTCGAGGCTTTCCATGGCATGGCGGACGTGATGCACGTCGGGGTCGGTCTGCACGACGTCCTCGCCCATGAGCCAGAGGGCTTTCAGTTTGCCTTCAATGGCGGCATCAAACATCTGCGGGATCTTCCAACCGGGCTCGGTGGGAGCGGGAGTGCCGTAGAAGTCGGTGTAGCGCTTCTGGACGGTCACATCGTCCATTTCAAAGTAGCCTGCGCCCTGATGTGGCTGGCAGCCCATGTCGGCAGCGCCTTGCACGTTGTTTTGACCGCGCAGCGGATTCACGCCGACGCCTGGACGACCGATGTTCCCGGTCATCATCGCCAAATTGGAGATGAGCATGACGGTCTTCGCGCCCTGCTCATGCTCGGTGACGCCGAGACCGTGGAAGCTCATGGCGGCCTCCGCGCTGGCGTATTCGATGGCAGCGGCACGGACGGTCTCTACGGCCACTCCGGTGATTTTGGCCAGTTCGTCCAAATCGAGCGCACGCAGGCCGGTTTCAAACTCCTCCCAGTTCTCGCAGCGCTTGCGCACAAACTCGGTTTTCACCAATCCGGCATCAAGGATGCAGCGGGCGAACATGTTCAGCAGCGCCACGTTCGTGCCGGGGCGGAGCTGGAGGTGATGCTTCGCATACGGCACAAGCTCGATCTTGCGCGGGTCGATCACGATGAGCGGCGTGCCTTTCATGATGTGCTGCTTCAAGCGTGCACCAGTGACGGGATGTCCCTCGGTCGGATTCGCGCCGATGACCATGATGCAGCGCGTGTGCTCGATGTCCTCGTAGCTGTTTGTGGCCGCGCCGGTGCCAAACGAATGCTGCATGCCCCACGCGGTCGGCGAATGGCAAACGCGGGCGCAGCAGTCGATGTTGTTCGTGCCCATCACATGGCGGATGAACTTTTGCATGAGGTAGTTTTCCTCGTTGGTGCAGCGTGCGGAGGAAATGCCCGCCACTGCGTTGCCGCCATGCTCGTTTTTGATGCGAGTGAGATTGGCGACGATGTGATCATAGGCCTCGTCCCAGGTCGATTCCTTGAAGGAACCATCCACCTGCTTGATGAGGGGCTTCCGCAGGCGGTCGCGGTGATTGTAGAACTTGAAGGCAAAGCGGCCTTTGAGGCAGGTATGCGCGTGATTCACCTCCGCATCGACGGGAGCCTGGATGCTGAGCACCTGGTCGCCCTTGGTCGCCACGTTGAGATTGCAGCCGACACCGCAGTAGGTGCAGATGGTGCGCGTCTTCTTCGTCGCTTCGATGGATTTGGAGAAGAACACATCGCTGATGGCCGAAGTCGGGCAGGCCTGCGCACAAGCGCCGCAGGAAACGCACTCCGAGTCCGCGAAGGACTGGTCGAGGCCCTTGATGATCTTCGCGTTGAAACCGCGACCATGCATCGAGAGCACATGCTGGCCCTGAATCTCATCGCAAGCACGCACGCAGCGGGAGCAGTTGATGCACTTCGCCAGTTCGGAGGTCATGTAGGCGTGCGAATGGTCCTTCGTACGATCCAGATGATTCGCCCCCGCCGGATACCGCACGCCACGAATTCCCACCTTGGCCGCCACGGTCTGGAGTTCGCAGTTTCCGCTCACTTCGCAAGTCAGGCAGTCCAGAGGATGGTCGGTGAGCACGAGTTCGACGATGTTCTTCCGTAGCTTCCGCACTTTCGGAGACTCGGTAAAGACATGCATGCCCGCTGACAAAGGCGTGTGGCATGAGGCAACAACACGACGCGGTCCATCAGGTTGCAACGCGACTTCAACCGAACAGACACGGCACGCGCCATACGGCTCGAGCTGCGGCGCATCACACAGGGTCGGCACAAAGCCGCGGCCTTTGTGGCGGTCGATGAAGTTGAGCAAGGTTTCGCCGTTCTCGAAACGATGCGGTTCGCCGTCGATGAATGCGGTGAGGGTGGAGAGATCCTGGACCATAACAGTGCGCGTTTGAAGTTAGGCTTTGAAGAAGGGGGAGAGTTCAGTCTGGAAATGCTCCAGCGCGTTCTTGATCGGCAGCGGGACACCGCCACCGAGGGCGCAGAGGCTGGTTTGCTCCATCGTGTCGAGCAGGTCGGTGATGAGTTCGCGGTCGATCTTGTAGCTGCTGTCGCCACGGGCTTTGGCGATGAGTTCTTTGCCACGCGTGCTGCCGAGGCGGCAGGGGAAGCATTTGCCGCAGCTCTCGTCAGCGGTGAACTGGAAGAGATGCTGGATGTACTCGATCATCGGCATCGTCTCCGGGATGCTGACAACACCGGCGTGGCCGAGGAGGAAGCCGGCTTTCTTGAAGCTCTCGAAATCGACGGTGAGCTGGCTTATATGCGACATCGGAACAATGCCACCGAGAGGGCCGCCGATCTGGATGGCCTTGATCTTGGTTTTGAAGCCGCCCGCGAGATCAATCACCGTTTGCAGCGGCGTGCCCATGGCGACCTCGTAGATGCCGGGTTTCACGAAATGGCTGTCGAGCGAGAGCAATTTCGGGCCGGTGGACTGCGACGTGCCAATCTTTGCGTAAGCTTTGCCGCCGAGCGTGAGGACAGCGTGGATGTTCGAGAATGTCTCGACGTTGTTGACGATGGTCGGCTTGCGGAACAGCCCCTCGATAGTCGGAAACGGCGGGCGCGTGCGCACTTCGGGGCGCTGACCTTCGAGACTGGCGAGTAGAGCCGTTTCCTCGCCACAGATGTAGGCTCCCGCGCCTTTGATGGACTTCAGCATGAAGTTGAAGCCGGTGCCGAGGATATTCTGGCCGAGAAGTCCGGCGGCGCGGAGGTCTTCGATGGCTTTGTTGATGATCGTGACTGAGTCGGGATACTCGGCGCGGATGTAGAGGATGCCGTTCTCAGCACCCGCGAACCAACCGGCGACCATCATGCCGAGCAGGACGCTGTGCGGTTGCTTCTCCATGAGGTATTTGTCGATGTAGGCACCGGGATCGCCCTCGTCAGCATTGCAGACGATGTATTTCACTGCACCCTCGGCGGCACGGCAGCTCGACCATTTGAAATGCAGCGGGAAACCCGCACCACCACGACCACGCAGGCCGCTGTCTTTTAATTCAGAGCCTAGCGCGTCACGAGTGCCTTCGGTGATGAGTTTCTTGAAGGGCGCATAATAAGCATCAATGCCAGGGAACTCGGCGGTGAGCTGCGCAGGCTGGAGATGGGAAACAACTGCGTAGCGGTCCTCGGAGTCGCCTTGCCCGATTTTGAAAAGATCGCCGAGCGCGGAGTCGCTCTGGCCGGAGTAGTTCTTGCCTTGGTATTGCAGCGCACCGCCTTCGTGGCAGCGGCCGAGGCAGCAGATGTGGCCGATCTCGTCCTTCTTGAAATGGCCTTCGAGCGTGTGGTGGAGCTTGTCCTGCGTCCCTGCGCACAAGCAGGCGCTGCCATTGCAGACGAAGACCTTCTTGCCCTCGTTTTCCTTTTTCAGGAAGTCGTAGAACGATACCGCACCGAGTGTGATGGCATCGCCGAAAAGATGATCCTGGCCCATCTGATGGACGAGATCGTTTTTTTCGGCTGTGCCAGCCTTATCGGCGGCTTCGACCATGCGTTCGAAAACGTTCTTTTCGACGCCTTTACGGAAAGAGAGAGCACTGAGGTTTTTGGACATGCGTTGGGGGTGCCAATTAACGCGGATTTTACCAAGCGCATTGCGGAAAGTAACGACTATCCCGCCTCCACGATGATCTTTTCGCCCCTAATCTCGCGCACACGGACGGCGGCACCGCTCTGGATGTAATCCCCCTCTGCGGCAGCCTCGACTAGGTGTCCGCTGATCTCGATGGTGCCATAGGGCCTCAAGGCACTGCGCGCGAGGCCGGTGTCGCCAGCTTTCGCCCTGGCGGCAGCCTGCATGACAGGGGAGTCGCTCAAGGTGCCGCCAGCGGCCGTTTCCAGCACCATGGCACGAAACGGGCGCAACGCGGGAAGCCAGAGGGCCAGCACCGTGATCAGCACCGCCGCGCCACTGACCCCCAGCGCGAAATGACGGAAGCCTGTGGCGTAGGTGGCGAAGTTGAATGAAAAACCGCCGGAGGCTGGTGCTTCTCCCGCCGGTGGAGCGACTTCCCAGCCGGACATGGCATAAACAAGCGCCACCATCACGCAAACGAACCCGATGAGGCCTGGCAGAATCGTGCCCGGAGCGGCGAGCAACTCCACACCGATCAAAACGATGCCAAGGATGAAGATCATGGCGACCACCAGGGTCTCCTGCCCAGCCAGACTTCCGGCGACGTAGTGTCCAAAGAAGAACAAGGCGAACGCGCCTACGGAAATGAAGCCGGGAATGCCGAAACCGGGCGTCTGCATCTCCAAATAGCCACCCGCGAGGCCGATCAGGATCAAAATGGCCGCATAGCGTGTGACCCAGATGGCGATCATTTCAAAACCTGTCGGCTCGGCAGTGATGACCTCGCCTTTCAGAGACTCGCGCAGCTTGATCTCGTCGATGCTTTTGGCGAAGCCTTTGGCGAGCAGCGGCTTGCCATCCACCAGCATGGTGGCCTGCTCGGAGTCGAGCGTGACGATCTCTCCCTTCGGAATGATAACGCGTCCGTTAATGATGAGGCCGCGGTCCATGTCGATCATGCCTTCGATGATTCGTACGTCGTGGCCTTTCTCGCGCACCACTGTGCGCGCCATGCCCATGAAGGCGGAGTTGTTCTTGGCACGTTCGGCCTCGGCGAGCGGGGTACCATCCCCTGAGACAGGCGTGGAAGCGCCGATGGCGCTGGCGGGGGCCATGTAAATCGTGTCCGTGGCCATGGCGATCATGGCACCAGCGGAAATGGCCCGGGTGTTCACATAGGAAAAGCTGCGCGTCTTGAGAGCTTGCAGGTCTTTCATCATGAGGGAGATCGTGTCCCAGGCCAGTCCGCCGGGTGTGTCGAGATCGAAGATGACCGCCTCAGCGCCCTGCTCGTTGCAGAGATTGAGCGTGCGCTTCATGAACTCAAAGCGTGCCGGGATGATGAGGTCATCCTCGCCCACGGGAATCACCACCACCCTGCCCTTGTAGCTCTGCGAGCGTGTGATCACGGGTTTTTTCGCTTCCACCGGAGGTTGGGGCGCAGATTCGCTCACAGGCTTCACCACCAGTTTCGCTTCACCGCGTTTCTCAAACCAGGCTGCGTCCAAGGTCAAGAGTGATCCCGACGGCGTGGCCGATTTGGCCAGTGACAGCGCATCTGCAATGACGGCGCGTGCCAGCAAAGGCTTGCCATCCACCGGCTGCACTGCGGCATCGGCATCCAGAAGCAGCAGTTCGCCTTTTTCAGCGAACGCGGTGCCTCCCAGCACCAGACCTTTGTCACGATCCACGAAGGCATCGGCGATTTCAGGGCGATGCCCTTTCAGCTTGCACAAACTGCGCGCCCCGGCCTTCAGCACAGCAAGCGCCTCGGATAACAGCGTGTCCTGGGCTTTGATCGAAAGCGATTCGTCTGCCTGAATCTTCGGCGGCGCAGCCCCGATGCGGGAACCGGGCGCCATCCAGATTTCATCGCAGGCCAGAGCCAGCAGCGCCCCGCCGCCGATGGCGGAGGTGTTGACAAAAGCCTGTGTTTTGATTTTAAGCCGGGCCAGTTCTTCCGCGAGCGGCAGCACCGCCTGCGCCGGGCTTTGGGTCACCTGAAGCTCAAGAATCACCCCTGATGCGCCTTGCTTGACGGCCTCATCCATCCAATGCCGCAGCGCCTGCCAGCGGCGCAGGTCGTCGAGATCGGAGTCGGTCACGACCACACGGGCAAACTTGCCCGCCAGCGTGGGTTCATTCGCACGGGCAGAGAAGACCGCCAGGAAAGCCAGCAGGAAGATGCGGAGGGTTTGCATGCCTGAGACTACGTTTGTGAATCTCAAATCGCAACCCACAGCGCTTCAGCCTTTTTTCCCAAACAGCAGCCGCCAGACAAACATCAACACCAAGGCCCCGCCCACGGCGACGGCGATGCCTTTGAGGCTGAAGGTGCCGGAAGCATCGCCGATGCCCATCAGGGAACCCAGATAGCCGCCGATGATGCTGCCAATGATGCCAAGAAGCACAGTGGTGATGGGATTGATGCCCTGCCTGCCCGGCATGATAAGCTTGGCCAGAAATCCCGCCACAAAGCCGAGCGCGGACCAGATGAGAAGTGCTTGAAGTGTCATAGAAACCGCATGCTACAAAAAAAAGCGACGCGGCGTCAATCTCATTTACCAGCGGCCTTCCACGCCTGCCAGCCGCCTTTGAGCACAAAGACGTTCTCCACCGGCAGCGTCTGCTTGAGACGTTCGAGGACATGACGGCTGGCCTCGCATTTCGCGGCGCTGCAGTAGATGATAATGGGCTTGGTGTTGGCTTGCAGCGTGTCGAGATGGCCGAAGAGTTGCTCATCAAACTTCTGCTCGTTCAACAGCAGCGCCCCAGGCACATGCCCGGCGTCGAACTGCTCTTGAATGCGGGCGTCGATCCACAGCACGTCGCCTTTCCAGCGTCCCTGGATGGCCTGCATGGAGACCTCGTCATCCCGCAGCGGCTCCTGCACTAGATAAAAAGCCGGGGCACGCGGATGCCATGTGTGCGTACCCCAGGCGGCAGCGACGGCCAGCAGGAAAAGGATCAAAGCCTGACGAATCGTGGCCAGCATGGGTTCAACCGGGTTTAGGGATTGGCGGCCTGAGTTTCAGGCTTTCGACTGATCGAGAAGAAAGCGAGCTGGTGGCGATATTTGGCGATGGCGCTGTTGGTCTCGATCTTCAAGGCCCCCATCGTGATGTCCTGCGTGGTTTTAGGCGTCACGGTGACAAGATACTCGCGCCCCTCCTTCAGCTCCTTCCAGTCAAAGCTGACATTTTCACGGGTGGCCGTGATTTTGACGATTTTCATCGGCTCCTCGCCAGTGAACTGCACCAGGCAGGATTTGGGCTTGGCCTCATCACCAATGAACCATTGCAGGGTCTTTGGCTTGATGTCCACAACCGCAGGCACGTCGAGGATGAAGTTGATCTGCCATTCCGGCTGTTTCGGATCGTCGGTGCTGACGGTGACAAATTTCTCATGCCTGCCGACAAAGGTGGACACTTTGAACGAGGCTCGCCCTGTCCCCTCCTCACCTGGTTGGTACTCAGCCTTGTCGAGTTCTGAGCTGAGGCAGGAGCAGGCGCTTTCGAGGCCGCGGATCTTCACCGTTTTGTCGCCGCTGTTGCGGAACTTGAAGGTGGTCTCAACCTCCTCGTCCTCGGGCTTCGGTTTCAGCTCAATCGCCGGCACGCCGAGCGTGAGTTCGGCATGGGCGATGGCGCTGCTGGCGAGCGCAAGGAGGATGAGACGGAAGACTGGCATGCAGAAACATAGCACAACAACAGACGCTTTGTGCAAGCAGGTTGACGCGGGAAGTCATCCGCCCAAGCTCCACACCCTATGCGATTCGCGATCTGCAACGAGACCTACCAGAACTGGAGCTTTGAAAAAATGTGTGAGGACGCCGCAGCGGCGGGTTATCACGCCATCGAACTGGCACCCTTCACGCTCAAAGACGACCCGCGTGAGCTAACGGTGGAGGAGGCGCTGACGCTTTGCGCGAAGGCGAAATCGTTCGGGCTGGAAATCCTCGGCCTGCACTGGCTACTGACGAAACCCACCTGGTTTCACATCACGACGCCGGATGCGCTCCAGCGCAAGGAGACGGTGAAGTTTGGCAGGCATCTGGCGCAGTTCTGCGGTGCCACAGGCGGCAGAATCATGGTCTGGGGCAGTCCGAAGGCGCGCAACGTGCTGCCGGAGTGGAATTACGAGGACGCCTTCAAACGCGCAGCCGATTGCGTGCGCGAAGTGGCCGAGGAATGCGGCAAATACGGCGTGGTGATCGCCATGGAGCCGCTGGGCCGCAAGGAAACGAACTTTTTGAACACCGCCGAGGAAACCATCCGCCTGTGCAAACTGGTGGACCATCCGTCCTGCAAGCTGCATCTCGACGTGAAGGCGATGAGCGATGAATCGAAGTCGATCCCCGACATCATCCGCGACAGCAAGGAGTGGACCGTGCATTTCCACACGAACGATCCGAATCTGCGCGGCCCAGGCCAGGGCGAAGTGAAGTACGAGCCAATCATCGCCGCGCTGCGCGAGACCAAGTATGACGGCTACCTCTCGGTCGAAGTGTTCGATTACACGCCAGATGCGCCAACGATCGCACGTCAGAGCATCGCGTATCTGAAGCAGGTGATGGGACTTTAAGGCTCCCACCGCGTCGATTTGCAGCCTATGGGACAACTGGAGCCGCAGTGGCTTCGGCAGCACGGTATGGATCGTTGCCGAGCACCACGGTGGAGGCGGGCGGGATGGCAGGCACGCGGACTTCATCCTCCACGGGCAGAGCACGAAGGGGAACGGCGAGGAGTTTTGGGGAGCTTGCTTTGGCATCCCAGCCCTTGGGCTGGCCCGCAGTGACCATCTCAAAGACAGCGGCCCAGAGTGGAAGAGCAACAGTCGCGGCGGTGGCCTTGGGACCGATGGGGATGTCTTTGTCGTGGCCGATCCAGACAAGGCAGGTGAGGACGCGGTCTGAGCCGATGAACCAAGCATCGGTGCGGTCGTAGGTGATGCCGCCGTAGCCGGCGATGCTTTTTTTCGCGAGCTTGTGCTCGACGAGGGGCTTGCGGTATTCCGGCCGTGTCATGCCTGAGATCATGGTGTTGCGAACATGGGAGGCGGCGGCAGGAGTGAAGACTTCATCACTGCGCGCCGAAGAGGATGATAACAACAGGTGGGGCTGTGCACACGGGCGACCTTCATTGGCGATGGCGGTGAAGGCCCGTGCCAACTCCATGAGGTGCGCATGGCTCTGGCCGAGGGTGAAGGCCGCCTCAGTGCGCAGAGGCGTGGTGAAACTGCAGCGGCTGAGGGCGGCGCGTAGAGGATCGAGGCCGACTTGATAACCGAGACGGACGGTAGCGGCGGTGCGGCCCTCAAGCAAAGCCTGCATGGGAGTGATGGTGCCCCCGGTGTAAGTGACTGGCTCACCATCAGCACCCCACTCGCCAAGAGTACCCACGAGGCCGCCGATCATGGCCTGTTTGTTGTCGAGCGGGCCGTCGATCATGGGGGCATCCGTGACATCAGGCTCCAAGGTGAGCGCGGCGGCATAAACGAGGGGCAAAAGGGCGGTGCCTGGAGGCCGGATCCCCTCAAGGGCGCGATTAAAGGGGCTGGTGGTGAAGTCACGGCCGCCTTGCATGGCGAGGATTGCACCGGTTCGGTTGTCCAGCACGATCACGACTCCTTGCAGCCCGTTTTTGTCCTTCGGCGCGAGAGCGTCCAGATGCTGGCGCATCATGTCATCAAGGCGATGCTGCCAGTCCAGGCGCGGGGTCATCGACATGGTTGGCGGAGTGCCCGGCTTGAGGCCCATGCGCTGAAATTCCGCGCGGGCGGCGGCCAGCATGTAGCCGGTGCGCACGCGGGTCTTGTCATACCTGACAACCACCGGCTGGTCGATGGCAACAGCGGCCTCCGCCTCGGTGATGGCACCAATTTCCACCATGCGCTTCAGCGTGAGGTCACGCTTTTGACGGGCCAGCTTCGGCTGGGTGATGGGCGAGAATGCCACGGGTGCCTTGATGATGCCGGCCAGCGTGGCAGACTCGATGAGCGTGATGTCGCGCACATCTTTGCCAAAGTAGCAGCGCGCCGCGGCCCCCACACCGCTGCAGCCGTGGCCGAGGTAGATGCGGTTGAGGTAGTGCGTGAGGATTTGATCCTTCGTGTGCTCGCGCTCGATGCGCATGGCCAGGAAGATTTCCGTCAGCTTCCGCTCATACGTCCGGCCTTGAAGACCGAAGGCATTGCGCGCGAGCTGCTGGGTGATGGTGCTCCCTCCCTGCCGGATGCCTTTCGAGGTGAAGTTCGCCACAGCGGCGCGGGTGAGCCCGACGAGATCGAAGCCGGGATGGGAGTAAAACCGCGCATCTTCCGTGGCGATGACGGCCAGGATCAAATGCTGCGGCACGTTCTGAAGGGTGACCGGCTCTCGCTCGATCTCGCTGGCGCTGCCGATGAGCTCGCCCCTGACATCCACGATAAGGGTCTCGTTCTGCCCACGGGTGAGCGCCTCCATGTCGTAGGTGGAGGCACGGCTGGCGTAGTGCTGCCAGACAATGCCCAGGGGCACCAGACCGATGAGAAGCAAGATGGTACACGCGCCGCCCAGACGACGCAGCCAGGTGGGAAAACGCCGCCAGCGGTCACGAAGCTTGTGGAGAAAGGGAAGCATGGGTGGTCGGCAATGGTGCGCAGGGTTCACTAACGGAAGAGGCGCGAGAAAAAGCCCTGAACGGGATTCTCACGAACCCTTACCGGTGGCTCGCCCAGCATGAAGGCAGGAACCAAAGGCGCGATGAGAGCATCCGTTTCCACGATGACTGCGCTCTTCTCATAACTGACGGCGTGGACGGCTGGCCGCTCCTGGATGTCTCGCAAAACCTTCGCGATAACAGGTGCCGCCGTGCCACCGCCCGAGAGACCGCCCTCGCTGGCATTTCCCTCGATGGTGACGGCGAAGGCCAGCGGCGGATTGGTGCCCACATAGCCGGCAAACCAGACGACGTTGGCTTTCTCACCGCGCAGGACCCACTGGGCGGTGCCGGTTTTTCCATGGACGGGCACGTTTTTCAAGCGAGCCGCCTTGCCGGTGCCGTTCGCATGATTCACCACGCCGAACAGCGCGTGCCGCACGGTATCGAGGTCCACGTCGCTCACGGGAATGAGGGCTTCCCGGCACGGGCTGATGACATCGCCGACCTGCCCGGTCTGGGATTGTGTCTGCATCACGAGTCGCGGGCGTGGTCGGCAAGCTCCATTGGCAATGGTGGCCATCGCCATCGCCATTTGCAGCGGCGAGGCTTCCGTGACGCCCTGGCCGATGGACAAGTTCGCGAGATCATGATTCGACGGTGCGCGCTTCGGCAGAGAACCTGCGGAGGCTTTCAACGGCAGCACCGGTGGTGTTCCAAAGCCGAACTCACGCGCCATGTAGAGAATGGGCATGTCCCGCGTCACCATCGCGGACTGATAAAAGTAGGTGTTGCAAGAGCGGATGATGGCAGCACGCGCATTGAATCTGCCGTGGTCATCCTTGGACCAGTTGTCGAACTCGCGCCCGTCAATCATGAGCGTGGGGCCGCACTCAAACTCACGAAAAGCGTCCACCGTCGCTGCGCGTAGTCCGGCCATGACAACGATCGGCTTGAAGACCGAACCCGGAGGATAACTGCCCTGCACGGCGCGATCAAAGAGCGGGCCGTCGATGTTCTGCGTGAGCGCTGCGAAGTCGCTGCTGGAGATGCCACGCGCGAAGGCATTGGGATCAAAGCGTGGATTGCTCGCCATCGCGCGGATGTCGCCGGTGAACGCGTCCACGATGACGATGGCACCGCGCTTGCCAGACTGGTTCAGGGCATTTTCGGCGACCTTCTGTGTGTCGAGATTCAGCGTGGTGACGACGTCCCGGCCGGCCTGAGGCGCGGCAAAGACCTGCTCGTACGCGACGGTGCCCGCATCGGACATCATGACGCACAGCGTGCCGTCGGTGCCGGTGAGTTGCGTGTTGAATGCCGCCTCGAGTCCCGCTGCGCCGCGCGTCCGCTGCCAGAGCGGCTCACCGCGCAGGACAGGGCCGGCGGGCGGAGCCCCCTCCGACGAGACATAGCCCAGGAGATGCGCCGCCATATCTCCCTGCGGATAGTGCCGCACATACTCCGTGCGCACGTTGGCGTGCGGGTGTTTTTTCGCATCGATGACCGCCTCATCGGGCAGCACATCACTCACCGTCACAGGCAGTTCGCGACGATCTTCATAATGCCGCTTCAACTGCTCCGCGTCCGGCATACGGGCCGCAGGCAGATCCGTGCTGAGTTCGGCGAGGGTCTTCTCCAGCCAAGCAGTGTACGTCTCCAGCGTGCTCCGCTGTGCGGCCGGCACCGTCAGTTGCAAGTGGCGCACCACCGTGTTTTGCGCCAGCGGACGACCCTTGCGGTCCAGGATTTGTCCACGAGGAGCGGGCACGGCAAAATAGAAAGGCTTCACATCCGCGCGCGAGCCAGTGCCTGGCACAAACCCCGCAACCGGAGCCTCCTGTGCATGTGAGAGTGATGACGCCACTGCCGCGCAAGCGGCCCCCCATGCGAGAGGCAGCAGGCGGAGCGATTGCCTGAGGCGGGGGATTTCGTTTTTGCGGCTGAAGTCAGCGACTGCGACCATGCCTCATCCATAAACCTCTCTCGGCGCATCACAAGCCCTGCCGTCAATCGAGCACCAACAAACAAAAGCGGGATGACCTTTCGGCCACCCCGCGATGTGATTTAAGAATGAAACGCTGAATGATCAGGCCGGATCTTTTGGCTTGTCGCCTTCAGGCTTTGGCGCATCGCCTTCGGTGGGCGGACGACGGAAGCCGCCTTCACCACCACCAGCGGGAGGACCGCCTTCTGGACGCCGGAAGCCCCCACCTTGGCCGGGCTGACCGGGTTGCCCAGGCTGGCCTCCACGACTGCGCATCATCTCACGCATCTTCTCGGTGGCCTTGATGTATTCCTCTTCGGAGACGCTGCCATTGGCGTCGGCGTCCATGCGTTTGAACATTTCCTTGGGATCACCAAACATGCCGGGACGCCCGCCTTCGGGTCCGCCGGGGCCGCCAGGACGACCTGCGCCTTCAGGAGAACCGCGTGGACGATCTCCTTCGGGAGAGTCCTTGGGCTTGTCGCCCTCAGCGCCTGGGGGACGACGGAAACCGCCTTCACCGCCGGGAGAACCACCTGGAGGGCCGCCTTCTGGGCGGCGCATCCCCTGCCCTTCAGCACCACGGCGCATCATTTGGGAGATCTTGCCGATCTCCTCCTGATCGACGAAGCCGTCGCTGTTGGCGTCCATTTTGCCAAAGCGCTCCTCGCTCTCCTTGCGGCCCATGCCGGCAAATTCATCCTTGCTGATCTTGCCATCACCATCGGCGTCAGCACGTTTGATGAATTCGGCGAGACGTGCGCCAGGATCGCCGCCTTGTGGGCCGCCGGGAGGCCTGCCGGGCTGACCGCCTTCAGGAGGCGGACCTTTGCGTTCGCCTTCCTGAGCGCTGGCAAAGCAGGTCAGGCACAGGATTCCGAGGCCGTAGATGAGTGATTTTTTGAGTTTCATGTCGTGAGTGCGTTTGGTTGTTGGAAGCACGACGGCTCAAACAAACGCCTCACGACTTGGTTGCGAACCACGTGAAAAAAATCACGCGAGTTCGGCCAGCAGCGCCTGGTTCAAACGCACGCCAGCCTCGAAATTCGCTATGGGGAAGTTCTCATTCGGCGCATGCGCCTGACAATCCGGCAGCGCGAGCCCAAGCAGCAGCGTGTCGGCATGCAGCACGTCTTTGAACGCCTGCACGATGGGAATGCTGCCGCCTTCACGAATGAGCGCGATCTTGTCGCCAAACACCTTCTTCAAAGCACGCTGCGCCGCCGTGCCGAGCGTGGAATGCGGGTCCATCAGATACGGCATGCCAGTGTGGCCCGGCTTGATCTCGAGCCGCACGCCTTGAGGCAAATGCTTGCGCAGATGCGCCTCCGCACGCTTCAGCACGACATCGGGGTTTTGGTCCGGCACGAGGCGGAAGGAGAGCTTCACGAAGGCTTCACGACCGATTACCGTCTTCGAGCCTTCGCCTTGATAGCCGCCGCCGATGCCGTTCACTTCTGCGGTAGGACGCGCCCAGCGGCGTTCGCGCTCGGTATAGCCAGGTTCGCCGAACAGCGCAGGCGAACCGGTGAGTTCCAGCATTTCGGCATCGCCATCTCCCAGCGCGGCCCAAGCCGTGCGCTCCCAGTCCGCGATGGGCCGCACACCGTCGTAAAATCCATCAATCATGACGCGGCCTTCCGCATCATGCAGTGTGGCCGTCAAACGTGCGACCGCCGTGACCGGATTTGCCACAGCGCCGCCGAAAATGCCGCTGTGCAGGTCAATCGCCGGGCCATGCACCTTCGCTTCCATGCAGGCGATGCCACGCAGGCCGTAAGTGAACGTGCCCACACCTGGAGCGACCATGCCAGTGTCAGAAATCGCCACCACATCGCACTTCAGCTCGTCGCGATGCTGTTCGAGAAACGGCTTCAAGTTCGGACTGCCGATTTCCTCCTCGCCTTCAAACAGCAGCGTCAAATTCACCGGCAGATCGGCATGCTTCGCCAGCGTTTCGGCCAAACCCTGCATGTGCGCCATGAGCTGGCCTTTGTTGTCCGTCGCGCCACGGCAGAAGATGCGACCATCGCGGATCGTCGGCTCGAACGCGGGCGTTTTCCACTCTCCCAGCGGCTCCGCAGGCTGCACGTCATAGTGCGCATACAGCAGCACCGTGCGCCGACTGGCGAGGTGCTTGTTTTTTGCCAGCAACACCGGGTGGCCGGGCGTCTCATGCAGCTCACCCGTCAAACCCATCTCACGCACTTTGCCCAGCAGCCACTCGGCGCACGCCCGCACATCGGAAGTGCGTGTCGAGTCAGTGGAAACAGAAGGAAAGCGCAGGCAGGTAAGAAGATGGTCGAGTCCGGGTGGGTTCATCCACCAGACTAAAGCGTGGAACCTCCACGCTCAAGCCGTGCGCTGCATTTTGATCAATGCTTCACCTCGCCCTCCGGCCCGTGCGTCGGCGGGCGGAAGAACAGCGCCAGCAGCACGATGCCGGCCAGCGCCATGCCCGAAGGCACGAGGAAGAGCTGCTTGTAGTCCACGACGCCATTGGTCGTGTAAAGATCACGCACATAGGGGAAGAGCTTGCTCGCCACGACCATGCCCACACCGAGAATGAGCAGGTTGAACAGGCCCTGGGCGCTGGAGCGGATGTCCTTCGGGAACACCTCATCGACGAAGATGTACACCGTCACAAAGAAGAACGCGTAACAGATGCCGTGCAGCACCTGGACGGCAATGATGAGCCATTGGTTCTCCGGCGTGCCGAAGAAGGCGAAGATGCCAAAGCGGGCCGCGTGACCGCAAATGCCAAGGATCAGAGTGGTCTTCCAGCCGAACTTCTTGAGCACGGTGCCGAGGATGAGCATGGTCAGAATCTCCGCCACCTGGCCGATGCTACTGACCACCATGCTCATGTTCGCTGAAATGCCCACCCGTTGCAGGAATGGATCAATCACCACGAAGTAACCGTTGTGGATCGTCGAGTCGATGAACGTCACGATGAACAGCACCAGCACGAAGGGATTTTTTAGCAGCTTGAGCGCCTTGAGCCAGGCCACCTTGTCCGCCGCTGCCACATCCTTGCGCGGCGGCGTGTGTGGCAGCGTCAGGCTGAAGGCCGCCAGCACAAAGGAGATGATGCCCGCCACGATGAAGACCCACTTCGTCTCCGCAGCGCCCGCGTTCTCACTGAGCAGGAAGATGAACGGCCAGCTCACCACGATCCAGCCGATGGTGCCGCCCATGCGCACAAAGCCGAAGTCCTTCGCCGGATCCTTGAGATTCGCGAAGGCCAGCGAGTTCGTCACCGAGATCGTCGGCACGTAGAGCAGGCAGTAAGTCACAAAGCAGGCGAAGAACGGCCAGAACTGGGTCTGAAACGCCGTAGCCACCAGCGCGATGCCGCCCACCACATGGCTGAAGGCCAGGAAGCGCTCGGCAGAGAAGTTGCGGTCGGCGAACTGGTTGCTGAAGAAGATGCCCACGATCGACGCGATGCCAAACGCGCTGCCCACCAGCCACTGCTGATCCTGGTTGAAGCCCAGCATGCCCATGTAGGAGAAGATTTTGATCTGCCACGCCCCCCAGATGGCGATCTCGAGGATCATCATGAGGAACAGCTTGATCTTGATGGACGATTGCGCGGCGGTGTCGGTCATAAGTGGCCGCGAGGCTAGGAAGTCGGCCTCCTTTTGGCAAGGACAAAACCACTCCCGCGCTTGAGCGTGGCTAAAGCCGGTGATAAGGGCAGGCATGGTCCGCAAAATCGTCCGCTACCCCGAACCGGTGCTCCGCGCCAAATGCCGCCCTGTGACTGAGATCACAGCGGAAATCCGCACCCTGGCCGCTGACATGCTCGAAACCATGCGCGAGGCCAACGGCGTCGGCTTGGCGGCCCCCCAGGTCGCCGTGGACCTGCAATTGGCGGTCATCGACGTCTCCCACAATCCCGACTGCATCACCTTCATGAAGGTCAACGGCGAGAAAGTCGAGATGGTGAAGCACATGCCCGTCGTTTTGATCAATCCGCAGCTCGAACTCGGCAGCGACAAGGAAATCGGCGAAGAGGGCTGCCTCAGCTTCCCACGCCTGCGCGGAGACATCCGCCGCTCCAGCAAGATCAAGGTCAGCTACACCGACCTCGACGGCCAAACCGTCACCGTCGAGAGCGACGGCCTGCTCGCCCGCGCCTTCCAGCACGAGATCGACCACCTCAACGGCATCCTCTTCATCGACCGCCTCAACGCCGTCGCCAAAGTCAGCATCAAACGCAAACTCGCCCGCCTGATGGAGGAATGGGAAGAGGACGATTGAGCGAAGGGTTAAGAAATCAGCATCTTACCCACCCATTTTCGACCAGCCGCGTTCAAGCGGCGAAAGTGGAGCCAACAGTCGGAATTGAACCGACGACCGGCGGTTTACAAAACCGCTGCTCTACCGCTGAGCTATGTTGGCATTCTGAAGGGCCGCGATAGTACACGCCCAGCAAGATTCGGCAAATGGATTTCCGTGGAGGAAAAGCGAACATCGCGCTTTGAACGTTCACTGCTGAACATCTAAGATTCCGCCTCTGACCGCTCACCCCTGCCGTTCCAACAACCATGCTCCGCTTCACCTTCCTCGGCTTCCCCATCATGATCCACTGGATGTTCTGGCTGAACACCTCGCTGATGGGCGGCGCGCTGAATGCGAGCTCGCCGGAGCAGTTGCGCGGGCTGCTCGGCTGGGTGGCGGCGGTGTTTGTCTCCATCCTGATCCATGAGCTTGGGCATGCGCTGACGATGCGAAATTTCGGCGACCGGCGCGTGGGGATCGTGCTCTATGCCTTCGGCGGACTGGCGCAGGGCAGTCGGGGTCTGGCACGCCAGGAGGATCTGATGGTGAGCGCGGCGGGGCCGGTCTTGCAGATTTTGGTGGGTCTGGCCGTGGGCTGGGCGATGACGCTGTGGCGTGTCCCCTCCCCCTGGCTGCGGGAGACGCTGGATGGCTTCACGGTGATGAGCATTTTCTGGGCGCTGCTGAATCTGGTGCCGGTCATTCCGCTGGACGGAGGGCGGCTGTGCCAGGCTTTGCTGGGCGCTGGCAAGCTGCGGCAGGCGCTGGTCATCAGCATCGTGAGCGCGGTGGTGCTGGCCGTGCTTTCGTTTGAGCATTCCCTCTGGCTGGGCCTGCAAAACCGCGTCCTCAACCTGCTGGACATCCGCGCTGGCACTCGCGTGGGCGGCGGCATCTTCACGCTGATCATTTTCGGCATGCTGGCCTGGAACAACTGGAAGCAACTGCGCCATGAGCCGCAAATTCCGTGGATGAACGCACGATGAGGGTGCATGGGATCGTTTTTGACCCGCATGCGCATTTTCCGGCCTCTTTTTATCCTTCTCATCGCGACGAGCGGCCTCGTCGCCCAGACCCCGAAGCCGGAGTTGATCTCCCCGCAGGTCAAGGCGGCGGTGGAAAAGGCCGTGGGCTGGCTGATCCGCCAGCAGAAAGCCTCCGGCCACATCGTGGATGAAAAATCCGACTCGAAGCCGAAGCGCGGCGACCTGCCCTCCCACAGCGCGGCGATGACCTCGCTCGCGCTCATGGGCCTGGCTTCCGTCGGCCACATGCCGGACGATCCGACCCCCGAGGGCCAGGCATGCGGCCGGGCGCTGCGTTATGTGGTGGAGGGCATTGAGCCCGATGAAAACGGCTACCTGGGCCGCAGCGACCGCTCCCGCATGTACGGCCACGGCATCATCACCCTCATGCTCGCGGAGATGATCGGCCACGCGCCGGACGAGGCCACGGACAAGCGCATGCAGGGCATGTTGAAGGGAGCCGTCCAGCTCATTCTGCGCTCCCAGCAGGTGCCGAAGAGCGAAGCGAACCGCGGCGGCTGGCGCTATGAGCCAAGTTCCAGCGACAGCGACATTTCCGTGAGCGTCTGGCAGGTCATGTCCCTGCGTGCGGCCAAGAACGCCGGCTTTGAGGTGCCCAAAGAAGGCATCGACAACGCCGTGGCCTACATTAAGCGCAGCTACCGCGTGGAGCGTGATTCCAACGGCAACCCGAAGAGCGATGCCGCTGCGTTCAGCTACGAGCCGTACGGCGGCAGACAGACCTTCTCCACCACGGCGGCCGGCCTGCTCTCGCTCCAAGTCTGCGGCCAGTATGACACGCCGGAGGTGCTCGGCTCCGCCAACTGGCTGCTCAAATCTCCGCCGGAGATCAACGAGCCCTGGTTCTTCTACGGCTGTTACTACTACGCCCAGGGCATGTATCAACGCGGCGGCGACCACGCCGCGACCGCACGGCAGAAGACCGAGCAAACCCTCATCGCCGCGCAGTCACCGGATGGGAGCTGGTATCCGCGCAATGGGAACGAAAAAAGCGCCGGTGCCGTGTATGCCACCTCGCTCGCGCTGCTCAGCCTCTCGGTGCATCATCACTTCCTGCCGATTTATCAGAAGTAGCGCTCCTCGCACAGTGGTTCCGCCTTCAGGCAGAACGACCAAACATCCATGAGCACCACCTTCTTGATCTTGCTCGCCGTGCTGGCCTTCAGCGCCTTGGTCGGACTGGTCTTGCAGCATTGGTTTCTCTCCAGGCTGCGCAAACAGCATGTTCTCGTTTGGGAGACCTTGGGACGTCCCACCTTGTCTCTGAACCATCGCATGCAGAGCTACCTGACGGTCTGGCGCTTCCTCTGGCGGCGTGAGCACCACACGCTGGAGGACCTGCGCACGATCATACTGGGAGATTTCCTGCGCTCCTACATGACCGGTTACCTGCTGCTCCTCATTTCGGCCATCGTCGCCCTGATGTTGAATCAGCGTGCGGATTGAAGCACGTCTGCTTCAAACACCTGCCGCCGCTGCCGCAGGCTTCTCCCACAGCAGCGCCAGGAACAGCGGAAACTCTTTCCGCGCCCGGTTCTCCGCCTTCGCCCGCGGCCCGGGCTGGCTTTCCTTGTGAGAATACCATTCGCGGATGCCGCTGAGCCGCAGTCCCGAGCTGAAACCGCAAGCGGTGAGTGTTTCCAGGCTACGATGGAAGGAAACCGTGCTCTCGCTGTCGGCCTTGCCGGGATGCATGATGATGGGAATGCTCAGCGTGCTGCTGTAGGCGTCGGTGCGGCGGTATTGAATCTTGCGCGGCTCGTCGATGCCCCAGCTCGACTGGCGCGGGATGCGGAAGGCAGGATGATTCACCACCCAGAGCATGCGCCCGCCGGGCTTGAGCACTTTCGCGGCGGCGGCGCTCACGACATCCAGGTGCTCCATGTTTTGCACGCACAGAATGGCCGAGGCGGCGTCGAACTCGCCCAAGTCCTCGATTTGCGCCGCGTCACGAGCGAGATAACGCACCGGCGGCTTCACCGGATAGGTCCGCGCTTTTTGAATCAAGGTCGGCGCGGCATCCACACCGGTCACCTGGCAGCCTTTCTGCGCCAAGGCACGGGAAAACACACCCTGGCCGCAGCCGAGATCGAGTACGCGCTCGCCACGCTTTGGATTGAGCAATTGCAGCGCCTGCGGGATGACAACGGCTTGATACAACTCGGAACCGCGCTCGCCGATGATGCGGTCATACCAGTCCGCTGATTTTTCCCAGGACGTGCCGTGCTCACGAGCTTGCGCTTGCGGAGGACGAGGGCGGAACGGACGACGAGGGGGCTGCGGCATGGTGCATGATGTCGCGGCACTGGCCATGGGCAAGAGGCTTGGTCCGGTGCGCGGGATTTTGACGCGGCGCTTACATCCTTTTTGCTTCCCAAGCAGAAGCCCCTGTGTGAGCCTGCGCTTTCACCCACCCGCATGTCCTCTCCGACCGCCTCCCGCGTCATTCCCGGCCTGATTCTCGGCGCTCTGAGCCTGCTCAGCGCGTTTTTGCTGTTCCAGGTGCAGCCGATCATCAGCAAGTTCATCCTGCCGTGGTTTGGCGGCAGTCCGGGCGTGTGGACGACGTGCATGCTGTTCTTCCAGATCGTACTGTTCGCCGGTTACGCCTACGCGCACACGCTGACTTTGCTGCCAAGGAAATGGCAGGGCATTCTGCATGGTCTGCTGCTCGGCGCGGCCATCGCGCTGCTGCCCATCGCGCCGGATGCGGTGTGGAAGCCCACCGGCACCGAAGATCCCGCCCTCCGCATCCTGCTGCTGCTCGCGGTGAGCGTGGGGCTGCCGTATTTCGTGCTCTCCAGCACCAGTCCGCTCGTGCAGGTGTGGTTTACGCGCACCAGCGGCGGTGGCAGCCCGTGGCGGCTGTATGCGCTGTCAAACATCGGCTCCCTCGCGGCGCTGCTGAGCTATCCGCTGTTTTTTGAGGTGCGGTGGGATGTGGTGGAGCAGACGACGCTGTGGTCGGTGGCCTTTGGCGCATTCGTTGTGCTTTCGCTCTCCGGCGTGTGGATGGACCGCCGTCATGCTCTTGATGTGGCGTCCAAACCGCCGGTCACAATCGACACCGCCGCCGATCATCCCGGCTGGCTGCGGCGCATCCTGTGGGTTCTGCTGCCCGCGCTGGCAAGTTGCGTGCTGCTTTCAGCCACGAACCACGTCTGCCAGGACGTGGCGGTCATTCCCTTCCTCTGGGTCGTGCCACTGAGCCTCTACCTGCTGACCTTCATCATCTGCTTCGAGCACGAGCGCTGGTATGCGCGGGTTTCCGCCTTGTGGGCGCTGCCCGCGCTGCCGCTCATCTTCTTCACCTGCACGCAGGAACGATTGGAGAAACAGGGTTGGTGGCACTTTGACTGGACGCCGAATTACCTCTGGGAACTCGGCTGGGCTTTTGGGGCGATGTTTTTCGCCTGCATGCTCTGTCATGGCGAGCTGACACGCCTCAAGCCCGCACCACGCAGGCTGACGGAGTTTTACCTGCTCATGTCCGCCGGTGGTGCGCTGGGCGGCTTGTTTGTGAGCCTGGGAGCGCCGCGTTTCTTCACCACCTTCGCTGAATGGCCAATCACACTCATCGCGGTGTTCGTTCTCGCCTGCATAGTGATGCTTCGCTCAGTCTGGCGGGTCAAATCTGTCTGGGAATGGCTCATTTTGGCCGTGGTCGCTCCGCTGCTGGCCTACGAGGGCTGGGTGATCGTGAAGCAGGGCGTCATCACGCAGGCGCAGATTCAGGAGAAGCTCAAAATGGACGCCGCAGTGCCCATGGGAACGCTTTGGGTGGTCCTCGGCGTGATCGGGGCCTGCATCCTGTTGCTGCTCATCCGCGCCATTCGCCGTGGCGGCCTGCGCATCGGCCTGGTCACCATGCTGCTGCTCGGCATTCAATTCAGCGTCGCCGTTCTGCTGATGTGCGACCTCGGCTTCAAGCGCGAGGAGAAGCTGGAGCGCGTGCGCAACTTCTACGGCATGCTCTCCGTCACCGAGGATCACGACAGCGGCCTCGACATGAAATACCGCCAGCTCAGCAACGGTGGCATCATCCACGGCCTGCAAAACTTCGGCGACAGCCTGCGCGAGGAACCCACCACCTACTACGGCCGCCACACCGGCATCGGCAAGGCTTTGGAGAGCCTCAAAGACAAACCCGACGCCCATGTGGGTGTCGTCGGCATGGGAGCGGGCACCGTCTCCTGCTATGCCAAAAGTGGGCACCGCTACCGCTTTTACGACATCAATCCCGACGTCGTCCGCATCGCGCAAAAACACTTCACCTACCTCGACGACCTCAAAAAACGTGGTGCAAAGCTGGAGATTGTCGTCGCCGATGCGCGCCTCGCCATGGAACGCGAGCCAGACCAGCAGTTCGATGTGCTCCTACTCGACGCCTTCAGCGGAGACTCCGTACCCGTGCATCTCCTCACCCGTGAGGCCTTCGCCATCTACCAGCGCCACATGAAACCGGACGGCATCATCGCCGTCCACATCACCAATTCTTATCTCGTCCTGGCCCCCGTGATCGAAAAGATCGCCGCTGACATCGGATTCAAGACCACCCGCGTCGCCACATCGAGCGATGGTGACCATGATTCGACCGACTACATCCTCGTGACCCACAACGAGCCCTTCCTCGCCGACCATCCACCCAGCCTGCTCGGCAACGAAATCGTGCTGAAGCACGACGTCCGCCTCTGGACCGACCGCTACCACAATCTCCTGCGCATTCTCGACATCCCATGGAACGTGGTGCCGGAGGATGAAGACGACCCCTGATTTTTTGAATGATCTTTTAATGAGGATGGAGGGAAAAACGTCCCAGGGTTGCCGGTGTGCAGCTTTCCGCCTCAACAGCTCCCATCCCGTTTGCGAAGCGCCGCGAGCACGCCACTTTTCGCGTTCACGCGATGACTCCCACCGACCCCGTTCCCACACCGCAGCAGTTGTTCCGCTGGCTGGACAACGGGCGCATCACGCCTGAGGAGTTTCGTCAGTCGATGGCCGTGCATGCGCGTGAGATCATCCAGGAGATGGAGCAGGCGCACACGAACCCGCTCGTGGCCAAGTTCAACGAGCTGATGAACCGCCGCGAGGCCTGGAAATGGTCCCGCAAGCACGGTGAGCTGCTCATCCGCGAAATCCTCTGCGCACTCATGGACGAGGAGCGCTTCTCGCCCGCCCGCTGGCTGTGGAACGCCGCGCATCCGCACATCCCCCTGCACTGCTTCTTCCGCACACGCGGCACGCCGGTGCTCCGCTTCGTCGAGATGAACGTGCAGCCGCAGGCCGTCACGCTCGTCATTGAGCACGGCGGCAGCGAAACGCTCCCGCCCGTCCAGGAGCAGTTCATGCTTCGTCGGAACCGTCGCACCCAGCTTTTTGTGGAGCGCCGCCAGCTCGTCTAATCCCCAGCCTTTTGGCTTTGTCATTGCTTCATGCCCCCTCCCCCAAAAAACTCCCTTGGTCTTCTCGGCCTGACGATCTTCACCATCGTCTCGCTCGCCATCGGCGCTTATTACCGCCTGCCAGCACGCGGCGAGCGGCCCATGCACACGGATGAGGCCATTCTGGCGATGAAGTTCGCCGACTTCCAAAGCAGCGGCCATTTCCAATACGATCCGAAGGACTTCCACGGCCCCGGCCTGCATTTCATCACCAACACCTGGTCCAAACTCGCCGGTTGGGGGGATTCCTCGACCTGGACGGAAGCCCAGCTCCGCACCGTGACGGTGATGTGCGGCCTGCTGCTGCTGCTCACCACCCTGCTGCTGCGGGACGCGCTCGGCAGGCTCGGGGCGGGCTATGCCATGCTGTTCATGGCCGTCTCGCCGATGATGGTCTATTACTCGCGTTACTTCATCATGGAGGTGCCTTTGGTGCTGTTCATCACGCTCACCATCGCGGCGCTGTGGCGTTGGTCTCAAGGTGGCAGCCGTTGGTGGCTCCTGCTCGCCGGTTTTGCACTCGGCATGCAGCATGCGACCAAGGAAACCTTCGTCATCAACGTCGTCGCCGGCGTGGTCGGCCTCGTGGTCGCGAAACTGTTGATCGGCGACTTCGCCCCGCGTCAGAGCGGTTTTTCCATGGGGTCGGCGCGGGGTCGCTCCACCAAGCCCTGGCTGTGGGTAAGCCTGGTGGCCGTTTTCACCAGCATCACGATTTACTCCGGCTTCTTCAAAGACTGGCAGGCGGTGAAGGACAGCGCGCTCACCTACCTGAACTACCTCGAACGCTCCGGCGGCAGCGGGCATGAAAAACCCTGGCACTACTACCTCACGCTCATCTTCTGGCGGAAGGACGGCGTCGTCTGGAGCGAGGCGCTGATCGGCGGCCTCGCCATCATCGGCATGGCCCACGCCTTCCTCGGCAACCACATGAAGAACGCCTCGCGGCAGGCCTTCCTCGTCTTCCTCACGGTGTACACCGTCGTGCTGTTCGCCATCTACTCCTTCCTCGCCTACAAGACGCCCTGGTCCATCCTCAGCGGCCAGCACGCGCTCATTCTGCTGGCAGGTGTCGGCGCGGCGGCCATCTCGCAGGCCATCAGTGGAAAAATCATGCGTCTGGTCTTCCGCATCGCCATCGGTCTCGGTCTCTACCACCTCATCGCGCAGACCAGTCTTGCCATTCATCTTTACGCCGCCGACTCGCGCAATCCCTACGTCTATTCGCACACCTCCAGCAACCTGCTGCGCCTCCTGCCACATGTGCGTGAGCTTCAGCAAACCGCGCCGGATGCAGCCTTTGACGTCCTCGTCATTAACCGCGATGCCGGCTGGCCGCTGCCGTGGTACTGGCGTGACATCCAGTCCGTCCGCTACACGACCACGCTGCCCGAAACCATCGACGCGCGCGTCATCGTCGCCGAACTCGACATGCAGCCCGCGCTGGAGGCCAAATTTGCCGGTAAAACCTACCACATGCAGGGTCCGTTCGGCCTGCGTCCTGGCGTCATGCTCAATCTCTGGGTCGAGCAATCCCTCTGGGAGCGCTACAACCTGCGCAAACAGCCGGAGGCCGCGAAACCGTGAGCGAGGCCGCGCCCCAGCATCATCGCTTCACCCAGCACGCGATGGCCACCACCTTTGACGTGATCATCAATCACGCCGACTCGGATGAAACCTACGCCGCGCAGGCCGCCCAGGCCGTGTTTCAGGAAATCGCCCGGCTTGAGGACGAACTCAGCCGTTTCCGCGCCAGCAGCGACATCTACCGCCTCGGCCAGCTCCAGGCAGGCGAAAGCCTTCTCGTCGGCATGGCCGCGTGGGACTGCCTCTCCCTCGCCAAAGCCATGCATCAGGAGACGGCAGGCGCATTCGACATCACCATCGGGCCGCTCATGAGCCTTTTCGTCACGCACGAGGGCGAGCCGCGCCAGGTCAGCAAGGAAGTCCTCGCCCAGGCGCAGACCATCATTGGTAGCCATCGCTTTGACCTCGATGAGGAAACCATGCGCGTCACCGTGCATGCCTCGAACATGATCTTCGACCTCGGTG
Organism: Prosthecobacter sp.; assembly: GCF_044232965.1. Classification (GTDB taxonomy): domain Bacteria; phylum Verrucomicrobiota; class Verrucomicrobiia; order Verrucomicrobiales; family Verrucomicrobiaceae; genus Prosthecobacter. The sequence continues at coordinate 31,243 of NZ_JBIIKX010000003.1, forward strand.
CCATGGGCAAAGGCTACGCCCTCGACCAGGCCGCCGATCTCTTGCAAGACTGGAAGATCACCAACTTCGTCCTCAACGCCGGAGACAGCACCATCCTCGCCCTCGGTGCTCCCAGCGGCAAAGACGCTTGGTCCATCACCCTCGGCGCAGGTGCCAAATCACTCGCTCTCACCAACCGCGCCGTCAGCGGCTCCGGGTTCGCCGTCAAAGGCGCGCACATCATGAACCCGCGCCTCTTCACGCCCGTTCCGCTCAAAAACCGCCGCACCTACGCCCTCGCCCCCACCGCCGCCCTGTCCGACGCCCTCTCCACCGCCTTCATGGTCATGGCCCCCGACGAGATCGCCGCGCTCTGCGAGCGCTACGAAGGCGTCGAAGCGCTGGATCTTGAGATGTAGTAGCTGTCATCATTCCAAGTGATGATCGAGCCAATGCTTCACGCACGGGGCTCAATCCCGTGACTCAGAGGCTTTTCGCATTTTACTTTCCTGACGGAGTCGCATGCGTTCAAGACTGCCTCTCTTTTCCCGAGACTCGTTCACAATCCCGGCCACAAGGCCAGAGGCAGTTAACACAGCCAATATGCGACTGAAGCGCGGCCCCATGATGAGAAAAAGAAGGCATGGCAAAAGAGGAGCCACAAAAAGAGGTGTGCCAGATCCAGGCCCAGTGGGTGCAATCAAGGCGGACCCCAATATCGCAAAAAGAAACAGGTGCAGTGCGAACACCACCAACTGTCGGCCGACAGAAGGAGCGCTGGTTTGACTCCTATGCCATTTGATCACAGAAATGACATACCAACAGCATGCCAGAGGCACGAGAAATAGCAGCAGCACTATGAAAATGGGGGACATGGTTTCCATCGCGCTCGAGATTAAATTTATAAGAGCACCCCCGTTCAACGGTCACCCCAACCTTTGAACCGCATCACTTACCCAAACGGCATCTGGCAACGCAAACGGCCTGAAGGTTTCCAGGCGTGACTCGTGCTCGGAGTAGAATAAGGCGCGGTGCAGGCCGAGGGAGCCGGCTTTGGGGGAGTCGATCAGGCTGGCGCTATCGTTGGCACTCATCTGGAACAGCACGCGCATGCCCAGCTCGCTCACGGCTTTGCGGCTGAGGCTGCGGTTGAGGTTGTTAAGCGTGTCGAGGCTGGTGATGAGATGAATCCCCAGCGGCGGGCCCTCGGCGATGATTTCGTTGAGCTGATTGCCCGGCTTCGGCGTGTCGTCGCCGCCGAAGGAGAAATCCTCCTCGTAGCGCAGCTTGCGGAACTTTTGCAGGCCATGCACGAGCAGGAAGACCGGCGGATCGCCCGCGCTGCCCTCGTCAGCACGGCGCTTCATCTCCGCGTGGATTTCAGCGATGAATTCGGCGGCCTCATGGCCTTGCGAGACCTTGGCGCGGCCTTGGGCAGCGTTTTCGAGGAACTCGCACTCTGCCGTGCCCGCGAGAGCACCGTGGATGAGATAAAACTTCGGCAGGCGCTCACGCGGATGCTGCGCCGCGAGCGCGAGGATGCCCAGGCCCATGATCGCGGCGATGGCCTCGTCATTTTGACCGATGAGCAGCAGATGTCGGCCGCTCTGACGCGGGAACAGCGCCTCGGTGGGGCCTTTGATAGCATTTGGCAGACCCAGCCAGCATTTCGGATCGGCGGGCGGCTTCGTGGCCGGAGTGGCGAGCACGTTGGCAAGCAGCGCGTTGTCGCGCACATCGGCGGGCATGTTGCCTTCGAAGACAATCGGCTTTTTCGCGCCGAACCCACGCTCCTGGGCCAGTTGGGCGACTTTGGCGAGGTGCGCATCGCGTTCCTCATCCGTGAGCCACACGACCTGGAAGGGACTGTTCCCTTCGATGGCGCCTGCGGCGTCGTTGTAGATGCCTTCACCGGGCCGGGAGAGCAGACGCGCCGCCGTGTTGCCGTCGTCCATGATGAGCGCGGCGTCGGCCTCATTGCACTGAAGCGCAATACGGATGACCATCTGCCCCAAGGTCGTGCGGGCCAGCGTGTAAGCTCCACCGAGCGTCTGCGAACCGAGGAAGACATGAATGCCAAAGGCACGGCCCTGACGCACGATGCGGTCCAGCAACAGCGCGGCTCCCTGCGCAACGGCGTCGTCTTCGACGAAGAACTCCTGGAACTCGTCGATGAGGAGCAGGGTGCGCGGCATCGGCTCGGTGCCGCCCGCTTTCTTGTAACCGGCCAAGTCTTGCACGCCGAGCTTGCGGAACATCTCACCACGACGGCGCAGCTCCTCGTCGATGCGTTGCAGCACGCTGAGCGCGAACTCGCGGTCGCTCTCGATGGCGATGACCTTGGCGTGCGGCAGCTTCGCGTCGGCGTAGCACTTGAACTCCACGCCTTTTTTGAAGTCGATGAGGTAGAACTCCACCTCGTCCGGGCTGCATGTGAGCGCGAGATTGGTGATGATGATGTGCAGCAGCGTCGATTTACCGGAACCGGTCTTGCCCGCGAGCAGCGCGTGCTGTCGCGTGCCTTTGCCGATGGCGAGATATTGCAGTTTTGTGGCTCCCGTGCGGCCCACCGCGATGCGCAGCTCGTTGGTGGTGCTTTCCGACCACATCTCCTTCGGCGCGACGACGCTGAACGGCACCTGCACGCGGTTTGAGTCGATGCTGGACTGCCCAATCTGATGTGCCAGCTCAGCGGCGATGGCGTCCGACGGCGCGGGATCGAGCATGATCGTGCTGATGCCGTTGAAACTCACCACGCCCTTCTCACGCACAAGGCGCAGGCTGCCTTTGCGCAAATCCTCGGCGCTGAGGCCCTCTGGCAGGTTGTGACGGCGATCCCAATGAATGAGCGTGAAGACACCGCAGCGCGCACCGCTGGCCGCGATGCTTTTCAGCCGCGCCATGCCCGTCTCGCTGAAACCGGCAGGCAGGCCGGCGATGACAAGAAAGTGATACTTCTCCGCCACGCTGCCCGCCTGTTCGTTGTACTCGGTGATCGTCGCGTATTCATTCCGAAGATACATCTGGATGACCTTCTCGACGTGCTCGTTCAACTCGGCGAGACGCTCCTCAATGTGATCGCGCTGGGTCCAGATGCGGCGATTGATGAGCGCGGGCTCGTAATCGGCCAAATGCATCAGTCCGGCGAAGTTTTGCCCCAGACCGACGGGATCAATGATGGTCAGTGCCGCTTTGCCGGGCGGGGCGAGACTCAGCAGACGAAACAGCACGCCGTTCATCACCTCGGCCACCCATTTGCCACCGTCGTCATCGGTTTCGATGAGCAACGAGCCTTCCTGCGGAAACACGAGCGCGAGCGGCAACGTGATGTGCTCGTGGCTGGCGAGACTCAGCGGTGTTTCCTTCGCAAACAGCTCGGCGGCGGCACTCAGATCGAGTTCTAACTTTCCCAGACGGCAGGAGCGAGGAAACACCGCGCATGGCTGATACTCCGCGCTCCACGGCACGAAATGAGAAGCAGTGTTGGAGCTGATCTCATCCACTTCGGCGAGCAAGGGCAGAACCTTTTGATTCCACTCCGCCACCAGATCTTTCCAACGCTTTTCTGCCACCGCATCCAGTGCCGCAAGAGCGCTCGCATGCTGGTCGAGCATCTGCTGGCGCTGCTGCGCGGCAGGAGCGCTCACCTCGTCATGCAGATGCTCGGTCTTCTGCTCCGCCAGGCTTTCCAAGTTGCGGGCCAGCAATCGAGCGTTGCGCTCAAGGCAGGCGGGAATCTGCTTGGCGAGGCGTTTTTGCATCGCCGTGCGGTAGTTCTCCGCCACTTCATCCGCCCGGTTCCACTCAGCCGTGATCTGCGCGTCGGTTTGATCAAACGCCGCCTGCACCTGCGCTTCAGCGGCATCTCGCGAGGCGTTCATCTCGGCGGCACACTTTTCATAGTCGAGCACGGCACGGCTGAGCTGCTGGATGTCCACCGTCGGACGCGAGAACAGTTTCTTCAGCCCCGTCGTCTGAGTGGCGGCGATCTGACCTTCCAGCAGCGTGGCGTGCCGTTCGATGCCCTCGACACGCGCCGTCATGTCCTCCAGCGCGATCTGTGGCTCCGGCCGGGCGTTCTCCTTGCGTTGCAGACGCTCTCCCGAGGCCTTCTGCACGGCGAGCAGTCGCTCCATCACCTTTTCCAATCGTTCGAGTAGCGCGTTGGCCAACTCACGCGTCTGCGCGAGCTGATGAATCTTCAAAACTTCGGCCTGCTTGCGGCGAAGCTGCTGCTTGCCCAGCCAGCTCTCACGCGCGTCCTGCGTCATCACCGGCAGATCACGCCGGATGCGATCCTCATAGCGTTTGAACGAAGTCGCGCGCGCCGCATGCCGCTGGCGCACCTTGGCGGCGAACTCGTCCCACTCATGGGACATCGCCTCCAGGGCTGCGGCGGTCTGCGAGTCGAAGGTTTCGAGTTCCTGAAGGTGGCTCTGCTCGGTGGAATAGCGGCGGGCGCGAGTCTCGCGCAGGATTTGCTCGCTGTGCCGCACAAAGCCGCCGACCGCATCGCGTAACGAGATGTGAAGCGTGTGAATGCGCGAGGCGCGTAGGTCAAGGGAGCTGCTCACAGTCTTTGCGGATCTTTTTCAGGATGGTTTCGAGCTCATTCATGACCGCCCCGGTGCGGCTGACAAGCCCCGGCAGCGGCTCCAGGTAACGTTTTTCAAACTCCAGCGCCTTGGCATCGCGCCAGTGCGCCTTGGTGGCATGCCACTGCTCGGAGAGTTCGCGGGCGGTTTGGATGAGGTTCATGGTTTGTTCGCGGTTTCTGAACTCGCGACCGGGGCCGGGGTTTCGTTGTAGGCGTCGAGTATTTTTTGGATCTCCACGAGGTGCGCCACCGCGAGAGCGAGGTCGTTCTCGATGAAGTCGCGGAAGGAATCCAGCTTGCGGGCCAGCGGATCGACCGTGCGGTCATAATCACGCGCCCAGGTCTTGGTGCGCTGCAGCTTGGCCTGCGCCTCCTCCAACGCGGCCCGCGCCTTCCGCACGGCCATCTGCTGCATGCTCGGCGTGTCCACAAACTCGGACAACCGCGCGCTCATGAGTTCCTGCTGCGCTTGGTCGAGCTTTTTCTGCCGCAGCTTGATCTGCGACGACCAGTAAGCCGGCTGCTCCAGTTGCAACCAGGAGCGCGTCTTCTTCACCGCGTCCTGCGCCGTTTCGAGCGACTGCCGCGTCTTGCTGATGAAAATGATCAGAGCGGAGCGGAAGGACTCGATGGCGTCGAGATTCGAGATGCGGGCTTGGTCGGCCATGACTCAGCGCTGGTTGAGATAGTCCTCAATGCGCTGCGCTTTCCGCAGCAGGAAGGGCGTGTGCTGTTCGGACATCTCCATGAATTTTTTGATCGTCCGCATGGTGGTGTGGAACTCGGCGGCAAATTTTTCATGCTCAGCATCCTGCCAGGTGTCCCCCAGCGCGGCGAAGCGGCTTTGCAGCGACGAGGCGCGCTGCTGCATGTCCGTGTTGAAGCGCTTCAGCTCCTGCGCAAAACGCCGGACCTCCTCGGGATTCATGATTGCCTGTGCCATGCCGCAAACTAGCCCGTCCGGCGGGTGTGGGGCAAGAGCGATCCTGACAGCGCGGCAGATTCCATGCGCCAGTATCTTTTAGACGGCCAATGGTCACCCGATTCCACCGATGGAAACAAAGTTGTCACCTGGGGCGAGCCGCCTAGCATCGCGGCTTCCAACCCAACCAACCATGACCCATCCCATGCCTAAGCGCCTCGGGAGCGGAGCCAAGCGGAGCTTTTCCGTGATGGCCGCGCTCTGTTTCGCCACCACCACCGTCCATGCCGCCGACGGTTCCACCCTCAACAGCGGGGACACGGCCTGGCTGCTGGTCTCGACAGCGCTGGTGCTCTTCATGATGATTCCGGGCCTTTCCCTGTTTTACGCGGGTTTGGTGCGGTCCAAGAATGTGCTCTCCATCCTGATGCAGTGCTTTGCGCTCACGGCGGTGATGAGCCTGGTCTGGCTGGCCTGCGGTTACTCACTTTCATTCTCCGATGGCAGCTCGTTCATCGGCGGCTTCGGCAAAACTTTCCTCAGCGGCGTGACGACCGCCTCAACCCGCGCCGACTGCCCCACGATTCCTGAGCTGCTGCACTTCGCCTACCAGATGATGTTCTTCCTCATCACGCCGGGGCTCTTCATCGGCGCGTTTGCAGAGCGCATGAAGTTCAAAGCCATTCTCGTCTTCAGCATCGTTTGGAGCCTCGTGGTCTATGTGCCCTGCTGCTACGGCGTGTGGCACAAGGCGGGCGCGTTCCTCGGCCTGACGGGCGTGATCGACCTCGCGGGCGGCATCGTCGTTCACATCACCGCCGGTGTGGCGGCGTTGGTGGCCTGCGTGATGGTGGGACCTCGCGTCGGCTTCCCGCATGGACAGTTCATGCCGCACAATCTGCCTTTGACCATCACTGGCGCGGGCATGCTGTGGGTCGGCTGGTTTGGCTTCAATGCGGGCAGTCAACTCGCGGCAAATGGTGCGGCGGCCATGACGCTCGTGGTCACGCATCTCTCCGCCTGCGCGGCCTCGGTGGTTTGGATGCTCATCGAATGGGTGCGCGGCGGCAAACCTAGTGCGCTGGGTATCGCCACCGGCTCCATCGCCGGTCTGGCGGCCATCACCCCGGCCTCGGGAAAGGTGGGGCCGATCGGCGCCCTTTGCATCGGCAGCCTCTCCGCGTTGCTGTGCTGGCTGGCCTGCGCGAAACTGAAGAAGAAATTCGGCTACGATGACTCGCTCGACGTCTTCGGCGTGCATGGCGTGGGCGGCTTTGTCGGCACCCTCCTCGTCGCGGTCTTCGGTTCCACCGCCTTCGCAGGTGGTCTGGGCGATTTCTCCATCGGCAAGCAGCTCATGACACAGCTCCTCGCCTCCATTTACACCATCGTGCTCTCCGGCCTCGCCAGCTACGCGATCCTGAAGGTCATCGACCTCACCATCGGCCTGCGCATAAGCCCCGAGGAAGAAAGCATGGGAGCCGACCTCGCCGAGCACGGCGAGACCGCCTACACCCATTGATGCCGCGCACTGCGGCGGTCCGCGGGGCGGGAGGGATCATTTCGCAGGCGGCGTTTCCGTCGCTTGCAATCCCCCCGCCCCTGCTAGACTCGCCCTCCGTCTTCACATTCGGCATTCATCATTCTGATTTCGTCATTTCCTTCTCATGTCTCATAAAGTCCTCATCATCGGAGCCGGCGGCGTCGGCCGTGTCGTCACTCATAAATGCGCCCAGCTTCCCGAGGTCTTCGGTGAGATCATGCTGGCCTCCCGCACCAAGACCAAGTGTGACAGCATCGCCGCCGAGTTGAAGCGCCCGATTCAAACCGCCGCCGTCGATGCCGACAACGTCCCCGAGCTGGTGAAGCTGCTGCAAAGCTTCAAACCCGAGGTCGTCATCAACGTGGCGCTGCCCTACCAGGACCTCACCATCATGGACGCCTGCTTGGAAGCTGGCGTGCATTACATCGACACCGCGAACTACGAACCGCGTGATGTGGCCAAGTTCGAGTACCACTGGCAGTGGGCCTACCAGGACAAGTTCAAGAAAGCCGGCCTCACCGCGCTGCTCGGCTGCGGCTTTGACCCCGGTGTCACCAATGTGTACACCGCCTACGCCTTGAAGCACCACTTCAGCAAGATCGACACCCTCGACATCCTCGACTGCAACGCTGGCGACCACGGCAAGGCCTTCGCCACCAATTTCAATCCCGAGATCAACCTGCGCGAAGTCACCGCCAACGGCCGCTATTGGGAAAACGGCAAGTGGGTGGAGACCAAGCCGCTCGAAATCAAGCGCAGCTTCCCCTTCCCCGACGGCATCGGCCCGAAGAACATCTACTGCCTCTACCACGAAGAGCTTGAGTCGCTGACCAAGCACATCCCGATGCGCCGCGCCCGCTTCTGGATGACCTTTGGCGACGCCTACATCAAGCACATGGAAGTCCTCGTGAACGTCGGCATGACCGGCATTCATCCCGTCAAACACAAGGGCGTGGACATCATTCCGATTGAGTTCTTGAAGACGCTGCTGCCAGAACCCGGCACCCTCGGGGCCGACACCAAGGGCAAGACCTGCATCGGCAACTGGATCGAAGGCACCGGCAAAGACGGCCAGCCGAAGCGCTACTACGTCTATAACATCTGCGACCACCAGGAGTGCTACCGCGAGACCAACAGCCAGGGTGTCAGCTACACCACCGGCGTCCCCGCCATGATCGCCGCCCGCCAGCTCCTCACCAATCCCGCCGAATACCGCCAGCCCGGCGTCTGGAACGTCGAGCAGCTCAATCCCGACCCCTTCATGGCCGACCTCAACGCCTACGGCCTCCCCTGGCTCGAAACCTGGCCCACCGAGCCGCTGCCGGGCGAGTGAGGCAGCACCAGCGCTGACTTGGTCCAATCCAACCACCGCTGGCAGATAGTGAACCAACTTGGCAGACGATTCATTTGACGGAGGACCGGGTGCTCAGCACTGAAAAGCATGCGCCTCAACCACGACATTCACCTCGGCTACTGCACCAACATCCATCGCGGAGAGACGTGGGAAGAAACGTGGAATGGCCTCCAGAACTACACGCTCCGCGTCAAAGACCGCGTCAGCGGCGGCAGGCCGTACGGCATCGGTTTGCGCCTCAGTGAGCAGGCGGCGCGTGAACTGAGCGCACCGGGCAAAATCGCCGAGTTCAAAGCGTGGCTTGATGCGAACGGCTGCTACGTTTTCACCATCAATGGCTTCCCTTATGGCTCGTTCCATGGCACCCGCGTGAAGGAACAAGTCTTCAAACCGGACTGGAGCACGCAAGAGCGTCTTGTTTACACGAACCTGCTCTTCAACATCCTCGCGCAGCTTCTCCCACCGGGAGTCAGCGGCAGCGTCAGCACACTGCCGGGTTCCCATAAGACCTTCAATGTCGGTGCTGATGAATTGCAGGCGATCTTCACGAATCTGCGCCTCTGCCGCGAGCACATCGAGAAAGTCGCCGAGAAAAGCGGACACGACCTGCATCTCGGCCTCGAACCCGAACCGCTCGGCTTGTTCGAGACCAGCGGCGAGACGCTGAAGTTTTTCGGCCTCTACCTCGACCGCAATCCGCAGGACCGCGACTTCTTCAAATTCATCGGCCTCAATTACGACACCTGCCATCTCGCCATTGAGTTTGAAGACGCCAAAACCGCGCTCGACCGCATCAGCGGTGCCGGCATCCGGCTCAGCAAGCTGCATTTCAGCTCAGCGCTGAAATTGCAGCCGACCGCCGAAAACGTCGCGAAGCTCCATGCCTTCGATGAACCGGTCTATTTTCATCAGGTCATCGCCAGTTACGGCAAGGATGAGCCCCTGCGTCGTTTCAAAGACCTGCCGGACGCGTTGCAGTTCGCCCAGACGAATCCCAACCAGCTCGGTGAGGAATGGCGCGTCCACTTCCATATCCCGATCCACGCCCAGCCCGGCGGCGGCTTTGACAGCACGCGCGATCATTTGATTGGCGCGATGGATTGGCTGGCCGCGAACCCGACGAAATGCCAGCACATCGAAATGGAAACCTACACCTGGGAAGTCCTGCCGCAGGAGATGCGCAGCGGAGATGTCGTCGATCAGTTGGTGAAGGAGTATGAATGGACGCTGGGCGAGATGGGAAAGCGCGAATTGACGGTCAAGGAGGCCTGACGGCCGTCAAGGAAGGGTCCAGGCGGTCAAGCGTCGTGTGGCCGACCTGCCTAACCACTTCCTGACCATGCCTTGACCTCTTGACATCCCCCCTCCTTTCCCCCAAGTCTGCCACTCCCATTTTCCCATCATGCAATCCCTCTGGAACGACACTGAAGCCGCCACTTTCGGAACCGATCTGCTCGGTCAGCGCGTCTATACCTCCCGTCTGCTCGGCCGCAATCCCGCTCTCGTCCTCCATGGCGGCGGCAACACCTCGGTGAAGGTCACGGAGCAGGACTTTTTCGGCGATTCGGTCGAGATTTGCTACGTCAAAGGCAGCGGCTGGGACTTGACGACGATTGAACGCGCCGGTTTCTCCCCCGTGCGCATGGCGGCACTGCTCAAGATGTCCCAGCTCGCCACGATGAGCGATGAGGACATGGTGCTGCAACAACGCGCCGCGATGACGAACCCAAACGCGCCCGCCGCGAGCATCGAGGCCATTCTGCACGCCATCCTGCCCTTCCGTTTCGTCGATCACAGCCACGCGAACGCCATTTCCGCGCTCACCTGCGCCGCTGATGGCGAGGCACGCACCAAGGAGCTTTTCGGCAAGCGCGTGCTCGTGCTGCCCTATGTGATGCCCGGCTTTATGCTCGCCAAGCAGGTCTTCGAAGTGCTTCAAAAAACCGATCTCCGCCAAGAAGGCATCGAAGGCATCGTGCTGCTGAAACACGGACTCTTCACTTTCGCCGATGACGCGAAGGCGAGCTACGAGAAGCACATCGAACTTGTCACGATGGCCGAGGAATATCTGGTCAAGAAGGTCAAGGCTGACGCCGTCAAGGCAGTGGCGAGCGAAGACCTCATGGCTTTGGCAAAACTTCGTCAAGTAGTGTCCAAAGCACGCGGGTTCCCGCAGATCGCGCGGCTCAACGCCTCACCCGAAGCCGTTGGCTATGCGAACCTTCCAAACGTCGCCGACTTCGGCACTCGCGGCCCGTTGACACCTGATCACAGCATTCGCACGAAGCGCGCGCCCGCGTTCATCAGCGAGGACATCGACGCGAGCGTGCAAAAGTTCGCCGACGACTATGCGGCTTACTTCAATCGCCACGCCAAGAGCCAGACGATGCTTGATGCGGCCCCGCGTTTTGCGATCTGGCCCGGCAAAGGCATCGTGAGCTTCGGCGACACGTTGAAGGACGCCAAGATCGTCTTCGACATCGCCGAATCGACGGCTGCGACGGTTCAACTCGGTGAAAGCGTCGGCGGCTGGGAGCCGCTGCCGGAAAAGGACATCTTTGAAATCGAGTATTGGGATCTGGAGCAGGCCAAGCTGCGCAAAGGCCCGGCCCGCAAGGTACATCAGGGCAAGGTGGCGCTCGTCACCGGCTGCGCGGCGGGCATCGGCTTCGCCATCGCAGAGTCGCTGGCCGAGCAAGGCGCGCAGGTCGTCGGACTCGACATCGACAAGGACATCCCCGCAATCATGGCCAAGATCGGCGGCATCGGCATCGTCGTGAACCTCACGGAAGACCAGCCCGTCCAGGACGCGATTGATTTCACCGTGCGCGAGTTCGGCGGCATCGACATCGTCGTCAGCAACGCCGGCATCTTCCCGAAGAACGATCACCTCGACATGATGGCCCAGTCCGATTGGGACCGCACCCTCATGATCAACCTCACGAGCCATCAGAAGCTCATGAACAAGGTCATCCCGTTCGTGAAGCAGGGCATCGACGCCAGCATCATCTTCGTCGGCAGCCGCAACTTCAAAGCCCCCGGCCCGGGAGCCAGCGCCTACTCCTGCAGCAAGGCCGCGCTCACCCAGCTCTGCCGCGTCGCCGCGCTCGAACTCGCCCCGCACAAGATCCGCGTCAACATCGTGCATCCCGACGCCGTCTTCGACACCAAGCTCTGGACCCCCGAGGCCCTGCTCAAGAGCGCCACGCGCTACAACATGACCGTCGAGGAGTACAAGACCAAGAACCTCATGAAGGTCGAGATCAAGAGCAAGGACATCGGCAACATGGTCAGCGCCATGGCCTCCCCCTTGTTCGCCAAGGTCACCGGAGCACAGATTCCGGTCGATGGCGGGAATGACCGGGTGATTTGAGACGCCTGACGAAAAAAGTTTGGTTATAGCAGGACCTATAGCAGCCAACAGTCACTGGGAAAGACAAGCATTGAACAACAGATTCTGAATCTGTTGTTTATCTCCCAATTTACCAAACTGGTTGCCGCAGTTAGAATGTGACTATGGTAGGCAGGCATGAAACCCAGGCGCTCACGAAAGCCATTGTCTCAGGCCTCTCCAAACAAGCGTTGGGAACCGATGCATTGGATTCTTCTGTGGCAGATCTTGATGAATGCGGTTCCATCTGTGATGAAGGACCTGAAATACTTAATCATCGCGATCCTCCTTTTGGTTTACGGCTCTTCAGAGCTTCCTGTGTTGCCTTTATTTTCAAGACTGTTGATCCGAGACATCGCTGCCCAGGCACCCTGAGGATCAAATCGAGCGCTGGGCAAAAACAGAGCGGCAACAACCGCTCTCCAAGCCCAACGGTCTTATGGGATTTGCGGGAGCGTCTCCAGCATCACTTCTTGGATTCCACCGCAGGCTTTTCGGCTTTTTTGACCTCGGGATCCTTGGGCGTATTCGGCACGGCGATGAACTTGGCTTTCTCCAGGTCCATCACGGGCAGTTTGCCTTGGGGAACGGGCGGCGGCGCATTTTTTTCGGGCGCGGGTTTGGGAGTCACGACCGCCTGGGGCTGCGGTTTCGCCTCCTCTTTGCCGCAAGAGACAAGAAGCAGGCCCGCGAGAAGGACGAGGCATTTCATGAGCAGCGGATGGAAACGGAACGGCCGTGCGCGTCGAGGCCTTCGACCTTGCTGAAGGCGCGAACGATGGGCTCGGATTTGACGCAGCTTTCACGATCCAGGCGGATGATGCTGGTGCGACGCTGGAACATGTCGGCGGTGATGCCGGGAAAGGACTTGCCGGAACCGCCGGTGGGCAGCGTGTGGCTGGGCCCGGCGAGGAAATCGCCCACGGCGACGGGCGAGTGATTGCCCAGGAAGATGGCACCAGCGGTGCGGATGAGCGGCAGGATGACATCTTCCCGCATGGTGATGAGCGTGAGATGCTCGGGCGCGAAATCATTCACGAGGCGCGCCCCCTCTTTCAAACTCGGCACGAGCATGCAGAAGACGCCTTTTTCGAGCACGGGGGCTAGCTGGGCTTGGCGACTGAGCGTTTTTGACTGCGAATCCACCTCTGCGACGACAGCGTCGAGCAAGGTGGCGTCATCGGTGATGAACCCGGCCATGCTGTCCTTGCCGTGTTCGGCCTGAGCGAGAATGTCGGCGGCGATGAAGGCGGGATTGCCGGATTTGTCGGCGAGAATGAGGACTTCACTGGGCCCGGGCAGCAGATCGATGGAAACAACGCCGAATGCCTGACGCTTGGCTTCAACCACATAGCTGTTGCCGGGGCCAAAGATCTTTGTGACAGGGCGAATCGTCTCTGTGCCGAAGGCGAGCGCGGCGATGGCCTGCGAACCGCCGATTTTATAGACCTCGGTGGCTCCGGCGAGTTTCAGGGCCGCGAGCAGGCCGGGATTGACATTGCCATCCCGCCCGCAGGGCGTGCAGACGACGATTTCCGGCACTCCGGCCGCCGCAGCGAAGGTGACCGTCATGATGGAGGTCGAAACCAGCGGCGCGGTGCCGCCGGGCACATAACAACCGACGCGCTCGAAGGGGTGGAAGACTTCGCCGACATCGGCACCCTGCTCATTCTGGTAGCTCCAGGCCTGGCGCATGCTGCGTTTGGCAAAGGCCATCACATTGCGATGCGAGGCTTCGAGAGCGCTCTTCAACGTGGCATCGGCAGCATTCCAAGCGGCATCGAGTTCGGCCTGTGGGATGCGCATTTGCCCTGCGGTAAGTTTGGCCCCGTCGAATTTCTCGGTGAGTTCGAGCACGGCGGCATCACCACGCTCACGCACGGCCTTGATGACACCTGCCACGACTTCTCGCACGGCATCGCTGGCCTCCGCACGACGATTCAAAGCGGTGATGGCGCTGGCGTAGTCAGGATCGGTGGGGCGGATGACTTTCATCAGACAAGAATGCGGGGAATGGGAAGGAAGCGATGAATGATTCTACGAGGGTGACGAAAAAGCGGGCGCTGGTTTGCGCCCGCCTGATGCACTCGATTTGATCTCAGGGCAAGTTCACCGGGTGGTGCCTTGGCGTGCCCGTGTCAGGGGACGACTTCGCCGGAGCCGGTGTACACCCATTTTTCGACACGTCCGTTTTTGATGCGGGCCTGGGCCTCGGTCTCGAACTTGCCAAACATGGTCTGGGTCTCGTATTTCACATTCACCGTCCAGTAATCCGCGCCGTCGATCTTTTCACGCTGCACGTCTCCCCAGGACTTGATGCTGTCGAGCTTGATCTCGGTGACCTCGCCGGCCTTCATGCTGGCAACCAGAAGCGGGTAGGTGCCGTCCTCGGCCTTGGCCGGCTTGTCGTCACTGGCGCTGCCTCCCGTGGTCATGGCCGGGGCGTTCTTGGCACGGTCGGCGGCGGCGAGCTTGTATTCGTGCGCTTTGCGGGCCTGCTCGGTCTGGGCGACTTTGATCTGCTCGTAGGCGGCGGCGAAGACTTCTTTGAAATCGGTGTCATCCATGGCCACCAGACCGCGCATGGGGGAGCCTGGGGAGGCACCGACCTCGAGATTTGCGCCCTGCTGCCCCATGACGAAGATTTTCGCGCCGGTTTTGAAACTGGAGGCGGCGGTGGCCTTGCCCATCTGCATCTTGATTTCCAGATCCTTTTTCATCGTCACCTGCTTCGGCGAGGTGAAGAAGCCTTTGGGCACGGCAGCCCAGTTCTTTGTGACCTCATCGACTGAGGGGAAGACAGGAGCAACGAAAGCGTTCGGGTCAGGCGGCGGCGGCTCGGGCAGCTTCGGCATCTCCGGCTTCGGCTCGGGCTTTGGCTCGGGCTTGACCTCCGCCATCGGCTCGGGCTTTGGCTCCTCTTTGACAACCGGCTTTGGCACCGGGGCGGCGGCCACCACCTTCTTCGGCGGCGCTGGCGGCACATGCTTCGTGAACTTCATGGCATCAGCGAAGGGCGGATACACATACTCGTAGGCGACGTAGCCGACGGCGGCGGCCAGGATGATGACGATGAGGGGTTTCATGGTAGGTGGAGTTTAGGAGGACGGCGGTGAATTGCAACCCCGGTGACACTTCCAGCCAAGCAACGGCCCGGCCCCGCATTTCTTGGGCTTGATCTCCCCTGCCCCACGCGGCTTGTGTGACGCATGCCAGAAGACGTGATCCGCGTGCGTGGCGCACGGCAGCACAACCTCCAGAATATTGACGTGGACATCCCACGGCATAAGCTCGTGGTGCTCACCGGCGTGAGCGGCAGCGGGAAGTCGTCGCTGGCGTTTGATACGCTGTTTGCCGAGGGGCAGCGACGCTATGTGCAGAGCCTATCGGCCTACGCACGGCAGTTTCTCGACCAAATGCAGAAGCCGGACGTGGATTTCATCGAAGGGCTCTCTCCGGCGGTCGCCATCGAGCAGGTTCACTCGAATCCGAACCCGCGCAGCACCATCGCCACGGTGACGGAGATCTACGACTACCTCCGCGTGCTCTACGCCGTGGCCGGGCAGCCGCACGACCCGCAAACCGGCGAAAAACTCCTTCGCAGCACGCCACCGGAGATCGCGAACAAGGTTTTGGCGCTCGGTGAAGGCACGCGCGTCATGGTGCTTTCCCCGCAACCTCCAGCGAACGGCGCGGACACACGCACGCTGTTTGAAAAGCTCAAACGCCAGGGCTTCGTCCGCGTGCGTTTGAATGGCGAAATCGTGGAACTGGAGGATTCGCTCAAACTCGCCGCCGAAGAACAGCAGCAGGTGCAGATCGTCATCGACCGCCTCGTGCTGCGCACAGATTCACGCCAGCGGCTCATGGAGGCCATCGAAAGCTCGCTACACTGGAACGAGCGCGAGGTGCAGTTCCTCGTGAACCTCGACGGCAGCGATGAAATCCTCAGCTACACCACCGCATTCGCCAATCCACGCACCGGCTACGTCATTGAGCGTCTCACGCCGCAGCATTTCTCCTTCAACACGCATCTCGGTGCCTGCCCCACCTGCGAAGGCACCGGCATGATCCCGACGCCGGATGCGACGCTGCTGGTGCCTGACGAATCCAAATCACTCGCCGATGGCGCGATCAAGGCTTGGTGGGCGCGACATCCAAAGGTTCGCGTCATTTTCAACCAAAGCGTGGAAGCACTGGCGAAGCACTTCGGTGCCGCGATGGATGTTCCTTTCCAAACTCTGCCGCAGGCCTTCAAAGACGCGCTGTTTCACGGCACCGGCGATGTTGCCATCGCCACGGGTTGGAAGAAATCCGACCACACACGTAGCGTGGCGAAACCGTTTGAAGGCCTGTTGCCCGAAATCGCCCGTCTTTATCAAAGCGCCGAAAGCGACGCGCTGCGAGCCGCCCTCACGCGACTCATGAATCCGCATGCATGTGGGACATGCGATGGCAAACGGTTGAAACCGCAGTCGCTGGCGGTCCGATTGAGTTCACAGGCGAAGGAACTCAACATCCACGAGCTCACCTCGCTGCAAATCCGCGATGCACTCGGCTGGATGCGCGACTTGGAAGTCACCGAGCAGCAGAAAGTGTATGTGGGCGAGTTGCAGCGTGAGATCGCGAAGCGCATCGAGTTCCTGGAGCAAGTCGGGCTCGGCTATCTCGCGTTGAATCGCGAAAGCGGCACGCTTTCCGGCGGCGAGATGCAGCGCATTCGTCTCGCTTCGCAAATCGGAGCCGGACTTGCGGGAGTGCTTTATGTCTTGGACGAGCCCAGCATCGGCCTGCACGCCAGCGACAACGAGCGCTTGATCCAAACGCTGCTACGCCTGCGTGATCTCGGCAACACCGTGCTCGTCGTCGAACACGATGAGGCCACGATGCGTGCCGCCGATCACATCATCGAACTCGGCCCCGCCGCCGGCCCGCATGGCGGCAAGCTCGTCGCCCAAGGCACGCCCGCTGAAATCGCCGCGAATCCGAATTCCATCACCGGCTCCTACTTGAGCGGTAAAACCCGTATCCAGGCCACCGCATTGCCGCAAACGCTCTTGACCGAGAACCAAGGCCCCAGAACCCAGAACTCGTTAACGATCCACGGTGCCAGCGAGCACAACCTGCGCAATGTCACCGCCGTCTTCCCGCTCGGCAGCTTCACCTGTGTCACCGGGCCGTCTGGCAGTGGCAAATCGACCTTGGTCGATGACATCCTCATGCGCGCGTTGCGCCGCCATTTTTACGACGCCAAAGACATCCCCGGCAAGCACGAGCGCATCACTGGCCTCGAACATCTCGACAAAGTCGTCGTCATCGACCAGTCGCCCATCGGCCGCAGTCCGCGCTCGAATCCCGCCACTTACACCGGCGCGTTTGGCCCCATCCGTGAGCTGTTCGCGCAGCTTCCGCTCGCCCGCATGCGCGGTTACGATGCCGGACGCTTCAGCTTCAACACCCCCGGCGGTCGTTGCGAAAAATGCGAGGGCGACGGCGTCATCAAGATCGACATGCACTTCCTCGCCGATGTCTATGTCACCTGCGAGTCCTGCAAAGGCCGCCGTTACGGCGCGGAAACACTGGAGGTCACCTTCAAAGGCAAAAACATCGCCGACGTGCTCGAAATGACCGTCAGCGAAGCCGCACGCTTCTTTGACCGCAACAACGCCATCGCCCCAAAACTGCGCACGCTCGAAGACACCGGCCTCGGCTACATCAAGCTCGGCCAAAGCGGTGCCTCGCTCTCCGGCGGCGAGGCCCAGCGCATCAAGCTCAGCGCCGAACTCGCCAAACGCAGCACTGGCCGCACACTCTACGTTCTCGACGAGCCCACCACCGGCCTCCACAGCGCCGACATCCAGACGCTGCTCGGGGTCCTGCTGCGTCTGCGCGATGCCGGGAACACCCTCATCGTTATCGAGCACCACCTCGACGTCATCCGCTGCGCCGACTGGATCATCGACCTCGGCCCCGGCGGCGGCACCGAAGGCGGCCACATCCTCGCCACGGGAACGCCGAGGCAGATTGCAGCGAACGAGAACAGCGTGACGGGACGGTTTCTCCTATAAACCAATCACTTGATCGAATGCATAGCCCCATGAAGCACCGCCGTAGCACTTTGGTAGCCTGCCTGCTCATCGCATACGTTTCCGCACCTTACCTTGCTGGCATTTACCAAATTGGAGAACGGGAAGGGCCTGTAATCTACCCTGAAGGATACCACTCTTTTGTCTTTCAAATGGGACACGAAAGCTTCCATCACGAAAAGTCCCGGCAATCACTCGATGTCTGGATGTACAAGCGGCCTTTTTTCTATGGATTGCCCCGTCGTCTGAAATCAGAACAGGAACGACTCGAATTCATCGAGATGGTAAGGCGAAACAAGAGTCCTATACTGCCACGGCTTTTGGAAATGAATAAACTCACAAAAACTACCAAAGCCCCCTGATTTGCGGGACTGCCTGACGGCTTGCCTTTCACCAACTCGCAAGGCAGCGATTCTGCACAGCGGCACATAAAGTCTTGCCATCGCAGCCAGATCGCATTGAATCGCGGCCCATGTCGATTCCTCTCGAAGACCTTTTCAACGATGTCATCGCCAAGTCCATGCGCGGACTTGGCCTCAGCGATGCTGATCTCACCGCCAAGTCTGGTGCAAGCGCTGAAGCGATTGCGGCGGCCAAATCCGGCGCGGTGGATGACGCGGTGCTGCTCAAGATCGCCCCACATTTGAACCTGCACGGTCCCTCGCTCGCCACGATGGCGCACAACGCCTGGAAACCAGCCGACCTCAGCCTGCCGGGCCTGGCGCAGTTCAACACGACGTATCACGACATGACGGTGAACGCTTACCTCGTGTGGGACGCCGAAACGAAGAACGCGGTCGCCTTTGACACGGGGGCCGATGCCGGACCGATGATCGACTTCATCGAGAAGCACGGCCTCAACCTCAGCCTCATCTTCCTCACGCACACACATCCCGATCACATCATGGATCTGGCCAAACTGTCCGCCGATGGAGCCGTGACCGTCTTTGTGCATGCGCGTGAGGCCTGCGCCGGGGCCAAAACCTTTGAACTGGGCGAAACAGAGTCCTGGGAGAGCGGCGGCCTGAAAATCGAGCCTCGCAGCACCTGGGGCCATTCGAAGGGCGGCATCACCTATGTGGTCAGCGGTTTGTCCAAACCAGTCGCCATCGTGGGCGATGCCCTATTCGCCTCCAGCATGGGCGGCGGCATGGTTTCGTTCAGCGACGCCCTCGCCACGAACCGAAAGGAAATCTTCACTTTGCCAGATCACACCGTCCTCTGCCCCGGCCACGGCCCACTGACCACCGTCGGAGAGGAAAAGGCGCACAATCCGTTTTATCCAGAGTTCAAGTCACACACTTGACCCTTTTGACAAGCTTGACCGTTCTGCTCCTCACTCACAACCCATCACTATCTTCCATCTCATGTCCCAAACCGTTGCATTCGTCGGAGTCGGCAAAATGGGGGCCAACATGGCCCGCCGCCTCAAAGAAGTGGGCTACAGCGTCACCGCTGTGCTCGATGTGAACACGCAGGCCGCCGCTGAACTGGCCGCCGAACTCGGCTGCAAAGCCTGCACCACGCTGGCCGATGTCACCGCAGCGGCGGATGTCATCTTCACCGTCGTGACCAATGACGCCTCCATGCGCGGCATCTTCTTCGGCAGTGGCGACAGCCTGCTCACCAACGCCAAGGGCAAGATCTTCATCAACTGCGCCACGCTCTCTCCCGCGATCCATCGCGAGGTCTATGCCGCCGCTGAAAAAGTCGGCGCGCACAGCTTGGAAGCCTGCATGGCCTCCAGCATCAGTCATGCACGCGAAGGCAAGCTTTACCTCATGCTGGCCGGTGATGAAGCGATCTACCAGCAGGTGCAGCCAATGATCGAGCAGATGAGCGTGAACCGCCGCTTCATCGGCGGTCCGGGCCGTGCGGCGGAAGTGAAAGCGCTGGTGAACATGGTCATGAACATCAACACCGCCGGTCTGGCCGAAGGTTTGGGCCTCGCAGACGCCCTCGGCCACGATTTGAACATGATCCGCGAGGTCTTCAGCCAAACGGGCGCCAATTCCCGCGTGCTGGAAACCGACGGCGGCGACATGGTGGCCCGCGAGCACGACTGCTGGTTCTCCGCCGAACACGCCGCCAAGGACAGCGGCATCGCCGCCGATGTGGCGAAGACCGTCGGCCTCAATCTGCCGCTCAACGACGCCACGAAGGCGCAGTATGAAAAAATGGTCACGCTGGGCCTCGGCGGGCTCGACAAGAGCGGCATCGCCGAGTTGACGTTCAAAGGGCGGCATGGCTGAACCGTGTAGCAAAAGCAAAACCCAGGGTTCTGGCGAACCCTGGGCTGCAAGGATGAAATGGTGGCTCAAACGCCGAGCAATTCACGCGCCTCCGCCTGTCCGGGTGCCGGACGACCAAACTCACTGGCAGTAACGCGGGCGAGCGCGATGAGGTGACGCCAGCGGAAGGCGGGACGCGTGCGGTGAAACTCGTCCCAGGTAGTCTGGAAGTATTTCTCCGCATGCAGCGCGCCATCCTCACTGACGGCGTAGCGCAGCAAGGTCTGGAACACAGCCTCCGGGGCGATCCCCTGCATGCCACAGCGATGCACCACGCCAGCGGCGTGACCTTGGAGATTCAGGCGGATATTCTCATCGAGCTCGGCGAGCAGTTTCGCCTGATCCGTGGACGCGCTGATCTGGCGCTTCACAGGAAGCGGCTCCCATTCGAGGAAACGCTGGACGCCATTACCGCCGCGATCACGCGCGACCTGCCAAGCCCCGAGGATGAGGCAGGCGAAGACATTTCGACCTTTGCTAACCTGCGAGAGATTGCGCCACGCATGCACCGAATCGCTCGCATGCACGCCAACAGAGTCGCCGTGCGTGCTGCCAGCCGGTTTGCCGGGTGACTCCCACTCCGGCGGGCGGCCATGGTCGCGTAGCACGAGTTGATTCGCCGCGAGCGAGATGGCCTCGCCGATTTCATGCGGATCAAATCCTTCCGCCAGCGCGGCGGCCACCGCGCCGGCAGCAGTTTCGGGCGTGTCGCTGAAGATGGTCATGCTGAGCTTCTCCATGACACCGTCCTCCATCGAGCGCGTGCCGGGGTCGCGTCCCATGAGCTTGTGTTCGTCGATCAGCTTCGTCAACGCCTTGCTGTGCTCGTCCCATTCAGGGCGGCGATACTTTTCCGAGTTCAGACAGTAGCGCAACGACATGCGCAGCAGGGTGGTGGCATGCTCACGGCCCACGAGATCGAGCAGATCCCAGGCGCGATACGGCAGCACGGTGCGATGCACCTCGGGATTGTCCTGCACGCATTCGAGCAGCGCGTTAAAACCGTCGTCCGCGCTGTTTTGCATCATCGTGGCGAACATTTTCTCCGCACCGGCGGTGTCTTTGCGTTTCACCGTGTCGTGAAGTTGCTGCGCGTTTGGTTTGTCCGAACCTGCGGCCACGGGATGCAGCACCTCCTCATCACGACCACCGTTTTCCTGAATGCGGTTGGTGTTACGATAAAGAACCTTGAACACTGGAAGCGCCGCCTGTTTGTCCGGCATGGAACCGGCCATTCTCAGCGCGGGATGCAGCGCCATGAGCGTGTGGAAGCCGATGTAATCCTCACCGCCAAAGGTGCGCGCGTTGGCGAGCACGCCTGCGGCCACGAGTTGTTTCAATGGCACGCCGTCCTTGAGCTTCGCGGCGAGCGCGGGCTGGAGTTTCGACACAGGCGTCTCCTGCATGAAGCAGACGAGCGACTCCATGCCGCCGAAGTTGAGAACCGCTGGAGCTTCGACAGCACCAGCCGTGGTGATGCCAAGTTCAGCGGCCAGCGCGGGGCCGATGGTGGCGAGAAGAGTGCCTTTGCCGACATCGGCAAGGAACTCGCGACGGGATTGCGGTTCGTTCATGATTGACCTCCCTGGTTGCAATGAGCCCGAGTGTCCCGGTTTGGCCGGAGAAGGTCAATGCTTCAGTTGAACCTTTCTGAAAGACTCAGGCGGTTATTTTTTCACCTTCATCTCCGCAAACTCGGCCCAACAAGGTTTTGTCGGAGCCCAAGACTTGTCACCGCCGCCGTGAAAAGTTTCGAAGTAGAGTCCGTCCACACCGAAGGTATCCACGCTGCGCCATTCCATGTCGGTGCGTTCGACGAGAAGCTGTTCATCGATCCACACTCGCAATACACCGTCGCGTATTCCAGGCGTGTTCATGCTCACGGCGATGCGCACCTTGACTGGTGAGTCAGTGGGAAAACGGAAGTCGGCGGGAAAGGCAAAGCTGTCGCCATAATCGCCCTTTTGATTCTTGTGATAGACATAGGCCTCGCCGCGTCCATCCCTGCGCCACATCAGGCGGGCGGAGAAGCCGTTTTTGCCGTTCGCTGGTCGTCCTCCACTCACGTTTTCAGGTCCGCCGCAGAGTCCGGGCAGCTTGCCTCCTTTAACGAAGTCGAAGTCCTTGCTAAAGCGGAGCGTGTAACTCATCTCCGCCGCCTCATGCCTGCCAAACGGCATGCGCCAGCCCGCACCGCCTTCCTCGGGGCCGATCTTGCCGGTGGTGAAGTTCACGCGAAGCCATTTTTGCGATTCACGCTCAGTCACAGTCACACGTCCTTCTTTGATCCCGCCTTCAAACTCACAGCCCGGCCAGTCGGCCTTCCAACGTTCCTTGGTGTAAGGCCCGGCCTCGCCGGAAATCGAAATGCTGAGCGGTAATTCGGCAGCAGCAGCAAAATGAAGCAAAACGAGAAATGCAAAAAACAGAAGACGCATGAGCGGGAGTTACCACGAGGCCGGAGCAAAGGCATGCAAATTTCATGCTGGACACGCAGGCGCCAAGTCGTTGTGATCGGCGTCATGAAACATGGGATCATCTTCCTCACCCTAGCCGTCGTTGCAGCCGCGCAGGTCACTTCCGAAAACAACGAACAGCTCCGTGAAGGGCTGAAACGCTACCCGGAGGCTGATACGAACAAGGACGGTGTGCTCTCACTCGACGAAGGCCGCACCTTTCTAGCGAAGATGAAGAAAAAGCCAGGCGGGGAGGCAAAGCCGGCGACAAACGGCCTCAAACCGGATTTCTCTGATGTGGCTTACGGCCCACATGCGCGGAACAAGATCGACCTCTATCTGGCGAAGTCCGAGCAGCCGATGCCGGTGGTGTTCATGATTCACGGCGGCGGATTTCGGAACGGGGACAAGAGCCGCTGGGCATCCGACAAACAAATGAGCCAGCTCCTCGCCAGCGGCGTGTCATGCGTGGCGGTGAACTATCCGTTTCTCGATGCCATGCCGATCCAGGACATCCTGCGGCAGTGCGCCCGCGCCGTGCAATTTGTGCGGTCCAAGGCGGGTGAGTGGAAGCTGGATAAAACGCGGTTTGCCTCCATGGGCGGCTCCGCCGGGGCCGGAACGTCTCTCTGGCTGGCCACGCACGATGATCTAGCTGATCCGAAGGCAAGCGACCCCGTGCTGCGCGAATCGACACGTCTGAGCTGTGCGGTTTGCAACGGCACCCAGGCCACCTACAACCTTACGCGCTGGGAATCCTTCCTCGGTCCAGCGAAACCGGAGTTCAACACCAGCGAGACCGAGGGTGCGCTGTTTTACCACCTCTCCTCGACGGCCGATTTCAGCACCGAAAAGGGGCAAACCATCCTGCGAGAGTGCGACATGCTGCACTGGATCACCAAGGATGATCCTCCGCTGTTTTTGAGCAATCCTCAGGTCGTGCCGGCCCCCACGAATCGCGGCGAGTGGCTGCATTGCATTCACCATGCCCGCGAAGTTCAAAAAGAGTGCTCTGCGGATGGTGTGCCCTGCATCGTGGCACAGGATGCACAAGAACCGAAGCCGGATGCGGTCAAGTTTCTGCTCCAGCACCTGAAAGTTTCACCGTGAGCGGGCAAAACGCGCTTGCACGATGGGCTGAGACGGCTATTACTCGCGCCCTTCACCGACCCTGTCTCGCAAGCGACAGTCAATGCCTCCGTAGCTCAGTTGGTAGAGCAGTTGACTCTTAATCAATTTGTCGTAGGTTCGAATCCTACCGGGGGTACCACTTCGCTAAGCGAAGATGGACACAGCAAAAAGCCAGCGCCGTCACCCACCTGCAAAAGGTGATTTTGTGATTTAGCACCGGCTCATTACCGGCTAGCCTGCGGCCCATGAGCGACCGTAAACCCACCGCCCACCAAATCCTGCGCCACCGGCTGGTGGCGGCTTGGCGTGGCGTGGCGGACGGGCCGCTGATGGACCTGCCCACGCTGAGCGTGGCCGATCTGGCTCCGAAAATCGTCGCGCAGTGTGGTTTGGCCAATCGTGTGAAGCTGGAGGATGTGCTTGAGGCTTGGGAGGAGATCGTTGGCCTTTTCTTGTTCAAACTCTCGCGCCCGGACTCCATCGAGCGCGGCGTGCTGACCGTGCGCCTCATGCAGCCCACCGCCCATCATGCGCTGATGCTCGAAAAAGGCAAAATCCTCAAGCGCCTGCAGGCCAAACTGCCCGACGCCAAGATCCGCGACATCCGGTTTCGCCACGGGTGAGGGAAAATGACGAAATCCGAATGCCGAATGACGAATTGCTTCCAACCATGACGCCACGGTCGTAATTCGGACTTAATTCGTCATTCTGCATTCGCCATCCCCACCTTCCTTCAAGCCTTTGAACTCCCATCAGCACGCCGCCCTTATCATCGTCGGTCACGGTTCTACCGTGAACCCGGACTCCAGCGCCCCGACACACCTGCACGCCGACGCCATCCGCCAGCGCGGCATTTTTCGTGAAGTCGCCTGCTGCTTTTGGAAAGAGGAGCCGAACATGCGCGAGGTGTTCGAAATGGTGGACAGCGATGTCATCTACATCGTGCCGAACTTCATCAGTGAAGGCTACTTCTGCCAGCAGGTGCTGCCGCGTGAACTGCGACTCGACGGCCCGGTCACCCACCGCGATGGCAAAACGATCTATTATTGCGATCCCGTGGGCATCCACCCGAACATGACGCGCCTCATCTTGCAGCGTGCGGATGAAGTGGCTCCCGGCGTGCCGCGTGATCGCACCAGCCTCGTCATCGTCGGTCACGGCACCAGCCTGAACGAAAACTCCACCAAGGCCATCCAGGACCAGGTCGCCCTCATCCGTGGCGGTCACTATGGATTTGCCGAGGTCATTGACACTTACATGGAGGAAGCTCCCTTCGTCGCCGAATGGGCCAAACTGACCACCTCGCCCGATGTCGTCATCGTCCCGTTTTTCATCGCCGACGGCCTGCACAGCTTCCAAGACATCCCCGTCCTGCTCGGCATGCGCGAGGAAATCGGTGCCGCCCTGAGTGAAAGCGGCGTCTTCCATCACAATCCCCACCAGCTTCAAGGCCGCCTGCTCTACTACAGCGGTGCCATCGGCACCGAGCCGCACATGGCGGACGTGATTCTGGATCAAGTGAATGATTTTGACATAAAGCACCGGATCAGTTCGCAGTTCACGGTTCGCGGTTCGCCGTTGAATGACACGCTAGCCGCGTGGTTGCAGCAAGGTCGCGACTCCATCGGCGAAATCGCCATCGCCACGAATGCGGATGGCAGTTTTTCGCTCTGTCACATCGCGGATCGCGATCAAGACGGCCTGCAAGTCCATCACGCGGCTCATGATGCCTTGTTCATCGCGCGCAATGACGCCAGCGGCGCTTTTCGTCCGCTGCACTCCGCGCCCACGTTGAATCGCGGGTGGAGGCTCGATCTCGCCACGCTCGACGAGCTGCGCCTGGCCCTGGACTTCTTCTATCCTGCCGCGCTCGGCATGGCGCATGCCTTGGAGCAGGGCAAACTGGCCTCGGTGCCGCTGCGGGAGGTGCTCGGCCGTCAGACCGGCATGTATCGCTTCGCCAACAACATCACCGATGATCAGGCGCATGCCATGATCGGCAAATGCTGCGCGAACACGAAATGCCTGCGCCGCATTTTGTGGCCGCTGACGACCTCACAACCAATGGCCAACGAAGCTGCGTCAAAAACGCAGCCGAATCACGATTCGAACGCGATCCCCCTGCTCTGCATCGAAGCCTGCACCCACATCGTCTCCGCCGCGCGAAAAGTGGCGCGGGAGAGCTTTGAGGCAGCTCAGCCCAAGAGTGCGGATTGACAAGCACCCCCCGCGTTTTATCTCGAATCATGCGCATTCGCACATTCAAAGGTCTCGTCCCCGCCCCCAAGTTCGCCCCCGAAGTCGCCGCCGTTCCGTACGATGTCGTCAACCGTGAGGAGGCCGCCGCTCTTGCCAAAGGCAAGCCCAACAGCCTGCTGCATGTGGACCGCGCCGAAATCGACCTCGATCCAGAGATCGACCCGTATTCCGCCCCCGTGTATGCCAAGGCCCGTGAAAGCTTTGAGCGCATGCAGAAAGAAGGCGTGCTGACGCGTGAGGCAAAGCCCACGATGTATCTGTATCGTCAGACCGTCGCCGGCCACAGCCAGACCGGCCTCGTCACTGTCTGCCACACGGAGGATTACGAGAAGGACATCATCAAAAAGCACGAGAAAACGCGCCAGGACAAGGAAGACGACCGCACGAACCTCGTGGACTCGCTGAACGCGAACACCGGCCCCATTTTCCTCACTTACCGCCAGCGTCCGGGCATCAGCGCCTTGATTGACGGCTTCACCAAGAGTGAAAAACCGATTTACGACATCACCGCGCCCGACAACGTCCGCCACCAAGTCTGGCGTCTCTCGCTCGGCCTTTGCGTCTCTTTGACCGGCCTGTTTGAAAGCCAGGTGCCCTTTGCCTACGTCGCCGACGGTCATCACCGCGCCGCCAGCGCCTTCCGCGTGAGCAAGCTGCGCCGTGAGGCCAATCCGAACCATACGGGAGAAGAAAACTACAACTGGTTCCTCAGCGTGCTGTTCCCTGGCAACGAGCTAAAGATTCTGCCCTACAACCGGGCCGTGAAGGATCTGAACTGCAACGACCGCGAGGAGTTCATCAAAAAGGTCGGCGAAATCTTCACCCTGAAGCCGACCACACTCAAAACGCCCACGAAGCCGGGTCAGTGCTGCATGTATCTCAAGGACCAGTGGTATGAGTTGAACTGGGAACCCGCCAAGGACGCCAGCCCCATCGACCAGCTCGACGTCAGCATCCTGCAAGACCGTTTGCTCAAGCCCCTCCTCGGCATTGACGACCCACGCACCAGCAAGCGCATCGACTTCATCGGCGGCATCCGTGGCACCGCGGAGCTCGAAAAACTCGTGAACAGCCGCGACTTCAGTGTCGCGTTCTCGATGTTCCCCACCACCGTCGATCAGCTCATGGCGATCTCCGACGTCGGCCAGATCATGCCGCCGAAGAGCACTTGGTTTGAACCCAAGCTGCGCTCAGGCTTGTTCATCCACACGCTGGAGGGTTAAGAGAGTGGTCCGCACAGTCCTCTGTGCGGGCGTGGCAGTCTCCTGGTGAAATTAACGCCAAGGCGCTCCGCACAAGGATGGTTCTGGGGAAACGCGGAGTCATCGAGAGTCGCGGAGCGCCGCACAGAGGACTGTGCGGACTACTTTGAGATCCAGCCGACCGTTTGCAAAAGACTACTCCACCCACAGCCGTTTCGCTTTGCGGCGCAGGTGGCGGTCATGTGGCAGATTGATCTTCGCCGGTCCGTCCGGGGCCAGCATCGTCATGGCCGCTTCAATCTCGTCATGCTCGATACCGGGCAGTTCCATCACCTCACGGAACCACAACGCGAAAACGCGTGAGAGCACGGCAGGATGCAGGGTGAGCAACTCCTTGGTGATGGAAAGCGAGCGATCCTCATTCACCTGCTGTGGAGCGGTCAAAAACGCAAAAGCCTGACGCTGCAAGCAGTCGTCATCTTGTTCCGCCAGTGATCCAAGACGAAGCACCTGTGGCACCACATCGCGGGCGAAGATGTCGTTCAACAGCGGCAGCGCCTCGTGACGCAGTCGATTGCGGCGGTGTTTGGGCGATGTGTTGCTCGAATCCTCGCGAAACTTGTAGCGCTTTGATTTGAGATAGGCATCGATCTCGCTGCGGCGGACTTGCAGCAGCGGGCGCACGAGATGCAGACCCGAATCAAGCCGCTGCACCGCGTGCATGCCTGCCAGCCCGGCCAGACCGCTGCCCCGGCAGAGATTGGCAAGAATCGTCTCCGCCTGATCTTCGGCGTGGTGCGCCAGCAAGACGACCCAGGTGTCGTGTTTTTCGGCCATGCGCAGCAAAAAGGCATGCCGCGCCTCACGGGCGGCGGTTTCGACCGAAATCTTCCGTTCCTTTGCCAGCGCCGCCACATGCGCGGCCTCGATCTCGCATTTGAGGTCGTGCTTCTTCGCCAGCCTCTGCACAAACATCGCGTCGCCGTCCGATTCGTCCCCGCGCAGACCGTGATTGAGATGGCAGAGGATCAGATTCGTGAATCCGGCCTCTCGCAACAGGTGCAGCAGCGCCACCGAGTCCCGTCCTCCGGAAATCGCCAGCAGCACTGGCAAAGAAGGATCGCAGGCCGTGGGAAGCTGGAGAAGGATGGAAGGCATTGGCCGACTATGGAGCGCTGTGGAATCCTCGGCAAAAGGGAAACAATGCCATCCATCCTTGCGGTGGGCCGTGGTTTCGACACCTTGGCCGCCCTTTTCCCACCATGGCCTCCAAGAAAACCACCCCTGGCATCTGTTACCTCGTCGGCGCCGGTCCCGGCGATCCCGGACTTCTCACGCTCAAGGGCAAGGAATGCATCGAGGCCGCTGACGTGCTGGTTTACGACTACCTCTGCAACCCCGAGCACCTGCGCTACGCCAAGCCCGGCACCGAGCGCATCTACGTCGGCAAGAAGGCGGGCGATCACACGCTGCCGCAGGAGGAGATCAACAAGCTCATCGTCAAACTCACCAAGGAGGGCAAAACGGTCACGCGCTTGAAGGGCGGCGATCCGGTCTTGTTCGGACGCGGGGCGGAGGAAGCCGCCGAGCTTTACGAAGCCGGCGTAAAGTTTGAAATCGTGCCCGGCATCACCTCCGCCATCGCCGGACCGGCTTACGCGGGCATTCCGGTCACGCATCGTTCGCATGCGTCCCAGCTCACCATCTTCACCGGCCACGAAGACCCCACGAAGCCCGACACCTCGCTCAATTACGCCAAGCTCGCGCAGGCGGACGGCACCAAGGTCTTCCTCATGGGCGTCGAGCGCATCGACGAGATCACCCAGCAGTTCTTGAAGCACGGCGCGAAGCCAGAAACGCCCGTCGCCCTCGTGCGCTGGGCCACGCACAGCCATCAGCAGACGCTTGTCGGCACCTTGGCCGACATCGCCGCCAAAGTGAAGGCCGCTGGCTTTAAAGCACCCGCCGTCGCCATCATCGGCGATGTCGTCACCGAGCGCCCACAGTTGAACTGGTTTGAAGACCGCCCGTTGTTTGGCAAGAAGATCGTTGTCACCCGAACGCGACAGCAGGCCGGAGTGCTGAGCAAAAAGCTCTCACAACTCGGAGCCGATGTCATCGAGCTGCCAACCATCCGCACCGAACCCGCCACCGATCAGAAAACCTTCGGCGAACTCGTCAACGACTGCCACACCTACGACTGGATCATCTTCACCAGCCCGAACGGTGTGGATGCCTTCTTCACCATGTTCGACAAGCTCTTCAACGACGCGCGCTGCATCGGCGGCGTGCGCATCGCCTGCATCGGACCCGGCACGGCTGAGAAAGTGAAAGCCCGCTTCCTGGCCGTCGATCTGATGCCCGACAAAAACTTCGTCGCCGAAGGCCTCGTGAAAGCTTTCAAGGACCACCAGGACATGGAGAACGTCAAAGTGCTATGGGTCCGCGCCGAGGAAACGCGCGAAGTCATCGCCAACGAACTCACCGGCATGGGGGCCATCGTCGATGAGGCCATCGCCTACCGCACCGTCGCCGAAACTGAGGACAATCTCGAAGCCCTCGCCCGCCTGAAGGCCGAGGGCGCTGACATGATCACCTTCACCAGCGCCTCCACGGTCGAGCACTTCCTCAATCTCAAGGTCGCCCTGCCCGAAGGCATCAAAATCGCCAGCATCGGCCCCGTCACCAGTGCCGCCATCAAGGAGCACGGTCTCAACGTCGATGTCGAAGCCAAGGAGAACAACATCCCCGGCCTCGTGGCGGCGGTGGAAACGTTTTGGAAATAGGTTCGCGCGTCTTTGCGCAGTTCAGTGGTCCTTGCCACAGACGCTGCACATGAAGCGGTTGCCGCGTCCCCGGATTTCATACGTTTTTCCGCCGCAGAACGGGCATTTCACGGAAACGAAGTTACGCAGGAACCAGCGCGTGGCCACCGCCACCAGCACACAACCCACCGTCATGGTGATCAAAGGCGTGATGCGATGACGCTCCAGCCAGTCCCAGATCAGGGCAATCAACCCGCAGTAGACCGCCCCCATGATGATCGGGCCGAAAAAGCAGAAAGCGAAGTGCCGCGACGAGGTCATGCGATATTCGGAATCATTCACGCCATCACCGCATCGCGCAAGCCCGCACGCATCGCTTCCAACGGCGCGGGGCGGCCAAACCAGTGCTCAAAGGAAATCGCGCCCTGGTGCAGGAGCAGCGTGAGGCCGTCCACCACCTTGGCACAGGCCTGTTTTGCGTCCGCCAGCAGGGGCGTCTCGCCGTCGGCACGATACACCATGTCAAAGCAGTGATGACGGGCCGTCACGGCCTCCGCCGGAAGCAACTTCGCATCCCCAGACTTCATGCCGAGTGAGGTGGCGTTCACCAACAGGTCGGTCCCGTCCATCTCGGCCGCCACCGCTTCATCTGTCCAGGCAATGACCTTCACTTTCGTCTGCGGCGAGAGTTTGGACACCTCAGCCGCCAGGGCTTCGGCTTTCGCGGTCGTGCGGTTCGCCAAAACGAGCTGCGGACAGCCCTCCAGCGCGCATTGCACCGCCACCGCCCGCCCGGCACCGCCACCGGCACCGAGAATAAGCACGCGCAGATCCTTCACCTCGGCTCCAAAGGCCTCCTTCACGCTGCGTAGGAAGCCGGGGCCGTCGCTGTTGTAGCCATGGAGTTTGCCATCGCGAATCGCCAGCGTGTTCACCGCGCCGAGCTGTCGCGCCAGCGGGTCGAGCACGTCCACCGCGTCCAGCGCCTCAAACTTGTGCGGGATCGTGATGTTCACGCCGAGGAAACCGCAGGCCGCGAACTGCCGGAACGCCTGCGCCACATGGCCCACCGGCACCTGCACACGGATGTATTGCGCATCAATGCCGCAGGCTCGCAGCGCCGGATTGTGCATCTGCGGACTGCGCGAGTGCGCGATGGGATCGCCGATCACAGCCAGCCGTGCGGGCGGCGTGAAGCGCCCCGCGTCCCAGTTCATCAATTCATCAAACGTTAAAAAATCACCCACGCCGCAGTCATGCTGCGGAAGCCTGCGCTGTCAAAGCACGCCGCAATTTTCCCCTCGACACCTCGTTGTAAACACGCTGCATTCAGTCCCCTTCCAAATCTCGCCATTCCAACCATGAAACTACTCCTGCCCCTCGCCACCCTCGCACTTGCCGGGGGTCTTTTTTTCCTCCAGGCCGCCGACAACGCCGTCAAACCGCTGCGCGTCCTGATCGTCGCCGGTGGCTGCTGCCATGAGTATGACAAGCAAACCATGGCGCTCAAGGAAGGCATCGAGGCCCGCCTCAACGCCATCGTCGATGTCGCCTACAACCCGGACAAGTCCACCAAGGCCACCTTTGAAATCTACAAAGCCAAGGACTGGTCCAAGGACTTCGACATCATCGTCCACGACGAATGCAGCGCCGATGTGACCGACCCGGCTTATGTGAACGCCATTCTCGACGCCCACAAGGCGGGCAAGCCCGCCGTGAACCTCCACTGCGCCATGCACAGCTACCGCTGGGGCAGTTTCCGCGAGCCAGTGAAGCCGGGCGCGGACAATGCCGGCTGGTATGAAATGCTCGGCATCCAGTCCACCGGCCACGGCCCTCAGCAGCCCATCTCCATCACCTTCACCGACAAGACGCACCCGATCACGCAGGGACTCGAAGACTGGACCACCATCAACGAGGAGCTGTACAACAACATTCAGGTCCTCACCGGCAAGCCACTTGCCACCGGGGTGCAAATCGTCCCGCCCAAGGCCAAAAAGGGCGAAACTCTGCCGCCTGATGCCAAACCAACCGAGGCCACCGCAATTGTCGCCTGGACCAATGAGTTCGGCCCGAACAAGACCAAAATCTTCTCCACCACCATCGGTCACAACACCGCCACGGTCAGCGACGCCCGCTACCTGAGCCTCATCACCCGCGGTATCCTTTGGGCCACCGGCCACATCAACGAAAACGGCCAGCCGGAACAAGGTTACGGCAAGTAAGCCGTATAGCTCTTGCAGCGATTCAACATCCCGGGCCACATGCCTCCCATGTGGCCCATTCTTCTTATGCGCCCAGCCCTCATCCTCCTCTGCCTCGCTTTGCCGCTCAATGCCGACGAACTGCCCGGCCACTCCGCGCATGGTGAGGCCTTCAACGAAGGCCCGCGCCAGGCTGCCGTGCTCATTCCTGGCTGTGGTGACGCGGTGAAGTTTCCCATCAGCACCAAGAAGCCGGAGGCGCAGCAGTTCTTCACCCAGGGCGTCGGCCAGCTTCACGGGTTCTGGTATTACGAAGCGGAGCGCAGCTTCCGTCAGGTCGCCGCGCTCGATCCTGACTGCGCCATGGCCTACTGGGGCATGGCCATGGCGAACGTGAACACCGAGAAGCGCGCCAAGGCCTTCACCGAAAAGGCCGTGAAGCTCAAGGACAAGGCCAATGCCCGCGAGAAGCAGTGGATCGGCATGCTGGAGACACTCTACAAGGACGACAAGCGCGACAAAAAGCAGCGCAGCCTCGACTGCATCCGCGACCTCGAAAACCTCGTGCAGGACGATCCCAAGGACATCGAGGCCAAGGCTTTCCTCGTCTGGCGCATCTGGTTTTCCCGCACCGAAGCCCCCATCTCCAGCAACCAGGCCGTCGATGCGTTGCTCGATCAAATTTTCGCCGCCTCACCGAATCATCCCGCGCATCACTACCGCATCCATTTGTGGGACCAGAGCAAACCCATCCGCGCCCTCGCCTCAGGCGCGCAATGCGGCCAGGCCGCGCCCGGCATCGCCCACATGTGGCACATGCCCGGACACACCTTCTCCAAACTGAAGCGCCCCGATGACGCCGCCTGGCAGCAGGAAGCCAGCACCCGCGTGGATCATGCCTACATGATCCGCAGCTTCATTCTACCGGACCAGATCCACAACTACGCGCACAACGAGGAATGGCTCGTCCGCACCTACAACGACCTCGGCCGCGCCAAAGATGCCCTCGCCCTCGCCCGCAGCCTCATTGGCAATCCACGTCATCCAACCTACAACACCCTCGACAAGCAAAGTACCTCTGCCAGCTACGGCCGCACACGTTTGATCGAGACACTCATCAAATGGGAGCTGTGGGACGACTTGAAGGCCTTCACCGCCACCCCAGCAGGTCATCTTGCGCACGACATCACCCGCCTGCGTGCCGCCGGACTCGCCGCCTATCATCAAAACGACACCCAACGGCTCTCCCAAGTTCTCAAAGAACTCGAAGCCGCCAAAACCGAGACCAAGCTCGTCAACATCGACACCAGCAAACTGGCGCGGAAAAAAGACGAAACGCCTGCCAAGTCAGACAAATCCAAAGCCTCCAAGCCAGCCGAGAAGCCCGAGGTGAAGGCCAAAAACAGCGCCATCGCCGAGTTGAAGGCTCTCACCGCTCTTCTCGACGCCAAAAAACCCAAGGCGGACAAAACAAAGCTGCTGGAGTCTCTCAAAGACACCGACGTCCCCAAAGAACGCCTCGCCAGCTACTGGCTCAAGCTCGACGACAAAACCAAGGCCTTCGACCTCACCAAAAACTTCATCCAAGACCTCGCCGGTCTGGCGGCCAAATCCGAAGTCCTCCAGGCCTGCGGCAAAACCGACGACGCCAAAAAAGCTTTCGAGGAGACCCGCAAGCTCGCCTTTGCGATGGATCGCGACCTTCCCCTCGCCAAACGCCTCGACACGCTCGCCAAGACCTTCGCCATCACCGGCGACTGGCCTGCTCCCACTCCCAAACGCACGGACAGCGGCACGCGTCCGTCTATTGAAAGTCTCGGACCCGTTCACTGGCATCCGCCTGCGGCTCCAGTGTTTGAAGCCCTCACGCTCGACAACAAGCCCGTCAAAAGCACCGACTTCACCTCCAAGAAGCCGACGTTGTTCATGTTCTACCTCGGTCACGATTGCAGTCACTGCGTCGAGCAGATCCAGGCCTTCTCCAAAGCCGCCGCCGACTTCGACAAAGCCGGCATTCAACTCGTCGCCGTCACGATCGAGCCAACCCCTGTGGCGAAAAACATCCGCGCCAAGCTCAATCTCAAGCCCGACGCCCCCCTGCCCTTCCCCATTCTCAGCGACAGCTCCAAAGCAGCCTTCAAAGCCGTCCGCGCTCACGATGACTTCGAGAACGAGCTGCTGCACGCCACGCTCCTCATCGACACCAGCGGCAAGCAGCGCTGGCAGGACGTGAGCTGGCAGCCCTTCAGCGACACCAAGTTCATTCTGGCCGAGGCCAAGCGCCTGCTTGAACTCAACACCGTCAAAGAACTCACCAGCCTCCGCCCAGCGCCTTGATGAGCAGCACGGCGGCGAGGAAGCGCTCGCCTTGGATGCGAGTGGCTTCTTGTTCGGAGCGGAGCATGGTGCGCTGCGCGTCGAGCACCTCGTAGTAGGCCACGAGGCCAGAATCGTAGCGCTTTTGGGCCAGTTCGAGCGCTTTGCTGGCAGAAGCGACGGTAACGTCCTGCGCGGCTGACTGGCGTTTGAGAATGGAAAGACCACTCAAGGCATCCTCGGCATCACGCACGGCGCTGAGGACAGTGTTTTTGTAGCTGGCGGCGGATTGATCGTAGCGCGCTTTCGTGGCTTCAATGTTCGCCCGCACGCCACCGCCGCGTAGCAGCGGCCATTCAATGGCGGCAGGCCCCAAACCCCACACGCGGCTCGGCGCATCGGCCAGTTTCCAGAAATAGCTCGTCTGCGTGCCGCCGGTGAGGCCGAGACTCACGCTGGGAAACAACGCCGCCTTCGCCACACCGATCTCCGCGTTCAAAGCGGCCATCTGGCGTTCCGCCGCGGCGATGTCAGGGCGACGTTCGAGCAGATCACTCGGCACGCTGGATGGAATGGAAGGAGGAGCGCCGCTGATCTCATGCGCGGGCTGGTTGAACTGCGAGGGCGTGGTGCCGAGAAGCAGGGCGATGGCGTGCTCCAGCTCTGCGCGACGCTTCTCCAGACCAATGGCCTCGGCTTCCGTCGCTGCCATGTCCGTTTCAGCCTGTGCGACGTCGATTTGGGCGATGTCTCCCTGCGCGAATCGGGTGCGGGCGAGATCGACGGTCTTTTTTCGCAAAGCAACGGTGCGCTTGAGCAAGGCGATCTGCGCATCCTGCGCACGCAGCGCGAAGTAGTTCATGGCCAGCTCGCTTTGCAGACCGAGCAGCGCGTTTTGATAATCGGACTGCTCCGACTCGGCCCTCGCCAATCCAGCACTGCTTTGGTTGCGGAGCTTGCCCCAGAAATCGAGTTCATAGTCAAAATCGAGCGTGCTGCCGAACACGTTACGCGTGCGACCTCCAGCAAACTGGAACTGCATGTTGCCGGAGCCACGGCTGCGGTTCGCGGAGCCGTTGAGCGTGAGAAACGGAAACAGATTGGCGCGATCCGCTCGTGCGAGCGCTTTGGCCTCGGTGACGCGATGCGCGGCGAGTTCCAGCGTCGGACTGCCGGCCTCGGCTTGCTTCATGAGGGCGTTCAGACGCGCGTCACCAAACAAGCTCCACCAGTTTCCTTTGTGGGCATCATCGCGCGGTTTCGCGGTGCGCCAGGGGCCGCTGGTTTTGAACTCGGTGGGCAGCTTGGGCTGCGGCACGAGGTATTTCGGCGCGAGATTGCAGGAAGGCAGCAGAAGGAAGGCAAACAGCAGCAGATGCAGCAGCGCCGGGTACTTTGATTTGGGCTTCGGCTCCTCACCCGTGAGCGCAGATTCGAGCTTGCGGCTCACATCCAGTGGAGAGCCGGTGTGACGGGCGATCAGGGCATAAACCATGGGAACAAGGAACAGCGTGACGATGGTGGCGAGCGAGACACCAAACACGATCACGACGCCGACGACCATGCGTGTCTCATAACCGGCCCCGTGACCGAGCATGAGCGGCAAGGCACCCATGACGGTGGCAAGCGCAGTCATCACAATGGGGCGCAAACGTTGCTCGCTGGCGGTGAGAATGGCCTCGCGGAACTCCATGCCTTCATCACGGAGCTGGTTGATGAACTCGACAATGAGAATGCCGTTCTTCGCCGCCAGACCGATGAGCATGATGAGTCCGATCTGGCTGTAGATGCTCTGGTTCATGCCCATGACCTGCAAACCGATCAACGCACCCGCGACAGCCACGGGAACGGTCAGCATGATCGTCAGCGGATGCACAAAGCTCTCGAACTGCGCCGCCAGCACGAGGAAGGCGATGAGCATGGCCAGCGCGAAGATCAATCCGATGCTGCCGCTGTTCTCCTTCATCTTCAGCGCGTTCCCCTTGTAGCCGATGATGGCGCCGGGAGGCAGGTTGTCACGAATGAGCTGCTCCATGTACTCCACAGCCTCGCCGAGGCTGTAGCCGGTGGCGAGCTCGGCATCGAAGGTGATGCTGCGCATGCGGTTGTAACGGTTCAGGGTGCCGCTGTCGGCGAACTCTTCCATGGTGACGAGGTTTGCCAGCGGGATGAGCTCCTTGCTGCGTTCGCTGCGCACGAAGATGTTGTTGAGGTCCAGCGGGCTGCGTTTGTCCGCATAGCTGCCTTCGAGCATCACATCGTATTCCTCGCCCTTGTAGATGAAGGTGGTGGCACGTCTGCCGCCGAGGAGTGTTTCAAGCGTGCGGCCGATGTTGGCCGAGGACACGCCGAGATCGGCGGCACGCGCCTGGTTGATGCTCACACGGAGCTGCGGCTTCGTGTCGCGGTAATCGCAGTCGAAGCCGACGAGCTTCGGATTTTCCCTGGCCTTGTTGAGGATGATGTCGCGCCAGGCGGCCAGTTCTTCAAAGGTGGGGCCGCTGACGACGATCTCCATCGGCTTGTTCAGGCCGCGCATCATGCCCTGCCGCATGATGACGGAAACTTTGGCCGTGGGCAGGTCGGCGGTCTTCTTGCGCACCTCGGCCATGATGTCGAAGCCGTTTCTTCGAGTGCCAAAGGGCGAGAGCGTGAGCACGGCGATGGACTCGTTGAAATCTGCGGCAGCACCGAAGCTGCGCGGCGCGCGGGCGTTCACACGCGTGGCCTCATGCGTTTCCTCGACGAGATACATCAGACGCTCGTTGAGCACGTCGAGCGTCTCCATCGTGTTGGCAAAAGTCGTGCCCGGCGGACTGGTGGCGGTGACGAAGAAGGAGCCGCGGTCCTCACGCGGCGTGAATTCCTCCGGGATGTTCTTCAAAAGCCACCAGCACAAAGCGGTGAGGCCCAGCACGACCGGTATGGCTGTGGCGGGAAAGTTCAGTAGCAGGTCGAGCACTTTACGATAGAGGCGCTGCACGAATTCAAAGATGCGCTGGAGCAACTGGGCCACGAAACCATCGCCATCGCGATCCCGCATGATTTTGGAGGCCAGCATGGGCGAAAGCGTGAGCGCCACGAAACCACTGAAGCCCACCGAGATCGCCAGGGTGACGCTGAACTCGGCAAACATGCGCCCCGTGTCCCCTGGCATGAAGGTGACGGGCACAAACACCGCCAGCAGCACCAACGTGGTGGCAATGACGGCGAAACCGACCTGCCGTGTGCCAAGGAACGATGCCACGAGCGGTTTTTCTCCCAGCTCGATGCGGCGGTGGATGTTTTCGAGCACCACGATGGCGTCATCGACCACGAGACCGATGGCGAGCACGAACGCGAGCAGCGTGAGCGTGTTCATCGAGAAATCCAAGGCATACAACACGATGCAGGTGGCGAACACGCTGACTGGCACGGCCACGGTGGGCACGAGCACGGCGCGCATGTTGCCCAGGAAGAGATAAATGATCGCCACCACGAGCGCGAGGGCGATGACGAGCGTGCGATAGACCTCGTTGAGCGATTCCTCGATGAACTGGCTGATGTCGTAGCTGTTGTCGAGCCGCATGTCCTTCGGCAGCGTGGCGCGGATCTTGTCCGCCTCGGCACGCACGGCCTTGGCCACATCGAGCGGATTCGCACGTGACTGGCGCACCATGCCGAGCGACACCATGCGCACGCGGTTGCCCTTGAACGAAGTTCGCGCCTCATCGGCGCCGAGCTCCACCTTCGCCACTTCGGCCAGACGCACCTGGTAGCCGTTCTCTCCGCGTGCGATGACGAGTTTTTCAAAGTCCTGCGTCGTCTCATACTGCCGGTTGATGCGCACGGTGAACTGGCGATCGAGCGACTGCACGGTTCCGGCGGGCGGATCGACGTTTTCGCGGCGCAGAGCCTCCTCCACATCCAGCGCGGTCAGTCCACGCGCAGCCAGCGCCTCGCGATCCAGCCAGATGCGCAGCGCATAACGCGCCGCGCCGGAAATGCGCACGCGCGCGATGCCTGGCAGGCGTGAGAAGCGGTCCACGAGGTAACGTTCGGCGTAATCGTTCAGCTCCAGCGTGCTGCGCGTGTCGCTGGCGAGGTTCAAATACATCAGCACCTCGGCGCTGAGCTCGGTTTTGCCGACATTCGGCGGCTCCACCTCCTCCGGCATCGTGGCGAGGATCGGACTGATGGCTTCGCGGATGTCATTGGCCGCCGCATCCAGATCGCGCCCCAGGCTGAACTCAACGGTGATCTCCGATTTGCCATCCACGCTGATGGAAGAGATGTTTTTAATGGATTCGACCTGCGAGATGCGGTCTTCAAGGCGCTGGGTGATGCGACGCTCAACCACGCTGGCGGAAGCGCCGCGATAGTAGGTTTCCACCGTCACGATGGGCGGTTCGATGTCGGGATACTCGCGGACTTGGAGTCGCGTGTAGGCCACGACGCCAAAGGCGATGAGGATGAGGTTCATCACCATCGCCAGCACGGGACGACGCACCGATGTATCCGAAAGCCACATGTCAGGGAGTCGTCGTTGCGGGCTGTTCAGGATTAAAGGCCTTCACCGGGCCGCCGTAGTCACCCGCGACCTTCAGCGCGGCTCCGTCCTGCAAACCGACGATGCCATCGGCCACGATCAACTGCCCTTCACTGAGTCCGCTGATGATCTCGACAAAGCCCGGCTTGCGACGGCCGGTTTTGACCTCGGTGCGCTTCGCCTTGTTGTCCTGAATCGCAAACACATAGGCTTTGGCCCCGATGGGAACCAGCGCACGTTCAGGGATGGAGAGCGACATCTTCGGCTCCACCACGAGCCGCACCATGACCAGCATGCCGGGCTTGAGCGCGAGGTCGGGATTCGGCACCTCCGCCCGCGTGGGGATGGAACGCGTCACCGGGTCAATGCGCGAGTCGAGATGGGAAACCTTGCCCTCGTATCTGCGCTCGCGGTCCGAATCCGTGCGCGCGGCGATCAGCGTTCCAGGCTTCACGGTGCCGAGATAGGTTTCCGGCACGGAGAAGTCGATCTTCACCACGTCGATCTTGTCCAGCGAGGCGATGACCGTGCCGGGAGTGACCAGCGCGCCGACGCTGATGCGGCGCAGGCCGAGCCAGCCGTCGAATGGCGCCGTGATGCGGCGGTCCGCGAGTTTCGCCTCAGCCTCGAAGATCTTTTGTTTCGCGATGTCGGCGAGGGTTTTGCGCTCCGCCAGCCGCGCCTCGGGGGCCGCGCCGTCTTTGACGAGGTTTTTGAGACGCTCGATCTCGCGCTCTTCCTCGGCGAGCGTCGCCTTGGCCGAGGCGAGCATCGCCTGCTCCTCGGAATCGCTCAACCGGGCGAGCAGCGTGCCTTTTTTGACGAAGTCGCCGTCGTTGAAGGACAATTGCGTGACGGACTCGGTGACGTTCGAGCTGATGTCGATGGATTCAAAGGACCGCACCGTACCGATGGCGTCGAGATCGAGCGCGTAGTTTTCCCTGGCCACCTTGGCGGACAACACGGGAGCCGCGCCTTTGACGGCGGCAGACGGTTTGGTGCCCGTTGGCGCATTCCGCTTCAGAAATGCCCAGCCACCCGCCACCACCCCTCCGGTGACGAGGAGGAACATGAAAAGACGTAAAAATGCGCTGGGCCTGGCTTCTGGCATGAGGGGGCAGAAACAAACGCAGACCGACGAAATTCACTAGCAAGAAAGCGAGTGATTCGCGGCGTGTTCACGCCTCGGCGGGTTTGCGATGGTTTGCTGTGGTTGACTGCCCGCCTGCATCGCTAGGCGAAGCACTGCGGGCAGGTTGTTTGCGGTGGTTTGAAAACCACGGTCAAGGTAGGGCGGCTGGTCCCCAGCCGCCGGGAGGATCGGCAGCGCGTTGAGGACAACGCGCCCTACCTCCCAGCCGCCGTCGTCATTCTGCCCTCTCTTCGTGGGCACATAGACCCTTATGTGCGGGCACAGAGACCTCACTTCGTGGGCAACATGCCCCCATGTTCACCCCAACATGACCTCATATCGCGGGCAACATGCCCCCATGTTCACCCCAACATGACCTCATATCGTGGGCAACATGCCCCCATGTTTATCCCAACATGCCCTCATATTGCGGGCAACATGCCCCCATGTTTACCCCAACATGCCCTCATATCGTGGGCAACATGCCCCCATGTTTATCCCAACATGCCCTCATATTGCGGGCACAATGACCTCATATCGTGGGCAACATGACCCCATGTTGCCCGCAACATGCCCTCATGTTGGTCTCAAGATGACCTCATGTTGGTCTCAAGATGACCTCATAGCGAGGGCACCCTGACGGCGGATCGCGGACAGCCCACCCCCATAAAGCCCTCAGAGTGAGGTTGAACCGTCCCAACAACTGTTTCGCTGAACAGTCTAAAAGCCAGCTTGGCCGGAGGCGTCCTCCACCGCACCGACGACTTCCGTTCCCGCGACCCGGACCACGCCCCGCCACGCCGCCTCGAACCCTACCACCAGCAACGGCCCGGCGGGCTGTGCCCCGAGCTGGAACAGGAGGTAACAGAGGCAACGGAGACCACATCCAGCATCCAGCATCCAGCTTCAAGAATCGAGCCATCAGCATCCAGCATTCCTTGCCTTCCGCATCCTCCCCGGCTTGGATAGGCGAAATTACCCGCATGGCCCGCCAAGCATCTTCCAAGCCCGACTCCGGCTCCTCCATCAGAGGGGACAGTCCCATCTCATGAAGAATTTCGACGCCTTCAAAGAACACGGTGATGTCATCTGGAAGATCGCCGATCTCATCAAGGGGCCCTACCGGCCGCCACAATACCGC
Source organism: Prosthecobacter sp. (assembly GCF_044232965.1). Lineage (GTDB taxonomy): Bacteria > Verrucomicrobiota > Verrucomicrobiia > Verrucomicrobiales > Verrucomicrobiaceae > Prosthecobacter. The sequence continues at coordinate 72,540 of NZ_JBIIKX010000003.1, forward strand.
CGGGTGATGATCCCGCTCACCGTGCTGCGCCGCCTGGATTGCGTGCTGGAAAAGACCAAAGACGAGGTGGTCTCGCTGCACAAGAAGCTCAAGGCGGAGGGCAAGGATGCCGACACCATCGAGAAGATCATCACGCACAAGATCAAGGTGCCGTTCTTCAACATCAGCAAGTTCACCTTCCAGACGCTCCTGGGCGACCCGGACAAGCTCGCGGCCAACCTGGGCAACTACATGGCCGGGTTCTCCTCCCGTGCTCGGAAGATCATCGAGAAGTTCGAGTTCGAGAAGGAAATCGAGAAGCTGGACACGGCGAACCGCCTCTTCCAGGTCGTCCAGCAGCTTGCCGCCGTCGATCTTCACCCGAGCACCATCCCAAACATCGCCATGGGCTATGTGTTCGAGGATCTCGTCCGCCGCTTCAATGAGCAGGCCAACGAAGAGGCAGGGGACCACTTCACGCCGCGTGAGGTGATCAAGCTCATGGTGACGCTGCTCTTCACCTATGACGACCTGGCTTACAAGGAGGGCAAGGTCATCAATATCTATGATCCCACGGCGGGAACCGGCGGCATGCTCTCGGAGTCGGAGAAGTTCATCAGTGATCCTGATACCGGTCTGAACCCCAGCGCCAACGTCGAACTCTTCGGTCAGGAATACAACGCGGAGGCTTATGCCATCTGCGGCTCGGACCTGATGATCAAGGGGGAGACTTCCACCAACATCATTTACGGCAACACCCTCGGCACCGGCAAGGCCAAGGGCGACTTCACCGATGGTGACGGCCATCCGAAGGAAAAGTTCCATTACATGCTGGCGAATCCGCCCTTCGGCGTGGAGTGGAAGCCGGAGAAGGACCACGTCACCACGGAGCACGAGAAGTTTGGCTTCAGCGGGCGCTTCGGCCCCGGCCTGCCGCGCATCAATGACGGCGCGCTGCTCTTCCTGCTGCACATGATTTCCAAGATGGAGCCAGCGCCCGCGAAAGGTGGCAAGGGCGGTGAAGGCTCACGCATCGGCATTGTCTTCAATGGCTCGCCGCTCTTCACGGGCGATGCGGGAAGTGGCGAGAGCAACATCCGCCGCTGGATCATCGAGAATGACATGCTGGAGGCGGTCATCGGCATGCCTGACCAGCTCTTCTACAATACCGGCATCTCCACCTACGTCTGGATCGTCACCAACCGGAAACGCAAGGAGCGCCGGGGCAAGGTGCAGCTCATCAACGGCACCGACTTCGCCTGGAAGATGAAGAAAAGCCTGGGGGACAAACGCAAACGCATCGGCGACGGCACCGAAGGCACGCCGAATCACATCAATGTGCTCGCCAAGCTCTATGGCGACTTCGCCCATGATGTCCGTCAGACCGTGGGCCAGATTCAGACGAACGTGGACCCCAAGCGTGATCAGACGAAGAGCCTCTTCGTCAGCAATATCTTCGACAATCAGGACTTCGGTTATCTGAAGATCACCGTCGAGCGCCCGCTGCGGCTGAACTTTGCTGTGACGGATGAACGCATCGCCCGTTTCAAGAAGACCAGCACCTTCCTGGAGCTCGCCATCTCCCGGAAGCGGAAGGACAAGAAGAAAATCATTGAGGAAATGCTGCTGGGAGAGGAAGCGTAAAAAGCCATCCTGGCCGTGCTGGATGGCCTGAAACCCATGTTTGAAGCCGGGGCGCTCATCAAGGACCGGGCCGAGTTTGAGAAAGCCCTGGCCGCCGCGTTCAGTGCGGCGGACATCACCCTGGAGGGCGCACTGCGCAGCGCTCTGCTGGCCCCCGGTAGTCTTGGCGAGCGCGATCCCTCGGCGGAAATCTGCCGCGACAAGAAAGGCAACCCCGAGCCCGATGCCGACCTGCGCGACACCGAAAACGTGCCCTTTCCGAGCGGCATCGAGCTGCCGCTGCCGCTCGACTACGAGGGGAAGAAGAACAAGGGCAAAGTGGATGTCGGGCCGCTGCTCGCGCTCGTGCAGGAGCACTGCGAAGCCTACCTCAAGACCGAGGTGCTGCCCTACCGCACGGATGCCTGGATCGACCACAGCAAGATCAAGGTCGGCTACGAAATCCCCTTCAACCGCCACTTCTACGAGTATGAAGCCCCGCGCCCGCTGGCACACATCGAGCAGGACATCGACGGACTGGAGAAGGAAATCATGACCATGCTGAAGGAGGTCACGGCGTGACTATTTCAGACGGCAACAATAAGCGCTTGACGGTCGATCATGCCGTGGCTTTGTCACAGCAGCACACCCGCCAAGCCTCTATCCGCAAGGACAAGCTCAATACTGGCGGGTTTTTTATGCCTGCGAACGGAGGGCCGGAAGCATGAAATACACGAAATCAGCCCTCACGTTTGGCGATCAAGCCGACCAGTTGCTGGCGCGTGGATTGCAGGCGGCATCCAAGGCCGAAATTGAAGAGAAGCTGCAGGCCGTCAGTTACTACCGGCTGAGTGCCTATTGGGTGCCCTTCCGCCAGCCCGATGACACATTCGCTCCTGGCACGACTCTGGAGATCATCTGGCGACGCTACACCTTTGATCGCCAGATGCGCTTCCTTCTGCTGGACGCCATCGAGCGCGCGGAGGTGCTCATCCGCACCCGCATCGTGAACGATCACACCCTCTTGCATGGTGCTTTCGGCTATCTGGACCGCGCCAACCTTCCCGGCCTCCAGGTGCATGAACACCGGGAAATGCTGGACCGCATCCGCGAGGAGGCACGTCGCAGCCGCGAGACCTTCGTCACCCACTTCTTCAGCAAATACACGTCCGAGACGGACCTTCCCCTCTGGATGGCCTGCGAGTTGATGACCTTCGGCAGCATGTTCACCCTGTATCGCGGCCTCGCGAAGCCGCTCCAGCAAAAGCTCGCCGCGCAGTTCGGCGTTGCCGACACCGTGTTTGAGTCCTGGCTGCGCGCGCTCAATCAAGCGCGCAATCTCTGCGCCCATCACGCACGGGTTTGGAACCGTGTCTTCGGATTGCGCCCGCAGATTCCCCGGGCCAACAAACACCCGCAGTGGCATCAGCCCGTTGCCATCCGGGATGACCGGCTGTTCGGACTCCTCAGCGTGCTGCGCTATCTCCTGCGACAGGCCGCGCCCGCCAGTCACTGGCCGCAGCGCCTCATCGCCCTGCTGGTTGCCTACCACGACATTCCCACCGCCGACATGGGCTTCCCTGTCGGCTGGGAGCAATCACCCATCTGGCTGTGAAACATCCGACTTACCCAAAAAACAGACCCAGCGGTGTCGCATGGCTCGGCGATCTGCCGGAGCACTGGTCGGCTAGGCGGCTCCGCTTCGTGGCATCTGAACCGCTCATGTATGGCGCAAATGAGGCGGCTGTTTTGGATGATCCGGCTCTTCCCCGATACATCCGCATCACGGATGTCAAAGCTGATGGCACGCTTCACGACGACACATTCCGTTCATTGGAGGAAAGTGTTGCGGCTCCTTACCTGCTCCAAGACGGAGACATTCTCCTTGCTCGCAGTGGAGCGACTGTGGGCAAGAGCTTTCAATATTTGGCGAGCTGGGGCCGGGCTGCGTATGCCGGTTATTTGATCCGCTGCCGACCAGACAAGAGCATCATTTTCCCACGCTTCGCGAACTACTACTTCCAGACTGAGTGCTACTGGGCCTGCATTCGTTCGACACTGATACAGGCGACCATTGAGAACTTTAGTGCGGAGAAATACAAAGACCTCACGCTCCCATTGCCCACGAAAGACGAGCAGCAGCAAATCGCGGCGTTTCTGGACTGGAAGACGGGGCAGATTGACGGGCTGATCGGGAAGAAGAAGGAGCTGCTGGAGAAGCTCAAGGAGAAGCGCCTCGCGGTCATCACCCAAGCCGTCACCCGCGGCCTCAACCCCGCTGCCCCCCTCAAAGACTCCGGCATCCCCTGGCTCGGCCAAGTGCCAAAGCATTGGGAAGTCTGTCAGATAAAAAGAAAGTTTCTATCTACTGACTACGGCATATCCGAGTCGCTTGAACCAGAAGGAGCGATAGCGATCCTTCGCATGGGCAATATTGAAAACGGGAAAGTAGTCTTGGAGGGACTGAAGTTCATTGATGAAGTCCCAGCCGATCTTCTGCTTCGCCGTGGCGACTTACTATACAACCGGACCAACAGTTTGGACCTGATTGGGAAAGTCGGAATGTTTACAGGGGAAACAGAGTTCGAGGTGAGCTTTGCCTCTTACCTTGTTCGCATTCGGACCGAGGCGAGCTGTGTGCCAGAGTATTTTGCATACCTTTTGAACACCGAAGGGATGCTTGGCGTCGCTCGTTCGAACGCATTCATTGCAATCGGGCAATGTAATTTGAATCCGAGCCGCTACGGCCAAATAAAGGCAGTGATACCACCTAAATCGGAACAAGAGGCGATAGTCGCTCACCTCGATTTAGAAACAGCAAAGCTTGATGAGCTTGCGCTGAAGACCCAGACGGCCATCGACCGCCTAACCGAATACCGCAACGCGCTGATCACCGCCGCGACGACGGGGAAGATCGACGTGCGTGGGGTGAAGATTCCCGCTTAACTCTCACCGACCGCCATGCACATCCCGACGCTCTACCTCGACACCTCCGTCATCGGCGGCTACCACGACACGGAATGGATGGCGGACACGCGCGAGCTTTGGGCGCAACGCGCCGGCGGCTTGTGGGTGTTCCTGAGTTCGGGTCTCGTGGCGCAGGAAATCTCGGATGCGCCGCCGGAAGTGAGGCAGACGTTTGAGGAAACCTTTGACCGCGCCAAAGACCTGCTCCCCATCACCGGCGAGATCGAAGACCTGGCCCTGGAGTATCTCAAGGCGGGAGTGGTGAGCACAAAGTTCGAGGACGACGCGCGTCATGTGGCCATCTGCACGGTTCACCGGGTGGATCACCTGGTGAGCTGGAACTTCAAGCACCTGGTGAACGTGCGGCGCGCCGCCGGGTTCAATGCGGTGAACCTCTTGCAAGGTTACGCGCCTGTCAGTATCATCAATCCCAAGGAGTTGATCTATGCCAGCCACGATGACCAAGACCTTTGATGCCGTCGAGATGTCGCGCCGCCTGCGTGAGCAGACCGGCCGCAAACTCGCGGCGCTGACCCGCGAGCAGCGAATGGCGCTGCTCAACGGGCATATCCACGCAGGTGGAGGAGCAGCGCAGGCCGCCGACGATCTGGTGTTGCGGGAAGAGCCGCCGGAATACGGCGCGGGGAAGCCCTGAGCCAGCCGCCGCATGAAGAAGCACACCGAAGCCCGGCTCGAAGATGCGATCATTGAGCACCTGACCAAGCAGGGCGGCTATGTCTTCGTCGATTACCGCGAGGGCGTGGCGAAGGACCGCTACGACAAGTCGCGGGCGCTCGATCCCGCACTGGTGCTGGGTTTCATCCAATCCACACAGGAGAAGATGTGGAAGAGCCTGCACGCCATCCACGGGGACGAGACGGGCAAGGTGGTGCTGGATCATCTGGTGAAGGAACTGGAGACGAAGGGCATGCTCAAGGTGCTGCGCCAAGGCTTCAAATGCTACGGCAAGCTGCTCCGCGTGGCGGTCTTTGCCCCGAACAACCGGATGAACCCGGACACGCTGGCGCTCTACGGCAAGAACGTGCTCAGCGTGACGCGGCAGCTCTACTACGGCACGGAGCATTCCAGGTCGCTCGATCTGGTGCTCTTCCTCAACGGCCTGCCCATCACGACAGCAGAACTCAAGAACCCGCTCTCCGGCCAGACGGTGGAGGACGCCAAGAAGCAATACAAGAAGGACCGTGATGGCCGGGAGCTGCTCTTTGATTTCACCAAGCGCACGCTGGTGCATTTCGCCGTGGATCAGGATGCGGTCTTCATGACCACGCGGCTGAGCGGGGACAAGACGCACTTCCTGCCCTTTAACCTGGGTAACCACGGCCATGCCGGGAATCCCCCGGCTGCGGATGGCGGCTACCGCACCGCCTACCTGTGGCGTGAGGTGTGGCAGCGGGACAGCCTGCTGGACATCTTGGGGCGCTTCATGCACCTGCAAGTGGAGGAGAAGCGCATCCTGACGGATGAGAGCATCAAGAAGATCACCAAGGAGACGATGATCTTCCCTCGGTATCACCAGCTCGACTGTGTGCGGCGGACGGTAGGCCACGCGAAAGCTCACGGGCCGGGACACAATTACCTGATCCAGAACTCTGCTGGTTCGGGCAAGTCCAACTCCATCGCCTGGCTGGCGCACCGACTTTCCTCCCTACACGACGAGGCAGATAAGAAGGTCTTTGATTCCGTGATTGTCGTGACGGATCGCCGCATCCTGGATCAGCAGCTCCAGAACACCATTTACCAGTTCGACCACAAGCAAGGCGTGGTGCAGAAGGTGGACGAGGACACGCGGCAGCTCGTGCAGGCGCTGGCAAACGGCACGCCGATCATCATCACCACGCTGCAAAAGTTTCCCTTCATTGCCGAGACGCTGGAGAAGCTACAGGAGGAGAGCCTCCCTGGTCTTGCTATTTCCACGAAGGACAAACAATTCGCCGTCATCGTGGACGAAGCGCACAGCTCGCAGTCCGGCGAGAGCGCGATGGAACTGAAAGGCGTGCTCAACGCGGACCGATTGCAGGAAGAAGCTGCGCAATACGTGGTCGATCAGGGATTGGACCCGGACGACGACGCGGATCATCTGGCCGGTGTGGTGCGGGAGATGATGAAACGCGGAAAGCAGCCGAACTTGAGCTTCTTCGCCTTCACCGCGACGCCGAAATACAAAACGCTGAAGGTCTTTGATGAACCCGGCCCCACGGGGCAGGCACCCTTCCATCTCTACACGATGCGACAGGCCATTGAGGAGAAGTTCATCCTCGACGTGCTCAAGAATTACATCACCTACGAGGCGTATTTCCGCCTCGTGCAGGTGGGGGATGATGATCCGCATGTGCAGCGGAAGAAAGCGGCGCGGGCCCTGGCACGGACGCTGACTTTCCATGCGGTGAACCTACGCACCAAGACGGAAGTCATCGTGGAGCACTTCCGCACCCATGTGAAACACAAAATCGGCGGCCGCGCCAAGGCTATGGTGGTGACGGATGGACGGCTCCATGCCGTGCGCTACAAGCAGGCCTTCGATGCCTACATTGCCGAGAAGGGCTATACCGATGTGAAGACGCTGGTGGCCTTCTCCGGCATCGTCGAAGACCCTCTAGCGCCGGGAAAGAGCTTCACGGAAGTGGGGATGAATGGCGACATCAAGGAAAGCGAACTGCCGGAGCGCTTCGACAGCCACGAATACCAGGTATTGCTCGTGGCGGAGAAGTATCAGACCGGTTTCGATCAGCCGCTTCTACACACGATGTATGTGGACAAGAAGCTCACCGGCTTGCAGGCCGTGCAGACACTTTCACGCCTTAACCGCACCTGTGCGGGCAAGGAAGACACCTTCATCCTCGATTTCCGCAACACGCCGGAGGAAATCTTCAAAGCTTTCAAACCCTACTATGAGGACACGCCCTCCGAGCCGCTGACGGATGCGCAGCACCTCTACCGTCTCCAGCACCAGATCGAAGAGACGCAGCTCATTCACAAGGAAGAGGTGAAGGCGTTCTGCGCGGTGTATTTCAGGCCGCGCCGCAAGGAGACCGTCAACGATCAGGCGGAGATGAGCGGCATCCTCGATCAGGCCGTGGAGAGATTCAAAGAGCGAGACGAGGAAGAACGCGAAGCGGTGAAGACGCTGCTCGTCAACTTCCGCAACATGTATGGCTTCCTCTCGCAGGTGATCCCGTATCAGGACTCGGACCTGGAACAGCTCTACACTTACCTCCGCTTCCTGCTCACCAAGCTGCCCAAGCGCGACACTGGCCCGGGCTATCACCTCGAAGACGAAGTCGAGTTGCAATACTACCGGCTCCAGAAGATCAGCGAAGGCCAGATCGACCTTAACACTGGCGACGGCAAGCCGCTCAAAGGCCCCAACGACGTCGGTACCGGGCAGGAAGACCCCAAGATCAAACTCTCCGAACTGATCGACATCCTCAACGAGCGCTTCGGCACCGACTTCACTCAAGCTGACCAGCTCTTCTTCGACCAGATTCAGGAAGAGGCCATCGAGAGCGACGCACTCAAAAAGGCTGCCGCCGCGAACTCGAAAGACGACTTCCGCTATGTCTTCGAGAAAGCCTTCGAGGGGCTCGTCATCGACCGCATGGAAGGCAACGAAGAGATCTTCGGGAAACTCATGGCCGATGGGGAGTTTCGGAAGCTCGCCGTCGAGCACTTGCTGCATAAGGTCTATGGAGCGCTGAAGAATCCGAAGGATGAGAAGGCAGCCTAAGCTTCAACGGCCCCTTCCAGGCGGGCAGGTGCATATCCAGGCCAAAGATGCCAAGCCCGTTTAGAACAACCACGCGCCTCGCATTGGTGAGGCCAAGCGTGCTGGGCGACTCAGAAGCGGACCTCAACCCAGCTCGGAAACCGGACGCGGCGTGAGATCGGCGGTGCCTTTCGGGAACATGCGGCCTCGGGCGGTGAGGATCTCCGGCTCGTCTTCCGTAACGAGCACGACGTGCTCATAGTGGGCGGAAGGCTTGCGGTCGGAGGTGATGACGGTCCACTTGTCGGCCAGGATGCGTGTCTTCTCGGTGCCCATGTTGATCATGGGCTCGATGGCAAGGGTCATGCCGGCCTTGAGACGGGGACGGTCGCCTTTTTTACCGTAATTGGGCACCTGGGGCTCCTCGTGCAGTTTGCGGCCGACGCCGTGACCCACGAACTCGCGCACGACGGTGTAGCCGTACTGGCTGACGTGATTTTCGACGCTGTGGCAGAGGTCGCCAAGCATCCAGCCGTCTCGGGCGTAGTTGACGGCGTTGATGAGGGATTCCTCGGTGGCGGCGAGAAGATGCATCGTCTCCTGGGCGACGTTGCCCACGGGCACGGTGAGGGCGTTGTCGCCGACCCAGCCGTCGTAATACACGCCGACGTCGATTTTGACGACATCCCCGTCCTGGATGACCCGAGGGCCGCCGATGCCATGCACGACCTCCTCGTTGATGGAGATGCAGATGTTGCCGGGAAACTGGCGGTAGTTGAGGAAGGCGCTGGTGGCACCGAGGGCCTTCATTTCAGCGGCGGCGAAACGGTCGATCTCGGCCGTGGTGGCGCCAGCGTGGATCTGGGCGGCGGATTTGAGCAAGACATCACGGGCGACCTGGCAGGCTTTGCGGATGGACTGCCGCTGTGCGCCGTGGCGGATGGGGATGTTCCCCGATTTCATGAGAGCCATGACGCGGTCAATGAAGGTCACTGAATCGTCAGCTTGTACACAACGCCCACGAGCACGATGATGGCAAGGCCCACCCACATCCACACCAGCGTGGTGGCGTCCATGGTGCGGGTGCCCTGCTGAAGACGGTCCACACGACCACGGATGCGGCCTTTCTTGAGGAAGCCGTCGTAGTGGCTCTGCAGAAGATGGGTTTCGACCTGGCGCATGACATCAAGCACCACACCGACCAGAATCAGCAGGCTGGTGCCGCCAAAGAACTGGGCGGCGGAACTGGAGATCTGCATGAGGCTGCTGACGATGCCGGGCATGACGTACAAGCCGGTGAGGAAGATGGCGCCCGCAAAGGTGAGGCGGCTCATGGTGAAGTCGAGGAAGTCAGCCGTGGGCTTGCCTGGGCGGATGCCGGGCACATAACCGCCGCTCTTCTTGAGATCTTCCGAGATCTGCGTGGGCTGGAACATGGTGGCGACCCAGAAGTAGCTGAAGAAGAAGATCAACAGAGCGGAGGCGACGTAGTAAACCCAGCCGCTGCTCATGTAGAGAGCGAGCTTTTGGACCCAGTTCACATCCTTGAAGAGGGAGGCGAGGATGGTGGAGGGGAAGAGCAGGATGGCCTGGGCGAAGATGATCGGCATGACGCCGGAATAGTTGATCTTGAGCGGGAGATACTGCGTCTGGCCGCCATAGACCTTGCGGCCGACGACACGCTTCGCGTAGGTGATGGCAATGCGGCGGGTGGCCTGGGTGAGGGCGATGACGCCGGCGATGACGATGATCATGAAGCCCATGAGAAGCACAAGGGTGAAAGCGCTCTTCGGATCGGCCTTTTCGCTGCCCACGAAGGTCTGCCAGACCTGGATGAGAGCACCCGGAAGGTCGGAAACGATGTTCACGCAGATGAGGATGGAGACGCCGTTGCCGATGCCACGCTCGGTGATCTGCTCGCCCAGCCACATCATGAGCATGGTGCCGGCGGTGATGGTGATGACACTGGTGAAGACAAAGCCGATGCCATAGTTCGGCACGAGCGGTCTGCCGCCAAGACGGTCGATGGCGTCCTGCAAACCGGCCATGAGGTAATTTTGTCCGGGGTCGGCGAGAGACTGCGCGAGCAGCGTGGCCTGGAACACGCACAGCACGATGGTGGCGACGCGGGTGTACTGGGTGATCTTCTGGCGTCCACCTTCTTCACGAGCGAGCTTGCTGAGCGGCGGCCACACGGCGGTGAGGAGCTGCAGCATGATGCTGGCGCTGATGTAAGGCATGATGCCGAGGGCGAAGATGGCGACGTTCTGCATGCCACCACCGCTGAAGATGTTGAGCAAGGCGGCGACCTGGGCGGCACCGGAGGCGTTGTCCCCCGCCTTGTTGTTGATCCATTCACCGAGGACGGCAGGATCGACGCCGGGCAGCGTGATGGAGGTGCCGATGCGGACGATGACGATCATCGCCAGCGTGAAAAGGATGCGCGAGCGAAGTTCCGGGACTTTGAAGCTGTTGGCGAAGGCGGAGATCATGGGAGGAGGCTGATAAGCAAAAACGGGCCGGTTATCCTGGCAGCCTGGAGACTGCGCGGGGACCGGCCCATCAAGCGGTTGGGGTCAGGAAAAATCAGGCGGCGATGGAACCGCCGGCCTTTTCGATTTTTTCACGGGCCGTGGCGCTGACTTTCGCGCCCTGGATGGTGAGTTTGACGGTGAGATCACCGGTGCCGAGGATCTTGATGACATCGGCCTTGCGGCTGACGAGACCCACTTCACGAAGAGCGGCCTCGTTGATGACAGCGCCGTCCTGGAAGGCTTCATTGAGCTCGCCCACGTTCACGACTTCGATGAAGTCCTGGAAAGCGGTGTTGTTGAAGCCCTTCTTGGGAAGACGGCGATGCATCGGCATCTGGCCGCCTTCAAAGCCTGGGCGGATGCCGCGGCCGGCACGGGCCATCTGGCCCTTGTTGCCTTTGCCGGAGGTTTTGCCGTGGCCGGAGCTTTCGCCGCAGCCAATGCGCTTGCGGCGCTTCTTGGCACCGGGGCGGGGTTTAACGTCTTGGAGTCTCATTCGAATGTGAAAGTTCGTTGTTCAGAGTTCAATGTTTAGAGCGCCTTGCGCTCCTTGATCTCCTTGCCGCGGGCGCGGAGGATTTCGTCAGCCGGACGCAGGGCACCGAGGGCGGCGAGCGTGGCCTTGACGACGTTGGCGTGATTGCTGGAGCCGAGGGACTTGCCGATCACGTCCTTCACACCGGCTGCTTCGAGCACGGCGCGTGCACCGCCACCGGCGATGATGCCGGTACCAGCCGTGGCTGGCTTCAGCATGATGAAACCGCCGCCGTGGGCGCCAGTGACCTCATGAGGAATGGTGCTCTCCTTGAGATGAACGGAGAAACGGTTCTTGCGGGAAGCCTCGGTAGCCTTCTTGATGGCGTCGGACACTTCATTGGCCTTGCCAAATCCCCAGCCGACCTTGCCTTTGGCGTCGCCAGAGACAACGAGGGCGCTGAAGCTGAAGCGGCGGCCGCCTTTGACGACCTTGGCGCAACGATTGATGTGAACGACTTTTTCAATGCCATCCACTTCACGCGGACCACGGTCATCACGACCACGGAAGCCGCCATAAGAAGGGGCTGCGGCAGGAGCCGGGGTTGGGGACGGAGCCTCGACGGCGGGGGCCGCTTCGGTCTCGGTAACTACTGTTTCATCAGCCATAATAGAAAAGGATGCGGGTGGATTAGAATTTCAGGCCCTTTTCACGGGCGGCGTCAGCGAGGGCTTTGACCTTGCCGTGATAGATGAAACCAGCGCGGTCGAAGACCACTTCGGAGATATTCTTGGCGAGGGCACGCTCGGCGAGAAGCGCACCGACCTTGGTGGCGTTCTCGACGTTGGCCTTGCCAGCTCCGTAGCCTTTTTCCTTGGTGGAGGCCGAAACGATTGTCTTACCAGCAGCGTCGTCGATGACCTGGGCGTAAACGTTCGTGTTGGAGAAATACACAGCGAGGCGGGGGCGCTCGGCGGTGCCGCTGAGCTTGCGGCGGATGCGCTTGTGGATGCGGGCGCGGATGTCTTTGCGATTGGTGAGGGCCATGATGGGTGTCTCCTGGGATTACTTGACGGACTTGCCGGCCTTGCGGCGGATGTGTTCGCCCGCATAGCGGACGCCCTTGGCCTTGTAAGGCTCCGGCGGGTAGTAGGCGCGGATGTCAGCGGCAAGCTGGCCGACGATCTGCTTGTCGATGCCTTCGATGGCGATCTTGGTGTTTTCTGTGACCGTGACCTTCACGCCTTTCGGAATGGGGTGCAGGCGGTCATGGGACTGGCCAAGCTGGAGGTCGATGTGGCTGCCTTTGACGGTGGCACGGAAACCGACGCCATGGATCTCGAGGTTGCGGGTGTAGCCTTGGCTGACGCCAACGATCATGTTGGTGATCAGGCGCTGCGTGGTGCCGTGAAGGGCACGCACACGACGGTCTTCGGACTCGCGGGTGACGTTGATTTGGTTGGCCTCGGTGGCGACCTTGACGCCAAGAGGGAGGGTCCAGGCGAGTTCGCCCTTCGGTCCTTTGACCTGAACGGAACGGTCGTCGCCTAGCTTGATGCTGACCTTGTCAGGGATGCTGATGATTTGTTTGCCTACGCGTGACATGAGGGTTGTGACGGTTTGGAGGTTTACCAGATGGTGGCGAGAAGTTCGCCACCCACATTGGCCTTGCGGGCCTTGGCACCGGTCATGATGCCACGCGGGGTGGAAAGAATGGAAATGCCGAGGCCGCCGAGCACGCGGGGGATCTCGTCATGGCCGACGTATTTGCGCAGACCAGGCTTGCTGACGCGGTCGATCTTGCGGATGACGGGAGTCTTGTCCTGGTACTTGAGCTTGAGCTTGAGACGCGGGTGAGTGGTGTTGGTGTCCACTTCGTAGCCCCAGATGTAGCCTTCTTCCTGAAGGATGCGGGAGAGTTCGGCCTTCATCTTGCTGAAGGGGATGAACACCTGCTCCTGCTGGGCGGAACAGGCATTGCGGATGCGCGTGAGAAAATCTGAAATCGGGTCGTTCATGACGCTGGAAAAAATCGGTTCGGGTTAGGCGGCGGCCTCAGCACCTTCTTGCTTGGGCTGGACGGTGCGGGTGCGGAAGGGCATGCCGAGCGCGCGCAGCATCTCACGGGCATGATCGTCACTGTTGGTGCTGGTGACGAAAGTGATGTCGAAACCGAGGGGGCGCTTGATCTTGTCGAGCTCGATCTCAGGGAAGATGGACTGGTCGGAGACGCCAAGGGTGTAATTGCCACGACCATCGAACGAACGGGGGGCGACACCACGGAAGTCACGAATGCGCGGGATGGCGGTGCGCACGAGACGCATCATGAAGTCATACATCTTGCCTCCGCGCAGGGTCACCTTGACGCCGATGTTTTCACCTTCACGAAGCTTGAAGTTGGCGATGGCCTTCTTGCTCTTGGTGATGATGGGCTTCTGGCCGGTGATGAGAGTGACTTCGTTCACCGCGTCCTCCATCGCCTGCTTGCGTTCGCCCTGGCTGCCGACTGAGCAGTTAACGACGATTTTTTCAAGCTTGGGGACTTCGTGGATGTTGGTGAGGCCGAGCTGCGTCTGCAGTTCGGTGCGTTTCTGTTTGTAGAGGGTCTGGAGGGTGTGTTCCATGGTTCAGTTTCGGGCTGTGCCGCCTTTCCCTCGCCGCCCGGGCCGTTGGTGGCACCGGATCGAGGGGGGAGGCAAATGGGGGGCGTGGATTTAGGCTTTCACCTTCTTCTTGGCAACTTTCTTTTTCTTCTCTTTTACGGGCGCGTCCACGCGCTTGACATTGGAGATGTGGATGGGGCCTTCCTTTTCCTGGAAGCCGCCGTTCTGGTTCTGCTGGGTGGGCTTGATGGCCTTCTTGATCATGCGGACGCCCTCGACGAGGACGCGGTTCTTGGAAGGCTGCACCTCAAGCACGGTGCCTTGGGCGCCTTTGGCGGCTCCGGAGATGACGACGACGGTGTCGCCTTTTTTGACGTGGGTCTTGATTCGGCTCATGGTATTACAGCACTTCGGGGGCGAGGGAGACGATCTTCATGAAGTTCTTGTCGCGCAGCTCGCGCGCCACGGGGCCGAAGATACGGGTGCCACGCGGGTTGTTGTCCTTGTCGATGATGACCATGGCGTTCTTGTCGAAGCGCAGGATCGAGCCATCGGTGCGGCGGATCGGATGCGAGGTGCGAACGATCACGGCGCGGACGACCTCACCCTTCTTCACGGCGGCGGTCGGGGTGGACTCGCGGACGTGGGCGGTGATGATGTCGCCGACGTAGGCGAAGCGGGTGTTTTTCTTGCCGAGCACGCCGATCATCGTGGCCAGGCGGGCTCCGGTGTTGTCAGCCACCGGGATTGAGGACTCCATTTGCAACATAAGCTGTTTCTCCTTCTAAGAGTTCGTGTTTGAAAAAATAAACGGCCTAGTGCTTCTGCACTTCAACCAATTCCCAGCGCTTCAGTTTCGAGAGCGGACGGGTCTCAGCGATGAGCACCTTGTCCCCTTCCTTGGCCTGTTCGCTCTCATCATGGGCGTAAAACTTGGAGGTCTTGCGCACGATCTTTTTGAACTGTGGGTGAGGAACGCGGCGCTCAACTTCAACGACGATGGTTTTCGTCATTTTGTCGGACACCACGACGCCGACGCGCGTTTTGCGCACGGCTTTCTTTTCGGGGACGGTGGGGGCTGTGGCCTCGCTCATGATATTGGAAAATGCTTCAGGGGGTTAGGGCCGGAATCAGGCGGCCTTCTTCGCGGCAGCGGCGTGGGTACGCTCGGTGATGATGGTTTCGATGCGGGCGATCTCCTTGCGGATGTGGGTCAGGCGCGCTGGGTTTTCGAGCTGGCCGCCACCGGCGCTCTGCTGGATGCGCAGATTGAGGGCTTCCTGCTTCAGTTCGCGACGGCGTGCGGAAAGTTCTTCCACAGTCGATTCACGGAGTTCTTTGATCTTCATAAATTCAGTTCGCAGGGGTGTTATTTGTGCAGGCTTTCGCGGGTGACGAAGCGGCAGCGGAGGCCGAGCTTCGTAGCGGCCAGACGGCAGGCCTCGCGGGCGGTAGCCTCGTTCACGCCGGAAATTTCAAAAAGCACATGGCCGGGGAGGACGACGGCCACCCAGAATTCCGGAGCGCCTTTGCCTTTACCCATTCGGACTTCCGGCGGGCGCTGGGTGACGGGTTTGTGGGGAAAGATGCGGCAGAAGACCTTCCCCTTGCGCTTCAGATAGCGGGTGATGGCGACGCGGCAGGCTTCGATGTGGATGTTCTTGATCCAGCCGCGCTCAAGGGTCTGGAGTCCGAACTCGCCGAAGTCGAGCTTGTTGCCGCTGGTGGCATTGCCACCGCGGTTGCCGCGCTGATGCTTGCGATATTTTACTCTGCTGGGTAGAAGGGCCATAGGTCTCGGTCCGGTGAAAAGGGGTTAGTTCAAAAGTGGGATCAGATCATGCCTGGGCAGGCGCAGGAGCCGGGGCGGGGGCACCGTAGCCGCCGCCGCCACCACCAGGACCGCGACCACGCTCACCGCCACGAGGGCCGGGAGCGCCTGGACGACGATCACCACGGTCGTTGTTGCGAGGGCGACGGTCACCGGACGGACGGGAGACACCTTCAGGGGCGTTGCCACGGTTCATCCAGCACTTCACGCCAATGATGCCGTAAACGGTCTTGGCTTCGGCGAAACCATAATCAATCGGGATACGCAGGGTCTGAAGCGGCACCTTGCCCTGGCGGTACCATTCGGCACGGGCGATGTCAGCACCACCGAGGCGGCCGGCGCAGCGGAGACGGATGCCATCAGCACCCATGTCCATAGCGGTCTGCACGGAGCGCTTCATGGCGCGGCGGAAGGAGATACGGCGCTCAAGCTGGACGGCGACGGCTTCAGCCACGAGCTGGGCGTCGAGTTCTGGCTGCTTGATTTCGAAGATGTCGATCTTGACCTGCTTCCCACCGCACATTTCGGAGACCTTCTGGCTCATCACGTCGATTTCCTGGCCTTTGCGACCAATGACGAGGCCGGGGCGGGCGGTGTGCAAGGTCACGCGGACCTGGTTCCAGGCGCGTTCGATCACGATCTTGGAGATCGCGGCCTGCATGAGCTTTTCCTTGAGGTAGGAGCGGATGGCGAGGTCGCTGTGCAGCGAATCGGCATATTCTTTCTCAGGAGCATACCACTTGGAGCGCCAGTCTTTGGTGACTGCGAGGCGGAAGCCGATCGGATTTACTTTCTGTCCCATAAAATGAGGTGGTGCGGTTCGGGGGCGGTTATTCGGAAACTTTCTTGGCTTTGGCGGCCTTCTTTTTGGCAGGCGCGTCACGGCGGGCGGACTTCGGAGCCTTCTTGGCGCCTTCAGTCGCTTCTTCCACTTTCGGAGCGCCGATGATCACGGTGATGTGCGTCATGCGCTTCTTGATCGGGGAAGCCGAGCCACGGGCGCGCGGCATAATGCGGGCGAGGGACGGGCCAGGAGTGGCGATGGCGGACTCGACGATGAACTCGGAAGCATCCTGCTCGTGGTTGTTCTCAGCGTTCGCGATGGCGGAGCGGAGAGTCTTGCCCACGAGGAAGGCTGCTTTCTTTGGAGTGAAGTCGAGAACGCTGAGCGCCTGGGAGACTGGCATGCCGGTGATGGCGCGAGTGACCTGACGGGCTTTCTGCGAGGAGATCCTGGCGTATTTAAGGACGGAACGGACGGACATAAATCGGAGGGTTCGAGACTTGCTGCTTCTTTAGAGGGATTTGTTGAGATCGACACGGCCCCGGTCGCCCACACGGACGGGATCGCTGTTGCTGGCCAGTTCTTGGACCACGGCACCACAGACTGAGTTGCGGACTTCGGTGATGAGGACTTTGGCGATGGGCTTGTCCTCACGGTAAATTTCAAAGGGCATTCCAGGCTTCACACCGTCTTTGGCACCGATGGAGAGGACGGCGATGCCGAGTTCAGTCTTGAAGCTGACCACGCGGGCGTTTTGCAGGTCGCCAGCGGCCTGCTGGTCCTGACCGCCGCCTGCTTTGACGAGCGCTGCATCTGCCTGGCTGATGGATTTGTTGACGCGGTCCTTGGCGGCGGGATCGGCGTTTGGCGCGGCGTTCATGAGGCCCATGCCGGCCTCGGCCACTTCAATGAGAGCCTCAGCGAGGGAGTCGCGCTGCTCTTTCATGATGCGCAGGTCGCTAAGGGCCGCCAGAAGGCGCTCCTGCGTCTGATCTTTGGAGTTTTCGAGGGCGCCGACTCCGAGACCTTCGAGCAGGCCGCGCAGTTTTTCGTAGCGGTCCTTCAACTCGTTGCTTTCGGCATTGGCGGCGGCGGCGCTTTGGGCAAGCGCGTCATTCTTGTCCTTGGCGGACGTTGCCGCAGCCTCAAGCGCCTGAATCTTCGCCGCAGCGATTTGCAGCGAGATGAGCAGCTCCTGGTTTTCGAGCTTGTCATCCGCACGCACGCCAGCCACACCCACCGCGAGAAGCAGTGAGAGGGTGAACCGGGTGATGGAGGGGCGGATGGACATCGGTGTGCTCAGTGCTTCAGGAATTACTTGGCGGCCTTGACGGTGACGGCACCGTGGGACTTGAAGAGACGGGTGAGGGCGAATTCGCCGAGACGGTGGCCGACCATGTTTTCAGTCACATACACGGACACGAAGTCCTTGCCGTTGTGAACGAGGAAGGTGTGACCAACAAGGTCAGGAGTGACCATGGAGGAACGAGCCCAGGTCTTGATAGGGCGTTTCTGCTTGGCGTCGTTGAGCTTGTCCACCTTTTCGAGGAGGGCTTGCTGAACGAAGGGGCCTTTTTTGAGGGAGCGTGCCATGTGAAGGGATGAGTGAGGAATGGATTACTTCTTGGCGTGACGGGTCTGCACGATGAGCTTGTTCGTGGCCTTCTTCTTGTTGCGGGTCTTCTCGCCCTTCGCGTGGCCCCAGGGGCTGAGAAGATGCTGACGACCACCACCGGACTTGGAACGGCCCTCACCACCACCGTTCGGATGGTCGATGGGGTTCATGCACATGCCACGGACGGTCGGGCGGGTGCCCTGCCAACGGGTGCGGCCCGCCTTGGCGCTGACGACGTTCATGTGCTCCACATTGCCAACCTGGCCGATCGTGGCGTAGCAGGTGGAAAGGATCTTGCGGATTTCACCGGAAGGCATGCGAACGAGGGCGAACTCGCCTTCACGGTTGGAGAGCACGGCGGCCTGGCCGGCGGCACGGGCGACGACGCCGCCTTTGCCGGGGGAGAGCTCGATGTTGTGAATCGAGGTGCCGAGAGGGATCTTGCTCAGAGGAAGGGCGTTGCCGACTTCAGGAGCGGCTTTTTCACCGGCCATCACCAAGGCACCCACGCCGAGGGCGTTTGGAGCGAGGATGTAGGCGCGCTGACCGTCCTTGTATTCGACCAGGGCGATACGGGCGGAGCGGTTCGGATCGTATTCGATGCCGACGACCTTGGCGGCCTCGTCACGACGAGTGCGCTTGAAGTCGATGAGACGGTAACGCTGGACGTGACCACCGCCGATGTGACGGGTGGTGATGCGGCCGGTGTTGTTACGACCACCGGACTTGCGGAGGGCCACAGTGAGGCTTTTCTCCGGCGAGTGCTTGGTGATCTCGTCGAAGGAGTTCCACTCCTTGTAGCGATTGGTGGGCGTAGTAGGCTTGAATGTTTTCAGCGCCATGACGGTAAGGTAAGTTAAAAGGTTGAACCAGCGGGCGGAAGGCCCTGATTAAGCGAGATCGAGCTTTTCGCCCTCCTTGAGGCGAACGATGGCTTTTTTCCAATGATTGGTGCGGCCGATGCCTCCGCGGGTGGCGCGACGCTCCTGACGGGCCTTGCCGAAGTAGTTGGCGGTGCGCACTCCAGTGACTTTTTTGCCGAGAAGCTTCTCGACGGCCTGCTTGATGTCGATCTTGGTGGCATCGACATCGACGGAAAACACGTACTCGTTGTTCCGTTCGCCAAGCAGCGTGGCTTTTTCGCTCAGGCGGATGGTTTTGATGACTTTATGAAGGTCTTTCATGATCAGGCGGTCCTCTTGGCAAGGGTTTCGAGAGCGTCACCGGTGACAACCACGCTCGGGTAGAGCAGCAGGTGTTCGGCATTCACGTCGTCAGCAGAGATGAGCTGGACGTTCTGGACATTGCGGGCGGCGCGGAAGGTGACTTCATCAAAGCCTTTGCCGATGAGGAGCACTTTCTTGGCGGTGGTTAGGCCGTTGATGGCGGCGATGAAGCTTTTGGTCTTGCCATCAGCGATGGCGAAGCTGGCGGTGGTGAGCACCTCGCCGTCCAGGATGCGGGCGGTCAAAGCAGCGCGCAGGGCGAGCTTCTTGGTGCTCTTGGGGAGCTTCTTCGCATAGACAGTGGTGTTGCGAGGGCCGAAGACGACGCCACCACCGCTCCAGATGGGGGAACGCTTGCTGCCCATACGGGCGTTGCCGGTTCCCTTCTGATTCCAGAGCTTCTTTCCGGAGCCGGAAACTTCAGAACGGTTTTTAGTGTGGGCGTTGCTTTGACGGCGGTTGGCGCGGTAGGCCACCACGGCATCATTCAGCGCCTGGGAGCCTTTGTAGCCCTCGGTGAGTTGAATGTTGGCCGCCTTGGCGGCGTCGGCTGAGAGAATGGTCGCGGACATGGTTCAGTTCCTCGTGATTATTTTTTGACGACGGCTTTTTTGCCGGGGCGCACCACAACGATGCTGCCTGTGTTGCCGGGGAGGGCGCCTTTGATGAGCAGGACGCCTTCTTCAGGGCGGCTCTGCACGACGACGAGATTCTGCGTGGTGCGGCGGGAGACACCGTCATGGCCGGGCATCTTCTGGTTCTTCCAGACGAGACCAGGGGTCAAACGGCAGCCGATGGAGCCAGGACGACGGTGCATCATGTGACCGTGAGTGGCTGGCTGGCCGGCGAATCCGTGACGCTTCACAACGCCCTGAAAACCCTTGCCCTTGGTGGTGCCGATCACATCGACGATCTGTCCGGCGGTGAAGAGGCCGGCGTCAAGCTTGGCATCTTCAGCGGGGAGCTGGTCGTCGCCGGTGAGGCGGAATTCTTTGACGATGCGCTTAGCGGTGGTGCAACCGTGCTTCTTGAAGTGGCCGAGCAGCGGCTTGCTGACGCGGGATTCCTTGAGCTGGTCGCCATAACCGATCTGCACGGCGCTGTACTTGTCTTTGCCGTCGCTGCGCTTCACCTGAAGAATGGTGTTGCCGCTGACATCGACCACGGTGACTGCCACGGCGTCGCCTTTGGCGTCATAGACCTTGGTCATTCCTAATTTTTTGCCGATCAATCCGAGACTCATGAGTGTGTCCTCCTGGGGTAAAATGGGGTATCCGCGTTAGATCTTGATCGTGATGTCCACGCCGGAAGGGAGGTTGAGCTTCTTCAGCTCATCCACGGTGCGGGAGGTTGGATCGACGATGTCCAGCAGGCGCTTGTGCGTGCGGATTTCGAACTGGTCCATCGACTTCTTATCGACGTGCGGGGAGCGGTTCACCGTGAATTTCTCGATGCGGGTTGGCAGCGGGATGGGGCCGGCGACGCGGGCGCCGGTGCGCTTCGCTGTTTCGACGATGTCGGCAGTGCTCTTGTCGAGCACGCGGTAGTCATACGCGCGGAGGCGGATTCTGATGCGTTGATTGGTCATGACGTGATCCGTGGGTAAAGGGGTTCAGTGCGCGTGGGTTACTTGGAGCCGCCGCGTTGCTCGACGATCTGCTCAACAATCTGGGACGGCACCTGCTCGAAGTGCGAAGGCTGCATCGAATAGCTGGCGCGGCCGGAGGAAAGGGTGCGGATGGCCGTGGAGTAGCCGAACATTTCGGCCAGTGGCACTTCAGCGCGGAGGATGGCGGTGGTACCGCGGCTGTCCATGCCCTGAATCTTGCCACGGCGGCGGTTAAGGTCACCCATGATGTCGCCCTGGTAATCTTCCGGTGTGGAGGCTTCCACAGCCATGATCGGCTCAAGCAGGATGCACTTGGCTTTCTTGAGCGCGTCTTTGACGGCGAAGATGCCGGCCATCTTGAAGGCGTTTTCGTTGGAATCGACTTCGTGGCTGGAGCCATCGACGAGTTCGATGTGAAGGTCGATCACCGGATAACCGGCGATGATGCCATTGAGAGCGGCCTCAATACAACCTGCCTTGGCAGGATTGATGAATTCTTTCGGGATGGTACCGCCGACCACTTTGTTTTCGACGACGACGCCGGAACCCTTCTCACCAGGGCGGACCTTGATGACGACGTGGCCGTATTGACCACGACCACCGGACTGCTTGACGAGCTTGCCTTCGCCATCCGCAGGGATGGTGAGCGTCTCGCGGTAGGCGATCTGCGGCTTGCCGGTGTTGGTTTCGACTTTGTGCTCGCGCTTGAGGCGGTCGCAGAGAATTTCGAGATGCAGTTCGCCCATGCCGGCGATGATGACCTGGCCGGTTTCTTCGTCGGTCTTGACGAAGAAGGTCGGATCTTCTTCCGAGAGGCGCTGGAGGGCGTTGCCCATCTTTTCCTGGTCGCCCTTGGTCTTTGGCTCGACGGCCATGGAGATCACGGGCTCTGGGAAGGTCGGAGGCTCAAGGAGCACGTCGAGGCTCTCATCGCAGAAAGTGTCACCCGTGCGGACATCTTTCACACCCACGAGGGCGGCGATGTCACCGGAGTAACAGCAGTCGATGTCCTTATGCACGCTGGCCTGGATCTGGATCAAGCGGCCCACGCGCTCAGACTTGCGGGTGCGGGGATTGTAGATGGTGTCCCCCTTGCGGACGCAGCCGGAATACACTCGGAAGAAGACGAGGCGGCCAAACTTGTCGGACCAGAGCTTGAAGCCGAGGGCGATGAACTTGCCGTTGTCATCTGGCACGGCGACAACTTCGTTTTCAGGCTCGTCAATGACGTGGCCTTTCTGTGGAGCGATGTCGAGCGGGCCGGGAAGATAGTCGATCACGGCGTCGATCAGATACTGCACGCCCTTGTTTTTGAAGGCGGAACCACCGGCCATCGGGATGATCTTGTTAGCGATCACAGCGCGACGGATGCCAGCCTTGAGTTCCACCGGAGTGATCGGACGCTCTTCGAGGAAGATCATGCCCAACTCGTCATCAGCGCTGCAAGCCGCGTCCAAAAGTTCATCATAAGCGGCCTTGGCTGTGGCGATTTCGTCGCCCTGAAGGTCACGGACGGTGTACTTGGAGCCAAACTTTTCATCGTCAGAGTAGATGATAGCCTTCTGGTTCACCACGTCGATCTGTCCGATAAGGTTTTCCTCAGCACCAATCGGAACCAGAATTGGGAAGGCTGGAGCGCCCAGCTTCTGACGCACATCCTTCACCACGTTGGCAAAGTTGGCTCCGGTACGGTCCATCTTGTTAACGAAGGCGATGCGAGGCACGCCATACTTCTCAGCCTGACGGTAAACGGTTTCAGACTGGGGCTGCACACCGGCCACGCCGCAAAGCACGAAGATCGCGCCGTCGAGCACGCGGAGGGAACGTTCCACTTCAGCGGTGAAATCAACGTGCCCGGGGGTGTCGATGATATTCACGCGAAGGTCTTCCATCTCGCGGGACTTGTAGATGCCTTCTTCCTTGAGCTGCTTCCAGCGCGCCGTCACGGCGGCGGAGGTGATCGTAATACCGCGCTCTTTTTCCTGCTCCATCCAGTCAGTGGTCGCAGCGCCGTCATGCACCTCGCCGATCTTGTGGATCATGCCGGTGTAGAACAGAATACGCTCGGTCAGGGTCGTCTTGCCCGCGTCAATGTGGGCGCAGATCCCGATGTTCCGGGTGCGCTCAAGAGGGTATTCGCGGTTGGGGGAGTTGGGGTTCGACATGGGGTCGGAAAAACGTGAAGAGGACGAAAAACGAGATGGGAGAGATTAGAAGCGGAAGTGGGCGAAAGCGCGGTTGGCCTGGGCCTGCTTGTGAACGTCGTCGCGCTTGCGGACGGCGTTCCCCTGCCCTTGGGCAGCATCTTTCAGCTCGTTGGCAAGGGCGCGGTGCATCGCCTGGCCTTTGCGGCCACGGGCGTAACCAACGATCCAGCGCATGGCGAGGGATTCCTGACGGCGAGGAGAAACTTCGAGCGGCACCTGGTAGGTGGCACCACCGACGCGGCGGGCCTTGACCTCAACACGCGGCTTGGTGTTTTCAATGGCGCGGTTGAAAAGCTCAAGCGGATCGACGCTGTCGGTCTTGTCGTTGAGCTGCTCAATGGCGGTATAGACAATGCGCTCGGCGAGCGATTTCTTGCCGTCCAGCATGATGTTGCTGATGAGCGCTGCGACGAGCTCGCTATCGTAGCGGCTGTCCTTGCGAACCTCTTTGTTATAAACGCGTTTTCTGCGGGCCATGACGTGATGAGATGGAGGGTGAAATCAGAGAAATTACTTCTTCTTAGCGGTGGCGGCGGCAGCACCGGCCTTCGGACGCTTCGCGCCGTATTTGGAACGGCCACGACGGCGGGCTTCCACGCCCAGGCAGTCGAGAGTACCACGAACGATGTGGTAACGCACACCGGGCAAGTCTTTCACGCGACCACCACGCACGAGGACGATGGAGTGTTCCTGAAGGTTGTGGCCTTCACCGCCAATGTAGGCGATCACTTCAAAACCGTTGGTCAGACGAACCTTGGCAACCTTACGAAGAGCCGAGTTCGGCTTCTTGGGCGTGCGGGTCATCACCTGGAGGCAGACGCCGCGGCGCTGCGGGCATTTGGCGAGCGCGGGAGACTTCGACTTCACCGCCTTGTCTTTGCGGCCGTGTCTGACGAGTTGATTGATGGTGGGCATGGTGTGAAAGAGCTGAATTCCGAGGCGTTTATCAAAAGCCGGTTCTGGAAGACAGCGCACCATGCTCTCAACGAGCTGGCGCAGACTTTTCCGGTTCTGGCTCCGATAAGTAAGGCGCACCGTGGTGGACCTTGTTCGTCCAACCTCACAAAGGAGGTCGGGCGGCGGGAGCGCGCATCTTGGCGAGTCCCGGATACTCCGCAAGCAGTAATTCAGTCTTTTTAAAAGAAATCTGCCTCCAGAGCGACGCGCTCAACGTTGCCGCTTCGCTCCCAAGGCCGTTTTGACGTCCGCCAAAGGCAGGCAGTTGATGACATCGTTTCGGGTGAGCCAGCCTTTGCGGGCGGCTTTGATGCCGTAGATCACGGCCTGCAAGCCTTGCGTGCTGTGGGCGTCGGGATTGATGCTGCATTTGACCCCTTTCTCCTTCGCCAGCCGCCACCAGCGCCAGTCCATGTCCAGACGCCACGCGCTGGCATTCAGCTCGATGATCGTGCCCGTCTCGGCGGCCGCGTCGATCACGGCGGGCACGTTGATGGCATAACCGGGGCGTTGCAGCAGCAAGCGGCCCGTGAGATGGCCCAGCATGGTGACATGCGGGTTTTCGATGGCGCGGATGATGCGTTTCGTCATCTCGGCCTCCGGCAGGTTGAAGACGTTGTGAACGGAGGCCACGACGAAATCGAGCCGCGCCATGATCTCGTCGCTGAAATCGAGGCTGCCGTCTTTGAGGATGTCCACCTCGCAGCCGGCGAAGACGTGAAGGTCATCGAGTTCGGCGTTGAGCGCCTGAATTTCCTCGATCTGCGCCAGCAGGCGCTTTTCATCGAGACCGTTGGCCTGGAAGGACGATTTGCTGTGGTCGGAGATGCCAAGGTATTGCAGACCGAGATCACGCGCGGCATCCGCCATCTCACGCAGGCTTGCCTTGCCATCGCTCGCCGTGGTGTGGTTGTGGAAGACGCCCCGGAGGTTTTCGAGCTGCACCAGTCGCGGCAGGCCGCCGTGCTCCGCCGCCTCGATCTCGCCTTTGTTCTCACGCAGCTCGGGTTCGATGAAGTCGAGGTCGAGAGCACGGTAAATGTCCGCCTCGTCATGCACCGGCGGGATGACCGGCGCGTCCGCGTGATCCGGCACCTCGGTAAAGGCATATTCGTTGAGCGACCAGCCGCGATTGAGCGCCCGCTGGCGGATGGCGACGTTGTGCTCCTTGCTGCCGGTGAAATACATCAGCGCAAAGGGGAACTCCTTGCTCGCAACCGCCCGCAGATCGCACTGCACGCCATGCGTGGCATGAATGCTGGCCTTGGTGGGCCCTTGGGCGATGACATCGACGACTTGCGGGAGCGTCACAAAGAACTCGATGACCTTCTCCGGCTGCTTGGTGGAGACGAGGAAGTCGAGATCATGCACCGTCTCCTTCCCGCGCCGGAAACTGCCGCAAATCTCCGCCTGCGACACATTCGGATGCTCCCGCAGCGCCTCCAAAATCTGCTGCACCAGCGCATGCACCTGGTCCTGCTTGAACTCCGAAGCATGCTGCTCACGGAAAGCGATGCTTTCGAGGATTTTCTCCACCGTCTTCGCTCCGAAGCCAGACAGTTTGGCCGCCTCACCGCTTTCACAGGCGCGCCGGAGATCGGCGATGGACGAGACGCCGAGTTCCGCATGCAGCGCGGCGATTTTCTTCGGCCCGAGGCCCTGTACATCGAACAGCTCGAAAATCGTGTCCGGGAACTCCGCTTTCAGCTTCTCGTAAAACTCCAGCCGACCCGTCGTGGCCATCTCGTGCAGCTTGTCACGCAGCGCCTCGCCCAGGCCCTTGATACCCGCGAGCTGGTTCTCCGCCGCCAGTTTCATGATGTCCCCGCTGAAGCTCTCCACCACCTCCGCCCCCGTGCGGTAAGCCCGCACCTTGAAAGGGTTTTCTCCCTGCATTTCAAGCAGCGTGGCAATGCGTTCAAAGATGGCGGTGGCGTCTTCCCGGGTCATGCCGCGCACCATGACGCAGGATCACGGCGGGTGAAGGGAAAAGTGACGCGCACATGAGAACGCGCGTTCATGCTATGCGGTCAAGCTACCGGCCATCAAATAGCTCACCGACTCATTGGAAACCTTGATGACTTTGGATTGACGCAGCTCTTGCAGCACGGCTTCCACGTCCTTTTCCGACAACTGCTCGCGAAAGTGCGCGCTGATTGTGCTGCGGAGTTTTTTGAGCTTACCGGGAAGGCCGCCGGCCAACATGCCCGTCAATTTGCTCCTAACCTGCTGCACACGTTCCTGGAGTGATAAAGACCGAACATCCACTAGCATCGGAAGGCTGGCAAACACCTCACTGCGCGCCGCCATCATTTTCCGGCTTTTGAAATTGGCGACGAGCGCGTCAAAACCTTTGTCCTTGGAGAGGATGTGAAAAAAGCCCTCTGAATCGGCCGCCGCCTGCCCGCCGGTGTGGTGAGCCAGAATGAAATCGAGGGCGTTCTTGCCCACACGTTCGACTTGAACGAGCTCCACCTGAGCGTGGAGTCGATGGACCTGTGTCATCAGTTCCACCGGCACCTTTTTCTGCTGCACGCCGATAAACAGCCAGACCTTGACCGGCTTGCCTTCGATGAGAGCCAGATCAATCTCCTGCACGCTCTCGTAATCGACGAAGATGTAGTTGTTTTTGCTCATGCCAGGATCAGGCGCTCGTAATCGCCTTCTGAATGTCAGCGAATAGCTGGGGTGGATTATAGCCATGAGCGGCTTTGACATGCAGGACTGGCAGTCCGGCGGCCTTGAATGCTTCGTCAACAAACTCATCTCTTTCTTTGCGATCACTCCGCCCGTGAGTGGCGTCATCCAGTTCGATTGCCAAGCGTGGCTTCATCGTCGCAGTTTCACAGATCACAAAGTCCACATGCTTCATGTGAATGCGATTCATCGCGCCCTGATTCGAGTTGGGCTGGCGCGTGAACAGCAGATCACTCAAACGAACCTTCATGGCAATGGTGGCATCCGAAGACAAAACCGAACGCAGCACATGATGAAACGACAGTTCCGCAGGCGTGAGAAACTCATCACGAATGCCATAAGGATAAGCCACCACCTTGCCCGGCTTCAAGGACTGCACGGTCATCGTCTCCGCGCTCTCGTTCTGAGACGATTTCTTCGCAGGCATCAGAAAGCGGAACGCGATCTTCAAAGCCACCACTAGAACAAAGACGAAAAACACCACACCAATCAGCAAGGGCAACCAAGTGTGTATTTGTTTGGTGGCTTCTTCTATGCCACGAACTCCTTGACTCATAATTGGATGGATGGACAAGTGTTGGCACCGGAGTGCTCGCGCAAGCCCTCGGGTTCAGTGAAAGGATTAAAATTTCGCGGCATCCGGTACGATCTGCATGCGATGAAAATCGTGCAAGCAAATGACCGCTTGGCTTTTCACTTTTCTCGTATCAGCACCCAAGCACCGGACTCATTCCTCTCAGTCCTTCAAACACTCGCAGAATTGTCATTCGTTCCTGTGCATCTGCGGGTGTTTTCGAGTTTCCGTGAGCCCCCACGAGAAGTCGTTGATGTGTGTGCTGATCGAAGTGCCCGCGACGTGCTTGATCAAGGCACGCGAAAGCCGCCAGTTCTGAAGCGAGTCGTAGGCGGCGAACTGGTGGATGAGGATGATCAGCAAGAAGATGAACTGGTAGCTGCCCTTGGAGCACTTGTGCCGCAAGTGGCGCTGCGCCAGCCAGGCCCCCGGCCAACCGCCGAGAAGTTCCAGCACATGCAAATGCGCCTCGGGGATGCGCCAGGCTCGCGTGCGGGCACGCCGTTTGTCGCTGGCATAGGCGGCGTAAGTGATCAGCGAGATCGTCAGCGCATAGGCCGTAGTCTTCCACAGCTCGATGGGCAGGCGTTGAACGGCAATCGCAGGGAGTCCCAGCATGGCACACAGCAGCAGCAAACTCAGAAAGCCCGTGCCATAACCTCTGCCGAGATCGGAAACAGCGTTCTTCGCGCAATGCCGCCCCTGGGCGTCCTTGCCGAGGATGAAATGCACTTCCTCACCCACCTCCGGCGTGCGGTTGGGACCGGAGTACTCACGGCGATGCAAGAACACCTGTTTGTCCGCCCATTGCAGCCAGCCATAGCCCTTCTCCGTGTTCCATTCGACGACTTTGGCGCGCCAGTCAGGCTTCGGCATTGCTCGGGGGCGGCGTCTCATGGGTGGCACATCACAGGTGGTAAATCTCCGCACCGGTCTTCATGCTGTCACGCGACTTTCCTTCCATTGTTTGTGACGCGGATTTCAGAAGCGGAGCGCTTCTGCCGTCCGAAAGAGGACCGCTGTACAACGACAATCCTGCTCTGCACTTTGGCAAAACTGCGCAGCCAAGGCGCAAGGACGCGCAGGAATGACCCGCCGGAAGCCCGCTGCGCCCTCAAATCCACCCCCGCAGGCGGTAGGCGTACCAGCCGATAATTTCATGCAGCCAGGTCTCGAAATGGAGGAGGTGGGTGGCGTTCGGGACCCCGATCCAGTGCAGCGGACGGCCGCGCATGGGGGCGCTGGCGTAGTTGCAGGGCACGGGGAGCACGGGAACGCCGGCTTTAGCGAAGACCGCGTGCGTGCGGGTCATGTGATAGGCGGAGGTGACGAGAGCGACGCGCTGCCAGCCGTTTTCCCTGGCGAGCGCGGCCACTTTAACGGCCTCGTCATGGGTGTCGGCGCAGCCACCGAGGCTCTCCACGGGAACGGTGGTCAACTGCCAGGCCTGGAGCCACTCCTTGGCACCGTCAGCCTCGGCGACGATGCGTCCATCGGTGGTCTGGAACAGGCCGCCGCCGATGATGAGGCGCTTCCCCTTCCCCTGCCGGGCGAGGGTGAGCGCGGTGAACAGGCGATCCGCGCCGTCTTTGAGGTGCATGCCGGAGGGCTCCCTGGCCGACGGCTCCAAGCCGCCTCCAAGGACCACGATGGCATCACACTCCGGCAGCGTGGCGAGATCGACCGACGGCCAGTCGTCCTCCAGGGAGGCGAGGAGGAGATGCGGCACGGGCAGCGCAGCGGTGACGGTAAGGAGCAGCCAGGCCGCGCCGGGCAGCAGAGCGGCACGCCAGCGCCGGTGACGCAGCGGCAGGATCGTCAAAAGGGTGAGCACGATCCAGACGAGGCCGACCGGCTCCATGAAATCGACCCAGGCTTTGAGAAAAGGGATCATCGGGAGAGAAAGCCCGCCAGTACCGCCTTCCGACTGATTTACAAGGGGCGTTTGCAGGCGCTTTCCTCCCTCTGGCGCTGTTCATCCGCCTCCCTGACTGTGCCGAACTGCCTCTTGCATGATGCGGGCGGCTGGGTAACAACAGCAGTCCCTTCAACAAACGGGCTTCGGAAGCTTCTCCGAAGACGCCTCATGTCAGAACATAAAAACTCAAACAGTTGGTCCCTCGCGCTGGTAGCGCTGGGAGTGGTTTTCGGGGATATCGGCACCAGTCCGCTCTACGCGCTCAAGGAATGCCTGCATCACGCCAAACCCACGCCGGGTGATCCTCTCGGCGTACTCGGTCCGCTCTCCCTGATGTTCTGGTCGCTGATCGTGATGGTCTGCTTCAAATATCTTGGCTTCATCACCCGTGCCACCAACCAAGGCGAGGGCGGCATGTTTGCCCTGCTGACCCTTTTCCGCTCCGCCAAGGATCGATTCAAACCGCAGACCAGCGGTGCCATCGTGCTGATCGGCATTTTCGGTGCCTGCCTGCTGTACGGCGACGGCATGATCACCCCGGCCATCTCGGTGCTCTCCGCCGTGGAGGGCCTAGCCCTATTGGACGCCAAGTTGGGCACCGATCTGGCGCATTACGTCGTCCCCATCTCCGCCGGGATCATCATGAGCCTGTTTCTTGTGCAGCGGCATGGCACCGCCCGCATCGGCCAGGCCTTCGGGCCGATCATGGTGCTCTGGTTCCTCACCCTCGCCGTGCTCGGCATCATCAACATCAGCAGCTACCCCGGCGTGTTTTCGGCCCTGTCACCTCATCATGGGATCAACTTCCTGCTGCACCATGGCCACGAGAGCTTCGTGCTCATGGGGCTCGTACTGCTGGCCGTGACCGGGTGTGAGGCCATGTATGCGGACATCGGCCATTTTGGCCGGCCGCCGCTGGTGCGGAGCTGGTACTTCATCGTGCTGCCGGCGCTCATGCTGAACTACCTCGGGCAGGGAGCGCTCGTCCTTTCAGATGTGAATGCAGCGCTCCAGCCGGGGTACCACCACTTTTTCAGCCTCGTGCCGAAGGCCGCGCTGATCCCCGTCATCATCCTGGCCACGGCAGCCACCATCATCGCCTCCCAGGCCATGATCACGGGCGTGTACTCGCTGACGCAGCAGGCCGTGCAGCTCGGCTACCTGCCACGCCTGAAGATCATCCATACCAATCCCGACGTGCGCGGCCAGATCTACATGCCGCAGGTGAACTACCTCCTCATGGTCTCCTGCCTCGCGCTGGTCTTCCATTTTGAGTCCTCCACCAATCTCGCCGCCGCCTACGGCCTCTCCGTGGCGCTCGACATGACCTTCACCAGCCTGCTGTTCTTCCTCGTCGCCCGCGAGGTCTGGCAGTGGTCGCTCTGGAAAGCGGGCATCCCGGTCATCATCTTCCTCATCCCTGAAATCGGCTATGTCTCCGGCAGCCTGCTCAAGTTCATGGCCGGCGCCTGGTTCCCGCTCGTCATCGGCCTCAGCATCTGGATCATCATGAAAACGTGGACGGACGGACGGGCCATCCTCTTCCAGGCCATGCAGCGCGGCCGCCTGCCGGTGCAGTTCCTCGTGGATGAGATCAAGAAAGACCGCATCATCCGCGTGCCAGGCACCGCCGTCTTCATGTCTGCCAGCGCGGACGGCCTGCCGCTGGCGCTGCTGCACCATCTGAAGCACAACAAGGCGCTGCACCAGCAGGTGGTGCTGCTCACCGTGCGCTTTGAGCAGGTGCCCTACATCCAGGACGAGACGCGCCATGAGATCAGCGAGTACCACGACGAGTTCTACCGCGTGGTCCTGCGCTACGGCTTCTCCGAGTCCCCGAATGTGTTTGACGACCTCTGCCAGGCTCTGAGCGAGAAGACGAAGGTGAAGCGCAACGGAATCACCTTCTACCAGAGCCGCGAGGTGCTGCTGACCAACGGTCCCGGCAAGATGGCCGCCTGGCGCAAGAAACTCTTCGTCATGCTCTCCCGCCTCTCCCGCCCCGCCACCGGCTACTTTGAGCTTCCGCCGCGCCAGGTCATCGAACTCGGCATTCAGTTGGAGGTTTAAGCCCCGAAGGACGCCACCAGAGCGAGCGTAACAGCATTCGTCATTCCTCCGCCTCTCAACCAGCATCCACTTTCCACCATGTCCCCCGATCCCCTGCGCCTCCGTGTCTCCGCCCTGTTGGGTTTCCTCGCCATCTCGCTGGGCGCCTCCGGTGCTCACGGCCCGGTGCATGAGAAACTGAAGGCCGCCGGAGAGCTGGAACACTGGGAGACCGCCCTGCAATACCATCTACCGCATGCCGTAGTGCTCTTGCTGCTCACCTTCTTTGCCAGCAGCAAACGAACGATGGTCTGGGCCTGGCGCATGATCCTAGCCGGCGTGCTGCTCTTCAGCGGCTCGCTCTATCTGCTCGCCTACACCGGCACCAAATGGCTCGGAGCCATCACCCCGCTGGGCGGCCTGAGCCTGATGGCCGGGTGGACGCTCATCGCGCTGTCAGCGAAGGGAAAATGAGCGGCTGAAATCAATCTTGGGGCAAGGTGAAAAACCCGTTGCGCCAGGATTGAAGCATGCTCCAATAGCGGCCCTCGAAGTCAGAGGCTCGGTAGCTCAGTTGGTAGAGCATGGGATTGAAGATCCTAGTGTCGGCGGTTCGATCCCGTCCCGAGCCACCACTTCAAAGAAGTGGTTCTTCAGTAGGCGATAAAACAAGCGAGGTTTTGATTGCATCACTTCGTGATGCTCACAGAGACGCGATGTCGTCCTTTTGAGGCAAGGCCACATCCGCCGCTGGCTCGCCGCAACCGGAGAGCAGCATTATCCACAATAAAGGATGAGCCATGGGATCAGACGCATGGAAAACCATGCCTGCACGCCCCCCCCCCACAGTCAACGCGACCTTGTTTTTACGCGATGCGTCCGCAGCACTGCTTGTACTTCTTCCCGCTGCCACAGGGGCAAGGGTCGTTGCGGCCAATGTTGGTGGCTTTGGGCTTGGGCTTGTTCGTGGCGGTGGGGATGATGAGACGCGGACCGTCTCTGCCTGGATTGGGGGCCGTCTCCTCCTCACTTTCCTCCTCGATTTGTTCGCGGCGCTGCTGCGGCGCGGGGGCTCCGCTCTGCTGGGCAGCAAGCTGGGCGAGGAACTGCTCAAACGCGGCAAGCTGCTGCGTGCTGCGGAAGAGGTTGCCGAGCACCTCGCCGTTGATGTTGTTCATTAGCTCCGCGAAGATCGTGAAGGCCTCCTGCTTGAACTCCACCAGCGGGTCTTTCTGGCCGTAGGTGCGCAGGCTGACGCCTTCCTTCAAGGCATCCAGCGCATACAAATGCTCCTGCCACAGGCGGTCGATGGCGTTTAGGAGGATCATCTTCTCGATCTCCTGCAAGGCGGTCGGGTTGGCGTTGCCGACCTTCACCTCGTAGGCGTTGAGGATTTTTTCCTTCAGCCAGGCGGACTTGGCGTCGAAATCGAGCGCCTTGAACGCATCGTCAAAATCGCGCAGACCGATCGGGAAGGTGGTGTTCACCCACTGGAGCAGGTTGTCGTAGTCAGCCTCGGCGTCGTCCTTGAGATCCTTCGGCACGAAGACGCTGAGACGCTCGGTGATGCCTTTCTCGACGGCGTCGTTGATGAGAATGCGGGTGTCGTTGCTGTTGAGCACGTCGTTGCGCCACTCATAGACGACTTCACGCTGCTGATTCATCACGTCATCGTATTCGAGGACGCGCTTGCGCCAGACATAGTTGCGCTGCTCGACGCGCTTCTGGGCGGTTTCGACGCTGCGGTTGAGCCAGGGGTGCTGAAGCTCCTCGCCCTCCTTCATGCCGAAGCGCTCCATCATCTTCGTCATGCGCTCGGCGGCGCCGAAGTTGCGCATGAGGTCGTCTTCAAAGCTGAGGAAGAATTTGCTCTCGCCCGGATCGCCCTGACGAGCACTACGACCACGCAACTGACGGTCCACACGACGTGATTCATGACGTTCCGTGGCCAAAACGAACAAACCACCGAGTTCGGAAACCCCTTCACCCAGTTTGATGTCGGTGCCACGACCGGCCATGTTGGTGGAGATCGTCACAGCGGCGCGATGACCGGCGCGGGCGACGATTTCGGCCTCTTGGCGGTGATACTTCGCGTTGAGCACGTTG
The DNA here is from genome assembly GCF_044232965.1 of Prosthecobacter sp. GTDB lineage: Bacteria > Verrucomicrobiota > Verrucomicrobiia > Verrucomicrobiales > Verrucomicrobiaceae > Prosthecobacter. The sequence continues at coordinate 106,018 of NZ_JBIIKX010000003.1, forward strand.
TGCGTGATCTTTTGCAGCTTCAGCATGCGCGAGACCATTTCAGAGGCCTCGACACTGGCGGTGCCAACGAGCACGGGCTGCCCTTTGGCGTTCAATTCGCGGATCAACTCGATCACGGCGGCAAATTTCTCGCGGCGTGTCTTGTAGATGCTGTCGTTGTGATCCTTGCGCTTCACCGGCCGGTTGGTCGGGATGGTGAGCACATCGAGATGGTAGATGTCGTGGAACTCGGCCGCGTCTGTTTCCGCCGTGCCGGTCATGCCGCCCAGCTTTTGATAAAGGCGGAAGTAGTTCTGAATCGTGATGGTGGCGAGCGTCTGCGTCTCGGCATCAATCTGCACGCCTTCCTTCGCTTCCACGGCCTGATGCAGACCATCGCTCCAACGGCGACCGGCCATTTTACGGCCCGTCTGCGCATCGACGATGATGACCTTGTTCTCCTCGACGACGTACTCGACGTCCTTCTCATACAGGCAGTAGGCACGGAGCAACTGGCTGATCTGATGGATGCGCTGGCCTTGATGGGAGAGGCGGTCCTGCATCTCGGTCTTCTTGCGCTGACGGGCTTCTTCAGAAAGCGAGGTGTCGCCGTCGATCTCGGAATACACGGTGGCGATGTCCGGCAGCACAAAGGCGTCCGGCTCGTCGGGGCTGAGGAAATTGCGCCCCTGCTCGGTGAGATCGGCATCGTGGCTTTTTTCCTCGATGAAGTAGTATAGCTCTTCCTTGAGCTTGAAGAACTCGACCTTCTGCGTGTCCGCGTAGAGGCTCAGCTCGGCTTTTTCCATCGCACGGCGGAGTTCCGGCTCCTCCATGCAGCGTGTGAGGGCGCGGTTCTTTGGCTGCCCCATGTGAACCTGGAACAACTTCAAGCCGGCCTGCTCCAACTCGCCTGCGGCGGCGGCTTCCTTGGCCTCGGTGACCAGACGATTGCACAGCGTGTTCTGGCGGCGCACGAGCTGCTCCACGAGGGGCTTGTAGCGCTCGTACTGATGATTGCTCTCGGCGGCCATGACCGGACCGCTGATGATCAAAGGCGTGCGCGCCTCATCAATGAGCACGGAGTCCACTTCATCAACGATGGCGAAGTAATGGCCGCGCTGCACCTGCTGCTCCTTGCTGGAGGCCATGCCGTTGTCACGCAGGTAGTCGAAGCCGAACTCACTGTTCGTGCCGTAGGTGATGTCGCAGCGGTACTGCTCGGCGCGGATGTGGCTGGGCTGGTCGTTTTGAATGCAGCCGACCGTGAGGCCGAGGAATTTGTACAAGCTGCCCATCCACTCGCTGTCGCGACGGGCGAGGTAGTCATTCACCGTGATGACATGCACTCCGCGGCCGGTGAGCGCGTTGAGAAACACCGGCAGTGTGCCGACAAGCGTCTTGCCTTCACCCGTGGCCATTTCAGCGATCATGCCGCGATGCAGGGCGATGCCGCCGACGAGCTGCACATCGAAGTGAACCATGTTCCAGCCCAGCGGCTGGTCGCAGACGACGATCTCACGGCCACACATGCGACGCGCGGCGTTTTTCACCACGGCGTACACTTCTGGCAGGATATCGTTCAGCATCTTTTGCTCGATGGCATCGAAGTCAGGCTGGATCGTGTTCCATGCCTCGCGGGCGCGGTCGATGTGCTGCTTCTTCTCGTCAAAACCCACCGTGCGCCAGCGGCCCTGGGCGATGTAGTCATCCTCCAAGGACGGGAAATGCTGCTTCAAGGCGGCGAAGTAATGCTCCACCTGCTCCAGGCAGGCATCCACGGCCGCTTCATCCGCAATGCGCAATGAGACCCCTCCGAGGAATGGCGGTGTGTGGAATGCACGGAACTGTGCCTGCCATTTCTGGGTGCGCTCGCGCAGCGCTTCCTCAGGCTCGTTTTGAAGCTGGGCCTCGATGCGGTTGATCTCGGTCACTGTGGGAGTGAGCCTGCGCACAGTGCGCTGGTTCTTGGTGCCGATGATTTTTCTGATGATCCAGTTGAACATGATAGGGAAATGCACGCCCGGCGCACAATGGGCCGAGTCTTGGGGGAGGCCGAATGTGGCGGAACTCAGCGCAGGCGCAACAACTCAAACAGCCGCCTTCGACCGCAGCACCATATCTTTCACCCGGCGCGGGATCATCGCGCTGCGCACCACGTCAGGCCGCACGCTGCGCAGAAAGTCGAGAAGGATCACTGGGGACTCCACGATCATGCGCTCAACCTGGTCCCGCCGGTGCGTCCAGCGTGAGTTGCGGTGCAGGTAGTCGAGGTCGGCGAGGATCTCATCAACATCGCCTTCACTGAAACCGGCGAGCTGAAACGCAAAGGGATCGGAAAGAGGCATGACAGATGAAATAATGAATGCGCGGATTCTGCCGGGAAAATCGCCAGCCTCCAACCATTTCTCTCATTTTGCCGCGAATGTACGGCCCCGCGCACGCTCAATCCTTCGACGTTTCCGCCACAGGCTCATCAGGAAGAGGCGGCGGCAGGTTGTCGATGATGTTAAGCAGCGGAACGCCACGCTCGACGGACTTGTCGAGGCGGAAGAACAACTGCGGGCTGCAACGCAGCTTCACGCGCTTGTAGAGGTCACGCTGGATCGAGCCGCGTGCCTTGGTGAGCTTCTCGATGGCGTTCTCCTGCTGATGCGGCTTGCCGATCACCCCGACATAAACAAAGCACTGCCGCATGTCAGGCGTAGGGCTCACCTCATGGATGGTGACGAGGCAGTTCTCGAAGCGGTAATCCTTTTCAAGAATTGTAGCCAGCTCACGGCGGATCAGTTCGCTGACTTTTTGGACTCGGAGGGACATCGGATGGCTGGATGCTAGAGACTAGATGCGTGATGCTTGGTTGATCTAGCATCTGGCATCCAGCATCGGGTTAGAGTGTCTGGGCGATTTTTTCGAGCTCGTAACACTCGATGACGTCGTTTTCCTCGTAATCGCTGAAGCCGTTGAGCTTGATGCCGCATTCGAGGCCGTTGCGGACCTCGTTGACCTCGTCCTGGAAGCGGCGCAGCGTTTCGAAACCACCATCATAGACGGCCTGTCCGTCACGCAGCACGCGGGCGCGCTGCTTGCGGTTCATGATGCCGTCAGTGACGACGGAGCCGCCAACAAAGCCCTTGTTGACCTTGAAAACCTGCTTCACGCGGGCGTGGCCGAGCACCTTCTCGCGGGTGAGCGGATCAAGCAGGCCCTGCATGGACTCTTTGACCTGGTCGATCAATTCGTAGATGATGGAGTAGAGCTTCACCTGCACGGTCTCGCGCTTCGCGACGGTGAGAGCCTTGTTCTCCACCTTGACGTTGAAACCGAGGATGATGGCGTCGGAGGCGCTGGCGAGCAGCACGTCGGACTCGTTGATGGAGCCGACCTCCTTGTGCAGGATGTCGAGGTTGCACTTGTCGCTCTTGATGTCGGTAAGGCACTTGGCGATGGCCTCGACGGAGCCCTGCACGTCGCACTTGAGAACGACCTTGAGGGCTTTCTTGTTGCTGTCCTCGATGCTGGCAAAGAGGTGCTCCAAGGTGGAACGACGAGGCACGGTAAGCTTCTTCTGGCGAATGTCCTCCAGTCGCTCTTCGCTGAGCTTTTTGACATCGCGCTCGTTTTTCATCACAACGACCTCGTCGCCGACGTGCGGCATGTCGCTGAAGCCGATGACCTCGCAGGGCATGCCTGGAAGCACTTCCTTGATGTTTTCACCACGGTCGTTGATGAGCGCCTTCACCTTGCCCCAGTAGGGACCGCAAATGAAGGGCTGGCCGACGGTGAGGGTGCCCTGACCGACGATGACCGTGGCCACAGGCCCCTTGCCGGCAACCATCGAGGATTCGATGACCGTGGCGCGGGGGGCGGCTTTGGGATCAGCCTTGAGCTCCAGCACCTCGGCCTGGAGGGACATGGTTTCGAGCAGGTTGTCGAGACCGAGGCCGCTTTTGGCCGAGACCTCCATGCACTCAATCTCACCACCCCAATCGACCGGCGCGAGGCCGATGTCCTGAAGCTGGCTTTTCACACGCAGGACGTTGGCCGTGGGCAGATCGCACTTGTTAATGGCGACCATGAGCTGGACGCCGGCGGCCTTGGCATGGCTGAGAGCCTCCTTCGTCTGCGGCATGATGCCGTCATCTGCGGCGATGATCAGCACGACGATGTCGGTGACGTTGGCACCACGGGCGCGCATGGCCGAGAAGGCCGCGTGGCCGGGTGTGTCGATGAAGGTGATGGGCTTGCCGTTGTGGAAGATGCAGTAGGCACCGATGTGCTGGGTGATGCCCCCCGCCTCCCCGGCGGTGACCTGCGTCTTGCGCAGGGCATCGAGCAGCGAGGTCTTGCCGTGATCGACGTGCCCCATGAAGGTAATAATCGGGGCGCGCAGTTCGAGTTTGTCCTCGGCAACCTCCGCCACGACCTGTGCGACAGGCTCGACGATGACTTCCTCGACCTTATGAACGCCGCCGCCTTTCTCGCGCTTTTCACGCTCCAGCTTGAAGCCGTGCTTCTCGCAAACTTTTTCAGCGATCTCGATGTCGATGGCCTTGTCCGCGCTGGCGAAAACCTGGAAGGCGATGAGATCGGCGATGATCTTGAAGGGCTTGAGGCCCATTTTGTCCGCCAGATCCTTCACCACGATGGGCGGCTTGAGATGGATGATCTTTTCACCACTCTCTCCGACCTCGAACTCTGGCACCGGCACCTCGGCAGGAGGGGCGTGAACAATCGGAACGATCGGTTTCGGCGTGTTGTCCTCAGCCAGAAGAGAAATCGGCGGCAGGGCGCTCGGCTGGCCGGCATCAGCAGGACGACGGCGCACCTTGGGCTTGTCGTCGTCCTCAAACAGGTTCAACGCGGCGGCTTTTCGCTCGTCCAGCGTGGGCTTCGCGGGGGCGGCGGGCACGTCCTCTTTTTTCGGCTCCGGGGCGGCCTTCTTGGCCCCCAGCGGCGGCAATCCGCCTCCGTCTTTGCGTGGCACCCGGGTTCTGGGCTTTTTATCCTCGATCAACGAGAGCACCTTTTCCTTCTCCGCTTTATGAGGCTTGGTGCTTTCGACAGATGCCGGCTCCTCAACGACTTTGTCGTCCGAGGTTTTGCGTGGCTTGGAGGATGAGGACTTGCTGGGCATGTGGAAAATTTGTCAGGCGAGCGGAGCGGGGGGCTGGCGGTTCGTGCGGCTGTAGGTTGGTGTTGAATGTCTTCATGGCGGCACGGGAGCTACTTCGCGGGGGAAGCATGTGCCTTGGCTTTTTCGAAAATCTGCTCGGCCAGCGCGCTGTCACCGCCGAGGACGTCGGCGATGTCCGCCACGTCCACACCGGAGGTCAGCGTGGCAAGGTCGCCCATGCCACCCTGGGTCAAGAGACGTGCGGTCTCCTCGGTGATGCCAAGGGCGTCCACGAGATGATGCACCGCGCTGCCCATCTGGCCTTCAAAGACCTCGGTGGCATGCTGGTCTTTCTCGATGATCAAATCCATGCCCACCAGACGCGAGGTCAGACGCGCGTTCTGACCGCGACGGCCGATGGCCTTCGACAGGTCTTCTTCGCTGACAGTGAGGCGGGCTTCTTTCTTCTCGTTGTTGACCTGGATGGTGAGCACTTTGATGGGCTTGAGCGCTTCACGGACAAACTCGGCGGGATCGGACTTCCAGCGGATGATATCAACCTTTTCGTTGTTCAGCTCACGCACGATGTTCTTCACACGCGCGCCACGCAGGCCCACACAGGCGCCGACGGGGTCCACTTTTTCGTCACCGCTGTGAACGGCCACCTTCGTGCGGTAGCCGGCCTCGCGGGCGATGCTGGCGATCTCCACGGTGCGGTCGCCGATCTCGCTGACTTCAAACTCAAACAAGCGGCGCACAAAATTCGGATGCGCGCGGGACAGGATGATCTCCGGCCCGCGTCCGCTGTCCTTTTCGACCGCCTTGACATAGAAGCGCATGCGGTCGCCAGGAGTGTAATCCTCGGTGGAGACGCGCTCCTTGGAGGTCATCACGCCTTCGAACTTGCCCAGATCGACAACCACATCAGACTTTTCAAAACGACGCACCACGCCGCTGACGACGTCACCGGTGCGATCCTTGAACTCCTCATAGAGATTCTCCTTCTCGGCCATGCGCAGGCGCTGCAGCATCGTCTGCTTCGCGGTCTGAGCGGCGATGCGGCCCATGTTGTTCGGTGTGACCTCGACTTCGATCTCGTCACCGATGACCGCGTCCTTTTTGAAGCGTTTGGCCGTGGCGAGCGGAAGCTCTTCCCAGCGGTTGGTGACCGTTTCGACGGCAAGCAGCTTGGCGAAGGCCTTGATCGTTCCCTTGTCAGGATCAATGTCGATGCGCAGTTCACGCGCGGGACCGATGCTTTTCTTGGAGGCGGCGAGCAATGCCTGTGAGAGGGCCTCGACCATTTTGCCACGGTCGATTCCTTTCTCTTTCTCGTAGTAGTCGAAAAGGGCTTTAAGTTCGCTGATCATAAGAAAATCGTGATACCCGCAGACAAAAAAGAGCGGGGAAGGCCCCACTCTCGCCGTGAAAACGCTAATTCTGTCCGGGAAGGCGCGGATCATACGGGCATCATCTCAATCGGCAAGCGGAAAAAGGGTGGAATTCCGAGGCGTCAGCCAGCGTTTGGATGATCCACCTCCAATCATGTTCCAGTTCATTCTTTCATTTTTCACCGTCCTCATCCTTACGATTTCAAGCCGGGCCGCTTCCGCCCAGCCAAACATCGTCATCATCTTCATGGATGACATGGGCTACGCCGATGTGGGCTGCTTCGGCGCACAGGGCTACCAGACGCCGAACATCGACCGACTGGCCGCCTCAGGCCGCAAGTTCACGAACTTCCACGTCGCCCAGCCGGTGTGCAGCGCCTCGCGCACGGCTTTGCTTACTGGCTGCTATCCGAACCGCGTCGGCATCCACGGCGCACTCGGTCCCTCGGCCAAACACGGCATCAACTCCACTGAAATGACCATCGCCGAGCTCGTGAAGCAAAAAGGCTACGCCACCGCCGCCGTCGGCAAATGGCACCTCGGTTCCCTGCCCCAGTTTTTGCCGGTAAAGCACGGTTTCGACGAATACTACGGCATCCCTTACTCGAACGACATGTGGCCTTACCACCCGCAGGCGAAGAAAGGCGCTTACCCCAAGCTTCCCATGGTCGAAAACGACCGCGTCGTCGATGAAGAGATCACCCCTGAAGATCAGACACATCTCACCACCGACTACACCACACACGGCGTGCAGTTCATCGAGAAAAACAAGGACAAGCCCTTCTTTCTCTACCTCGCGCACAGCATGGTGCATGTGCCGCTGTTTGTGAGCGACAAGTACAAGGGCAAGTCCGGCAAAGGACTCTTCGCCGATGTCATGATGGAGGTGGACTGGTCCGTCGGTCAGATTGTTGACACGCTGAAGAAAAACGGCCTCGAAGACAACACCTGGGTCATCTTCACCTCCGACAACGGCCCCTGGCTCAGCTATGGCGACCACGCCGGCAGCGCCGGGCCGCTGCGCGAGGGCAAAGGCACCTGCTGGGAGGGCGGCACCCGCGTCGCTGGCCTCATGAAATGGCCCGCCAAGATCCCCGCTGGCACCACCACTGACACCCTGATGATGACCATCGACATCCTGCCCACCATCGCCCATGTCATTGATGCCAAACTGCCCGATCACAAAATCGACGGCCTCAACTGCTGGCCCATCGTCGCCGGTGAATCCGGCGCGAAGAACCCGCACGACTTCTACGCCTACTATTACGAGCAAAACCAGCTCCAGGCCATCACCTCTGGTGACGGCCGCTGGAAGCTCCAGCTTCCCCATTCATACCGTGGGCTCCCCGCCGACATCCCGAAGGCCACCGGCGGCATCCCCGTGCTCTATAAACAACAGAAGATCGAGCAGCCCGAGCTTTACGATCTCTACACCGACCTCAGCGAGTCCAAGAACCTCGCCAGCCAGTTCCCCGACCAAGTCGCCAAACTCCAGCAGCACGCCGAAGCCATCCGCGCCGAACTCGGCGACAGCCTCATGAAACTGCCCAAGGGCAGCGGCACGCGCGAGGCCGGGAAGTAGCCCACCTGGCTCACGCAAACAGATGCGTGAGCGGCTGGCCTTTGTCGGCGACGGTGAAGGGGCGCTTGCTTGGGCTGAAGATCACCTGATCCAGCGGCAGACCGAGCGCATACCCGATGGTGGCATTGAGATCAGGCGGACCGACCTTGTCAGCGGCGATGCCAGCGCCGTCTGGTGTGGTGGCACCGTATTTAATGCCGCCTTTGATCCCGCCGCCGATGATGACGGAGCTGAAGATCGGGTAGTGGTCACGGCCCTGGTTCTGATTAATCTTCGGCGTGCGGCCAAACTCGGAGCTGACGACGATCATGGTGCTGTCGAGCATGCCGCGACGCTCCAGATCAGTGACAAGCGCCGAAAGCGCGGTGTCGAGCGTGTCGCAGAGACGCGGGGTGTTGATGAAATTCGCCACATGCGTGTCCCAACTGCCGAAACTGACCTCAATGAAGCGTACGCCGTGCTCGACGAGACGACGGGCAAGCAAACAACCCTGGCCGAAGGTGTCTTTGCCATAGGCTGTTCGAAGCTCTTCCGGCTCCTTGGTCAGGTCGAAGGCCACAAGGTCTTCGCTTTTCATGAGCTTCACAGCGTCGTCATACATGTCGGCATAAGCCTTCACACCACGCGTTTCCCATTTGGACTGGAACTCGGCATCGAGCGCCCCGGCCATTTCACGCCGCATGGCGAAGCGTTCATCCGTCACGCCTTTTTGCGGGCGCACGTTTTGCAAGCCAGCTTCGGGATTGTTGACCATGAGCGGGCCATGCTTTTTCGCGAAGAAGCCCGCGCCAGGATGACGGCTGTCATTGCCGACATAGACATAGGCCGGCAGCGCCGGATTACCGCTTCCTTGGTAGAAACTCAGCCACGCGCCCATGCCAGGATGCTTGATCGTGCTGCGCAGGCCGAAACTGGTGTGCATGAAGTAGTTCGCCTGCTCGTGCGCGGCCGTGTTGGTGGCCATGGAGTTGATCACGCAGGCGTGATGCATCTGCTTGGCCGTGCGCGGCAGGTATTCGCTGATCTGCACGCCGTCGGCGCTGGTCTTGATGGCCTTCACCGGCCCAGCAACCTCCTTGTTGTCGGGTTTGGGATCCCAAGTGTCCAGATGGCTCTGACCGCCGGTCATGTAGAGGAAAATGACGTTGCGCGCGGTGGCGGCTTGTTTGGCCAGGGCGGCCCCTTCGCCCACGGCGAGAGCTTTGCCGGAGAACAGATGCTCCATCGAAGGCAGCAGGCCGACACCAAGGCAGCCTTGGGCCATGCGGGTCATCACGGAGCGGCGGGTGAGTTCGGAGTTCATGATCGTTTCAAGTTTGTGGTTTAAAGTTTCAAGCAAGCGCGGTTACTCGACGAAGATGAAGCGTTGTGTGATCAGGGCTGCGAGCGTGAGATCCTCCCAGAGATTTTTGTTGGAGGCGTAGGATTCGAGGGTTTGCAGCATCTGTGCCTTTTCCTTCGCCGAAGGCGGACGGGAGTAGAGGCTGAGGAAGAAGGTGTGTATCTTTTCCTCGTTGGTCGCGGCTTTGCGCAGGTTGATGCTGAGGGTGGACCACGCGCCGGTGATCTGGCCCAAGAGTGAACCATTCATCATGGTGAGAGCCTGCGGCACACTGGCCTCGTCGCTGGCGTTTTCGATGATCTCACGATCGCTCTGGCCGAACTCACGCAGGAAGTGGCCGCGTGGTGCTGGCGAAGGCTGTTCTGCGGCGCGGCTCCAGGTCTGGTGCAGCGTCTTCTGGTAGGTTTCGTAACTCTTGGCGCTCTTTGGGTCTTTGATACCCAGAACTTGTTCGTCAGCCTTGATACGGGTCATGAGTTTGGGATCAAGCGGCATGTCTTTGGCATCGACACGGGTGTCCTCCATCAGGCTCATCATCGCCATGTCCATTGGTCCGCCGCCGCTCACGGCGGCCAGTTCGGCCTGGATCGCCTGGTTGCCGGACTTCTTCGCGGCTGCGTAGAAATGTTTGGAGACGTTTTCGCGCAGGACGCGCTGGCTCTGGCCGAGACGGCGTTGGATGTCCTTGGCCTTTTCTTTGTCGTCCTTGGCCCGGGCCTCATCGAGTTCCTTGCGCAGGCCGTCGAACTCCTTGTTCTGCTCGCGCATAGCATCGGCGACGGCCTTGGAGGCTTCAAACAGCAGCGGAGCTTCCGTTTTGTCGAGAATCTGGGACAGACGGTGGCGGTTTTCGAGATCACGGCGCTCACGCTCGCGAGCGCTCCAGTTCGGCTGATCAGGATCAGGACTGACGAGCGTGACGAGCGAGTCCCACACCTGCTCGGCAGTCATGCGGCGGAAAACCGGCCCCTGGAAGTAGTAGGGCACGCCGGGGCTGATTTCCTTCGTGCTTTCACGAGCGAAGAGCTGCGTGTTCAGCAGCATGCGCAAGTAGGCCTTCATGTCATACTTCAGCGCGACCATCTGCTTCTCCAAAAAGCGCATCAGCTCGGGATTCGAGGCCACGCTGTTGTCCACCATCTCATCGACCTGCTCATAGATGCCCGCGCCGAAGACGCGCTTCCACAGGCGGTTGGCGATGATCGTGGTGAAGCGCGGATTTTCGGCCGAAGTAAGCCATTGGCCGAACTCACCGATCGTGTTCGAGTCCTTCGTCATCGTCACCGGCTTGCCAAACATCACGGAAGCCTGCACGACATCCTTCGGTTTCGCGTCGGTGTATTTGTAGTCATGCGGCAGACGGAGCGCTCCTTTGTTTTGCACGACAAGCGTGTCACGCAGCGGGCGGAATGCCTCGTTGAGCGCCTGACGCATCAAATCCTGTGTTTCCTTGTCCAGCGCCTTGTCCTGGCGGATCATTTTCTGCACCTCGTCGTTGCCCTTCGAGCGGTAGCTGGTGGCGCTCATGTTGTGAGTGAAGGCCGCCATCTCGAAGAACTGCTTCTGCGTCCATTTGTCGAAGGGATGGTCGTGACACTGCGCGCACTCCATGCGGGTGCCGAGGAAGATGCGGGTGGTGTTGGACAAATTGTCGAGCGGCATGCCGCGGTCGCGCATGTAATAGCCGATGGCACCGGTGTCGAAGCAGGTGCCCTCGCTGGAGACCAACTCACGGGCCATCTGGTCCCATGGCTTGTTCGTGCGCAGTGATTCGCGGATGAAGTTCAGGTACTGCTGCGCCGTGGTGCTGCCACCGACGCCCAGGCTCTGCGCACGCAGCACATCGGCCCAGTAGTTGAAGGAATGCTGCACATAGCCATCACTGGCGAGCAGGCAGTCGATGAGCTTGGTTCGTTTGTCAGGAGCCTGACAGGCATGAAATGCCTTCGCTTCATCCAGTGTCGGGATGCGGCCCACGACGGTGAGATAAGCACGGCGGAGGAAGGTGGCATCATCCACCAGCGCGTTGGGCTTGAGCTTGTGTTTCTGCCAGCTCTGGGCCAGCAGGGCGTCGATTTGCTTCGAGGCGTCGGCTGCGTTCGGTTGAGCGGCCTGAAGACTGGTGGCGACAGCGATGATCGGGATGAGCAGCATGGCTTTCATGCCGCAACCAACGCGAAGAAAAGTGACCGCGTGTCAGCCCAGGCCCAGGATGCCAAATCCTGCACAGGGAATGACAATCAGCGTCTTGCCAGCCCGGCGACTACGGCCAGACGAGCGGCTTTTAACCACGAATGTCTCTCCAAAGCCCACGGATGACCTCCATGGCCTCGCCCATGCCCTTGGAAAGCTCCGCCAGTCCTGGCCCCAGAATCCACGAGGCATAGGTGATGCCCGCCCACCAAGCCAGGGCGTTCACGATGATCATCAGCGTCACCAGCACCTCCACCCAGCGCCCCCAAATGCGCAGGTAACCGTTTTCGTCCTTCTTCCGGCGAAAAATGTGATCCGAGTAGATCGACACCGCCGCCCACCACAGCAGTGGCGGCATGATCAGAAAACCAAAGAACATCCGACGCAGCACCACACCGCCACGCTGCTCATTGGGCACGCGGTCATAGTCACGGTAACGCGCGACTCGTCGCCGCACCGGCTTCACCGTGAGTCCGTCGGCCAGCACCTCGCCCGAGGCATGCAGTTCCAGCAGGGTGGAAACCGGCCGCCACTGCTCCTCGTCACCGCGCTTCACCAAGTCGCTGTCCCGGATGGACCCGTACGCGAGGAAATTGCGCAGGTCGTCTTTGGAGCAGGGACCGAGGGTCTTCTGGCCTTTGGCGATGTAATACAGGGCGTGCACGGTCGGGAGAGTGACAGATTAAATAATAATTCAGTCCGGGGTAGGGATGCAATCTTCACGCCAAGAAAGATTGTAAGTTTTTTCTCAAAAAAGAGGCCGCCACACCCGCGTTCATGATTCATGCGCCTCCCCCTGCTCCTTGTCGGCCTCTGCTCTGTTGGCCTCTGCTCTGTTGGCCTGCACGCCCAAACACCCGTCCCAACCTCAAACATCAAGGCAGGCTTCGCCGAGCGGGACATCACCCCCGGCATCGGCATGGAGCAGCCGGGCGGTTACAGCAAAGGTTTCCACAAAAGCTTCCACGACGCCTGCAAGGTGCGCGTGGCCTTGTTTGACGATGGCAAGAAACGGGCCGCGGTGATCGGACTCGACGCGCTCGTGTTGCCAAGGCAGATCGTGCTGGATGCCCGGGCGCAGATTGAAAAAGCCACCGGCATCACGGGCGATGCCGTGCTGATTTGCGCCTCGCATTCGCACAGCTCCGGCCCGGTCGGCATGGTCATGCCGGGCGAGTACGACACCGCCTCCGATCTCGTGAAGAAGCTGGCCTATGAAGAGTCCTCCTGCGCCGACGCGGGCTACCTGCTGCGGGTGACGAGCGAGATCGTCGCCGGTGTCGTGGCGGCGGATCGCGGCAAAGTTCCGGTGCAGCTCGGCTTTGGGTTCGGCCACGAGGACAAAGTGGCCTTCAACCGCCGTCTGCGCATGAAGAACGGCCAGAGCTGGAGTCATCCTGGCGCGGGCAATCCCGACATCCTCGAATATGCCGGCCCCATCGACCCGCAGGTCGGTGTGATCGGAGCCTGGGACATGCAGGGGCAGCTTGTGGGCGTGGTGGTGAACTACGCCTGCCACGCCACGACGAATCCCGGCGGCATTTCAGCCAACTGGATCCAATACCTCGAAAAAACCATCCAGGGCGGCCTCGGCACACACGCTCCCATCGTCTTCATGCAAGGCGCGTGCGGTGACGTGACGCAGGTGGACAATCTCAGTCCCAATCAGCGCCCGAAATCGGAGGAATGGTCGCAGTACGTCGGCAGCCGCATTGGTGCGGAGGCCATCCGCACGCTGCTGGCGATGCCGAAGACCACCACGGCACCTGTCGAGACACGCCAGGAAGTTCTGAAGGTCAAACGCCGCCCGCCTTCGCCGCAGCGCGTCGCCAAGAGCCTCGAAATCATGCAGAAGCCCAAGAACACTGTTGAGCCCACGGAATGGATTTTCGCGAAGGAGATCGTCATGCTCGACCACCTCAACCAAACCGTCCCGTTGGTCGATTGTGAGGTGCAGTGCGTGAAAATCGGCCCCGCGTGTTTTGTTTCCAATCCCGCTGAGTACTTCGTGCAATACGGCCTCGACATCAAAAAAGGCAGCCAGCACGCCTTCACCTTCCCGTGCGAGCTTTCCAACGGCATCGTCGGCTATGTGCCCACCGAGGAGGCCTTTGGCCCGAACGGCGGCGGTTACGAGACGCGCCTCACCGCGTACTCGAATCTCGAGATCACCGCCGGCACTCAAATGGCGAACAAAGGCATCGAACTCGCCAATCAGATGAAGGCCGAGCCAAAGCCGGAGCACCCCAAAATTCCGCCCTTTGCCGGCAAGCCGTGGATGTATGGCAACGTGCCGCCGGAGCTGGAATAGCGGTTCTGGGTTTGCAGAAGCGGCGGTGCCATGCCAAAGCAGCGGCCTGCCATGGATACCTCAGAACTCCTCACCGCCCTAAACTGGCGTTACGCCACCAAGGTCTTCGACCCCTCGAAGAAAATCCCCGCCGACACCTGGGCCGCGCTGGAAGAATCGCTGGTGCTCACACCATCGAGCTTTGGCTTGCAGCCGTGGAAGTTTTTCATCATCCAGGATCAGGAGCTGCGGGAAAAGCTCGTCGCGCACTCGTGGCGGCAGCGCCAGGTGGCCGATTGCTCGCATCTCGTCGTCATGACCGTGAAAAAAGCCTACAGCCTCGACGATCTGGATGCCTTCATCGCCCGCATGGTCGAGGTGCGCGGCGGCAGCGCCGATGCGCTGGCCGGATTCCGCAAGATGGTCGCTGGCACACAGGCCCAAGGCTACATGACCCAGGACTGGGCCAAAATGCAGGCCTACATCGCCCTCGGCCAGTTCATGGCGGCCTGTGCGCTGCTCGGCATCGACACTTGTCCGATGGAAGGCTTCGTTGCAGGTAAATACGACGAACTCCTCGGCCTGGAGGCCCAGGGTCTCACCACCGCCGTCCTCTGCCCCGCCGGATATCGTCACGCGGATGACCGCTACGCGTCCCTGCCGAAGATCCGCTTCCAAAACAGCGATGTGATCGAACACCGCTGAGCAAACCAACGACTCAGCCCAGCGCTGCGATCACCTCGATCTCAATCAGCGCACCGAGCGGCAGTCCTGCCACCGCCACGGTCGAACGCGCCGGTTTGTGGCCTTCAAAGGCGGCTTCATAGAGCGGATTGATCTTCGGAAAATCGGCCATGGAGGTCAGAAAGACCGTCGCCTTGATGACATCGCTCATTTTGAGACCCTGTGCGGTCAGCAACGCGCGGATGTTGGCCAGCACCTGGTTCGCCTGCCCTTCCACATCCGTCGCCACGATCTTGCCTGCCGCCGGATCAATCGGGATCTGGCCGGAGCAGAAGAGCAAGCCGCCCTGCTTCACCGCCTGGGAATAAGGTCCGACCGCCGTAGGCACCTGGGCAATGTTGTTGATGAGTTCCATGCGGGTTTCATAACGTGACTCGAAGGCGATTCAACCTTGGATGCGAATCTGTATTGTAGTCCCGGCTTTAGCCGGCTCAGAACCGCCTGAAGGCGGAACTACAAAACCATGCATCACGGCCGCGTTTCCTTCAGACCTCGCGCCTTGTCGATGAGCTGCAGGAACTCGCCGCGATAGCCGAGTTTGTCCGCGCCTTTGCCATCAAGCGCGAGTTTGCGCACCGTTTCCCAGCTCAGCGTGCCTTTGTAGGCCGAATCACGCAGCAGCAGGCCGAATCCGGCCACAGCTGCGCTGAACTTGAACTCCTCGCTGCTCGCCGTGAGGGTTTTGCCCTCGTCTTTAGCGGGAACTTCGATCAAGCGGCTCGTGCTGCCTTCCGGCTCCTTGTAGCGCAGCTTCACGGTCATCAGTTCGCCGCTCTTGGCTGCTTCCGCTAGACGTTCAGGCGCAATGGTTGGCGTTTGATACTTCAAACTGTCCACCGCAGGCCGAGACTCGGCTCCGGGCGGCAGATTGGCGGGCACGACTTCATACAAGGCCACCACGCTGTGACCCGCGCCGATTTCACCCGCGTCCTTCGTGTCATCATTGAAGTCTTCCTTCGCCAGCAGGCGGTTTTCATAACCGATGAGGCGGTAGCTGCGCACCGCAGCCGGATTGAACTCGACCTGAATCTTCACATCCTTCGCGATGGTCACCAGCGTGCCGCTCATCTGCTCCACGAGCACTTTGCGTGCCTCGCTGAGACTGTCGATGTAGGCGTAGTTGCCGTTGCCCTTGTCAGCCAGTGTTTCCATCGTGCGATCCTTCAGGTTGCCGCTGCCAAAGCCCAGCACGCTGAGGAAGACGCCGCTCTTGGCCTGCTTGGTGATCAATTTTTCCAGCTCCTCAGGTGAACTGACGCCGACATTGAAATCGCCATCGGTGCAGAGGATCACGCGATTCACGCCTTCTTTGATGAAACCGGCCACGGCCTGCTCGTAAGCCAGTTGAATGCCCGCACTGCCATGTGTGCTGCCACCAGCTTTGAGTTTTTCGATGGCAGCGAGGATGTCGGCCTTCTTCTCGCCATTCGTCGGCGGCAGCACGAGACCACTGCTGCCCGCATAGACCACCATCGTCACGCGGTCCCCTTCCCCGAGCTGTTCGGTGAGCATGCGCAGAGACTGCTGCACCAGCGGCAGCTTGCTCGGCTCGTTCATCGAACCGGAGACATCGACGAGGAAGACCAGATTACTCGCCTTACGCTCATTGCCGAGTTCGCGGCCCTTGATCGCGATGCGGGCGAGTCTGTGAGTCGGCTGCCATGGGCACGGAGCCAGTTCGACTCGCACACCGAAAGGTTCCTTCGCCTGCGGAGCCGGTCCTTCCTCCGCCGTGGGGAAATAATTGACCAACTCCTCGATGCGCACCGCATCGGCAGGCGGAATCGTGTTCTGGTTCAAAAACCGGCGCACATTCGCATACGCTGCGGTATCGACATCGATCGAGAATGTTGAAAGCGGCTCCCGCGCCACGTCCTTCAGCTCGTTTTCGAGGATGCGGGTGTAAGATTCGCCTTCCACGCCGGATTTGCGGCGAAGTTCGGTCGCCGTTTCCTCTTTCACCCAACGCTCACGTTGCAAACCGTCTGAATCTTTGCCTGCGACTGCGGCAAAGTAATACGCATCCGGCTGCGGACTCATCACCACCGGCGGAGAGGCAGGCGTGGTCGCCGGTGCAGCAGTTGTGCTACTGAACTGTACAATGCCGCCGCTCACCGTCGTCGTTCCGGTATAAGTGTTCGTCCCGGTCAGCATCACCGTGCCAGATCCAGACTTGGTCAAAGATGTGCCCGCCACGATTCCACTAGCAGTGGAAGACGTGGTCGTTCCACCATTGAGAGTGAGGTTGCCCGCCGACACCGTCTTTCCTCCAGTGAACGTGCTGCCATTTGACTCCATGAGCGCACCATCAGCGGTCTTGTTCATGCCGCCCGTGCCAGCCAAATTGCTCATCTGAGCGGGAGTCTGTAAATCACCCATCGTCATCGGGCTGCTCCCACCAGCGGCGGCGATCAGTCCAGGCTGGGCATTCACCGTTGATCTTGAGGTGTTATCAAAATTCAATCCATAGGCCGCTTGGTCCTGGATTTTCTTCAATTCCTCAACATCGCCTGGCGTCATCGTGGACTGACCGGCGTTCATTGTCAGCATGCGCGGAATCTCCGGGCTCGGATAGGCCGCCGCCGGGGCTGCCGCCAGTTGTTTATCCGCAACAATGCCTGCAAGCGGATCCAATGCATGGATCGGTTTCTCCGCGAGAAGGCGAGCTTCCGACGCGGGATTTCCTGGAGCCATTTCGGTGCCTCGGCGTCCTGGCTGGATTCGATGTTCCACCTCAAAGGCAATCTCCACGCTTTGTCGTGAATCATAAGCATGCCACGTCCAAAAGCCCCCCAGAACCACGCACGCCGCGAGCGCGAAGCGCACCAAGCCGGTGCGCCATTGAGGTCGTGGTGCGGCTGGCGTTCCAGGCAATCGAGACGATTGCCCCACGGGCTGCGCCTGCAAGCGCTCCCGCTGCCTATCCGTCAGCGCGAGCGATTCATCACGCAATTCGGCGAGCAGGAAGTGGCAGAATTCTTTGGTTGCCTCGGCGTTTTGTTTCGCCTGCGGATTCTCATGCAGCTCCGCCTCAAGCTGCTGGAGTTCTTCGGCGCTGGCTTCTTCGAGCGCCCAGGCGGTGATTTGTTCCGGTTTCATGGTCAAAAAAGGTGGTTGGAGGGTTTCAGGCCATCGCGTGTTTCAGTTTCGCGGGCGGTGGCTCGTCGTGGGCCTGCCATTTGGTCTTCAAGGCGGCCACGCCGTGGTGGATGAGGTAGCCGACGTTGCCGATGCTGGTCTGCATGGCGGCGCTGATCTGCTGGTAGTCGAGTCCGGCGATGAACTTCAGCCGCACAGCCTCGCGCTGGCGCACGGGCAGGGTTTCGATGAGTTCACGCAGGGCGGTGGCGGTTTCGCGCTTCTCCATCGCGTCATTGGGCGCGGGATCGGCGGAGGCTTCGAGATCGAGGGTTTCCGTTTCCATGACGATGAGGCGTTGATGTTTGCGATGATGATCAAGAGCACGATTGCGGCAGACGGTGAAGAGCCAGGGGGCCAACCGTTCGTGGTCGAGCGTGGCAAGGTGCTGGCTGAGCTTCACAAACACGTCCTGCACGATGTCACGCGCGTCTTCCAGGTCGCCCGTGTAACCGTGCGCGTAGCGGATGAGGGGCCGCTCGTAGCGCCGCAGGGTTTCCAGGAAAAGATCGTGCGTTTCGCTCATGGGGTCGTATTCGCCGGGCATCACGGGAACGTGGCGGGTATCTTGGGGATTATTTTTGCGGAAGGCGAGATTCATCGTTCCATGCCCGACAGTTTGATCGTCCATTGCACGTTCTGGCAACCCTGCTTCCATCCGCCCCACCATGATCAGCCGCCTTTTCCTCGTCTCGCTTCTCGCCACCACACTCACCCAGGCCCAACAGCCCGCAGCCCCTGCGGATCATGCTCATGCGGTGGAGATCCCCGGATTGAAGAAGGAACTCTTCGCCGGCATCACCGAGGCGGATTTCCTGAAGCTCGGCGACAAGTCGAAGACCGTGAAGATCACCCTCGTGGCCACCTACAGCGCCGCGAACTACGGCATGAACTTCAACGGCTACTCGCACGGCAAGGCCATCTTCACGGTTCCCAAGGACTGGACCATTGAGGTGACTTTCATCAACCCCAGCCCGATTCCGCACAGCGCCGTCGTGGTGGAAAAAGACACGACCAAGAAGCTGCAAATGGGCGAGCCCTACTTTGAGGGCGCGGGTGTGCCGAAGCCGGAAGTCGGATTATCGCTCACCAAGGCGGAGTTTTCCTTTGTGGCGGATGAAACCGGCGAGTTTGCCCTCGCGTGCGGTTTTCCTGCGCACGCGATCAACGGCCACTGGCTGGCGCTGAACATCAGCGACACGGCCAAGGCTCCCACGCTTCAGCTCGGCGACAAACCGGCGGTGGAGGCGAAGTAAGAAGTTCCGAGCTACTTCAACTGCGCCGCGATCTCGCGGAACACCTTCGACGACGCGGACTTCGTCGGATCTTCGAGGGCGATGGGATGGCCTTCGTCACCGCTCTCACGCACGTCCATTTCGATGGGAATCTGGCCCAGCAGCGGCACGCCGAGACGTTTCGCCTCATGCTCGCCGCCACCTTTGCCGAAGATGTGATACACCTTGCCGTCGCTCGGGCAGAGGAAGTAGCTCATGTTCTCAATGATGCCGAGGATCGGCACATTGACCTTCTGGAACATGCCCACGGCCTTGCGGGCGTCGATCAAGGCGACCTCCTGCGGCGTGGTGACGATCACCGCACCGTCGAGCGACACAGTTTGCACGATGGTAAGCTGGATGTCTCCCGTGCCCGGCGGCAGATCGAGCACGAGCACGTCGAGATCATTCCAGGCGCACTGACGCAGAAACTGCTGCGTGTAACGTGTGGCGATAGGGCCGCGCACGATCACCGGCGAGGCGTCTTCGAGCAGGAAGCCCATCGACATGAGCTGCAAACCGTATTTCTCAATCGGAACGATCTGCTGCTCGTCGTTCTGATACGGGCGCTCGTCCGTGCCAAACATGTGCGCGATGCTGGGACCGTATAAATCGCAGTCACAGAGGCCGACACGCAGTCCGCTTTGGCTCAAAGCAACCGCAAGATTTGAAGCGACGGTGCTCTTGCCCACGCCACCCTTGCCCGAAGCGATGGCAATCACCTTCTTCACACCAGGTATGCTCGATTTGCCAAGTTTTTCGGAACCTGTGGTTCCGGCGCCCGGCGGCTCCTTGATGTCAAAGTTCAGCTTCACTTCGCCGACGCCGGACACCTTTTTCAGCACGTCCATCGCCTGCTCATGAATGAGGCGCGGGATATTGGGATCACGCGTGGCGACGGAGATTTCGACCGTGACATTCGCTCCTTCGATCTGAATGCCCTTCACAAGCCCAAAGGACAGGATGTCACGGCTGAAGCCGGGGTAGCGGACGTTGCCGAGGGCGGTGCGGATGTCTTGTTCGGTGGGCATGGGGTTGGGATACGAATTCACCTAGCAGGCAGGCGCAGATTTGCAAACCCCGGCTCCAAAGCAAAAAAACGCCGCCTGTTTCCAGGCGGCGTTCGTGGGAAGGAGTCCGACGGAAGAATTACTTCTGCGGCACTTCGGAGATGGTCTTGAGAATGCGCGAGGCGATCTGGTAAGGATTGCCCTGGCTGTTCGGACGACGGTCTTCGAGGTAGCCTTTCCAGCCATTTTTCTTGAAGCTGTGCGGGACGCGGATGGACGCGCCACGGTCAGCGATACCCCAGGAGAACTTGTCGATGCTCTGGGTCTCATGCAGGCCGGTGAGGCGCATGTGATTGTCCGGACCATACACGGCGATGTGCTCCATGCAGTTCTTCTCGAATTGGGCCATGAGGGCGAGGAAGTAGGGCTCGCCGCCGGTTTCACGCATGAACTTCGTAGAGAAGTTGGCGTGCATGCCGGAACCGTTCCAGTCAGTGGCGCCGAGCGGCTTGCAGTGGTACTCAACGTCCACGCAATACTTCTCGCAAAGGCGGTTCAGGATGTAACGAGCCACCCACACCTGGTCGGCGCAGGTCTTGGAGCCTTTGCCGAAGATCTGGAATTCCCACTGACCCTTGGCCACTTCGGCGTTGATGCCTTCGTGGTTGATGCCGGCGGCAAGGCAGATGTCGAGGTGCTCCTCAACGATCTGACGGGCGATGTCGCCGACGTTCTTGTAACCGACGCCGGTGTAGTAGGGGCCCTGCGGGGCGGGATAGCCGTTCTCGGGGAAACCGAGGGGGCGGCCGTCCTGGTAAAGGAAGTATTCCTGCTCAAAGCCGAACCAGGCGTCCGGATCGTCGAGGATGGTGGCGCGGTCGTTGGAGGCGTGGGGGGTGCCGTCGGCGTTATAGACTTCGCACATGACGAGCACGCCGTTGATGCGGGTGCTGTCAGGGAACACGGCCACAGGCTTCAGCACGCAGTCGGAAGAGCCGCCGGGGGCCTGCTGGGTGGAGGAGCCGTCAAAGCCCCAATCTGGCAGTTCTTCCAGCTTCGGGAAGCTGGCAAAGTCTTTGAGCTGTGTTTTGCTGCGGAGGTTGCGGACCGGCTGATAGCCGTCCAGCCAGATGTATTCGAGTTTGTATTTGGCCATGGTTGAGTGTGTGTGTTTTTGCCTTTCCGGGAGGAGAAAATGAGCGCCTCCAAGTTCAGCAAAGCGCATGTAAGCATGCCGCGTGCCAGACGCGAGATGTATTTTTGTCCGCTTGCCAGGACCACCGCATGCTGGAAAAGTCCGGCACCCCGCCGGAAAACCCCATGCAAGAAGCCAAAAACACCCAGCGAGCCCTCGTCCGCATCGGCTACGACGGCCGCGTGCATAAACATTTTCGCGGCAGCAACGCCGCCGAGCGCTTCGCCAACGAGGTGAAGGTGCTCCGGTTGCTGGAGGAGCGGGGCTGCGATTATGTGCCCCGCGTCCTGGAAGCCCACGAAGACCAGCTCTACCTCGTCACCACAAACTGCGGCTCCCTCGTCGAACGCATCAGCGAGGCGAAGCTGAAGGATCTTTTCGGAACCTTGGAGCGCGACTACGGCGTCCGCCACGATGACCCCTTCACCCGCAACGTCACTTACCGCCACAGCGACGGCCGCTTCTGCCTCATCGACTTCGAACTCGCCACCATCCTCGACCCACCGCCTCCAAAGCCCGCTCCATGAGCGATTCCAGCCCCCCCCAACCACCCAACCAACTCCGCTGGTCCGGCCTGACCCACCCAGGACGCGTGCGTCAGAACAACGAGGACACTTTCCTCTGCCTGAACTTCGACGCCCGCGAGCTGCGCTACCTCGGCAAATTCGGCGAATCCAGCCTCACCACCGGCGACTTCGTCTTCGCCGTGAGCGATGGCATGGGCGGCGCGAAGTCCGGCGAGTTTGCCAGCAAGATCGCTGCGGAAAAAATCACCCAACTGCTGCCAAAGAGCTTCAAACAGTCCGCGCAGCAAATCGCCGCCGGCCATGGCGAAGTTCTGGAGGAATTGTTTCACCGCATTCATGCAGAACTGTTGAAACTCGGCCGCTACTACGAGGAATGCCGTGGCATGGGCGCAACACTGAGCCTGGGATGGTTCACGCCCGGCTGGTTGCACTTCGCCCATGTGGGCGACAGCCGCATCTACTGGCTGCCCAAAGGCGGTAAAATGAAACAGCTCACCGACGACCACTCACAGGTCGGCTGGATGCAGCGCCACGGCCAGCTCAACGAGCGCCAGGCACGCATGCACCCGCGCAAAAGCATCCTCATGCAGGTGCTCGGCGCCGGCAGCCAGTCCCTCGACCCTCAGGTCGGCTCCGTCGGCTGCGAGATCGGCGACCGCTTCCTTTTTTGCACCGACGGTGTCATCGATGGCATCTGGGATCACCGCCTGGCCGACATGCTCGCCGAGGATCAACCGCCAGCAGACAAAACCCGCGCGCAGTGGTTCGTCGAGTATGCCGTGGCTGAGTCCGGTCGAGACAACGCCAGCGCCGTCGTGGTGGAACTCGTCTGAGTCCCCACGCAACATCCGTTCAAGCATGCCCAAGCCAAGCGGAGCGGTGCCGCAGGCCCTCGACAATGTTGCATTACCAACCCAACCATGAAACGCAACGATCCCATCTCCCACCTCATGACCCGCAACGTGATCACCGTCCACCACGGCGATCCCATCTCCAAAGTCCGTGCCCTTGTGCGCGAACATGGCGTGCATCACATCCCAGTCGTGAACGGTGACAAAATCGTCGGCATTATCGCCTGGAGCGACATTCTCCGCGTCAGCTTTGGCGATGCGTTCAACACCGATGAACGCACAGTCGATGCCACGCTCGACCACACACTCTCCTTGGAGCAGGTGATGAAAACGAATCCCGTCACGCTCGCCGAAACCGGCACCGTGCGAGAAGCCGCCGAAATCCTCGCCAAGAGTGACTTCCACTCCCTGCCTATTGTCTCCGGCACTAGCAAACTCGTCGGCATGGTCACCTCCACCGACTTGATCCGCTATCTGGTCGAACAGTTTTAACCCATCAGCGCCACGGCAATCGGATCAACCAGTGGTTTGCCACTGCGACTCAGCCGGACAAACTGATCATCAAAGTCCAACAGCCCCTGGTCACGCAGCGTGTCGAGCATGCGGCGTGACTCAGGGGCGATCATTTGCAGCGGCAAACCACGCGCCGTGCGCAGTTCCAGTCCGAAGCGCTCCGTGCGCCGCTGATCCGGCGTGAGTTCCTCGACTTCCACCGCTGTATTTTCTCCAGCCAACGTCATCTCCATGTAGCGCGGCGTGTCCTTCACATTGTGCCAGCGTTTGCCGCCTACGGTCGAAAAAGCACCGGGACCGATGCCGAGATAATCCTCACCGAGCCAGTAGGACTCGTTGTGGACGCTGCGATGCCCCGACTTGGCGTAGTTGGAGATCTCATAGTGCTCAAAACCGCCTGCTTCGAGCAGGTCGATGCCCAGATTGAAAAAGTCCGCGTCGCGGCCCTCGTCCTCACGAAACTCACCCGCTTTGAGGCGGCGGAAAAAGTCCGTGTCCTCCTCATAGTTGAGGTTGTAGGCCGAAATGTGGTCGGGGTTCAGCGAGAGCGAATGCTCCAGCGTTTCACGCCACGTTTCAAGGCTCTGGCCGGGGATGGAGAACATCAGATCGAGGTTCAAACTCGGAAAATCGACCGCCTTGAGCACCTGCCATGTTTCTTCGGCCTCTGCGGGTGAATGATCACGCCCCAGTGTCTTCAGCGTGGCTTCATCCCAGGCCTGGATGCCCAGCGAGACACGCGTGACACCCAGTTCACGCATCATCGCGGCTTTGGAGGCGGTGATCGTGCGTGGATTGGCCTCCATCGTGTATTCCGCCACTTCCGACATGTCCTGGCGCTCGCGCAAACCGCGCAGCAGGCGCTCCAGATGCACCTCACTGAGCATCGTCGGCGTTCCACCGCCGAAAAAGATCGTGCGCGGCTTCAGCGGCTGTTTTTCGGCCTCCTTCAGCAACGCTTCCACAAAAGCCACCATGTCCGTACCGCCCGGCGTGTGCTTGTGAAAGCTGCAATACGGGCAGATGCGGTGGCAGAACGGGATGTGGACGTAAAGGTGATTCACGGTGCGTCAGTCGGACGGAAGGTCAGTGGGTCAGTTCAGAGCAGTCTGCAAACGAAAGCACGCTCGCTTGACCGTCCCACAGTCCCACTGTCCTACTGACCTACAGATGTCTGACGAATCCCACCACGAACGCGAACTCGGCGGCCAGTTGCTGGCGGCGGTGTCGCGCTCGTTCTACCTCACGCTCAAAGCGCTGCCCAAGGAGTTGCGCGAGCCGATTTCCCTCGCCTACCTGCTTGCCCGCACCGCCGATACCATCGCCGACACCGCCAGCGTCAGCGCCGAAGTGCGGCTGGACTGCCTGGAACGTTACCGCGCTCTCGTGCGGGGCGATTCCGTCGTCGAATCGCTCGCCAGCACATTGCGCGAGCAGTTTTGCCCCAAGCAGAAGGATGACGCCGAGCGCCGCCTCATGGAAAAATTCGCGGATGGCATTGGCTGGCTGCGCACGATGCAGCCAGCGCCCCTGGCGGCCATCCAAAGTGTGCTGGAGCACATCATCGACGGCCAGAAGCTCGACATCCGCCGCTTCCCGTCCGACGGCCAGCTTCGCTCACTCGCTAGCGCTGAAGAACTCGATCAATACACCTGGCTCGTCGCCGGTTGTGTCGGCGAATTCTGGACCCAGCTCTGTGCCACCGAGCTGCCTTCATCGCTCGATCCCGCCGTCACCACCGCGCAGATGCAGTCATGGGGTGCGCGCATGGGCAAAGGCCTCCAGCTCATCAACATCCTGCGCGACATCGGCGAAGACACCCGCGATGGCCGTTGCTACCTGCCCTGCCAGCCCGACGAGATTCAAACCGAGTGGCGCAAGTGGCTGAAAATCTGCACGGAGCACCTCGAATGCGGCCTGCGCTATGTTCAACACGTCGCTCACGGCAAACTGCGCTACGCCACCGCCTTGCCGCTGCTGCTCGGCATTCAAACCGTCGCCAAAATGCGCTCTGCCTCTTGGGACAAAGTTCAGCAAGGCATCAAAATCTCGCGTCTCGATGTCGCGAGCATCCTCGCCCAAGCCGCCATCGCGTGCAGAAGTCCTGAGGCCATGGAGAAGCTGTATCGCAAGCTGGCGGCTTAAAATCGTCCACGGGCGGGGTTTGAGTTTGAGCCGCCAGAGATTGCATGCATGGATGGCCGCGCCTCATCCCCACTTTTAACGCCCATCATCCTCGCACTGTGACCTTCATCCAACTCCTCAACAAGCTGCTGCGCCCCACAGGCGTGCAGATCTGCAAAAAGAGCAAGTACCGCGCGGTCTTCGGTCTGGACTGGATTGATGACGCTGCGGACATCCTGAAAGCACGCGGCATCACACCGCGCATCATCATGGACGTCGGCGCGAACCGAGGCCAGACGAGCAAGCGTCTGGCGCGGGGCTTCCCGCAGGCCGAGGTTCACTGCTATGAGCCGACACCCGCGAGCTGCGAGGTGCTGCAGAGGAACCTGGAAAAATTCCCGCATGCCAAGGCGCACGCGCTGGCCTTTGGCCCGGAGAAAAAAATGGCACGGTTCTTTCTGCGCGCCCACCACGAGACCAACTCCTTCCTTCAATTGGAGGAGCCGGAGGCCGGCTCTTCGCCCGATTCATTCATCGACGTGGAAATGCAGTGCCTGGATGATTATGTGCCACGCCAGGGCTGGAGCGATGTGCATGTGCTCAAGATCAACGCCGAGGGCTACGACCTGGCGATTCTCAAAGGCGGCAGCAAGCTGCTCAAAGAGGGCAAAATTCATCTGATCTTCACCGAAATGAACTTCAAACAGCTCTACCAGGGCCAGGGCGGCTTCACCGAGTTGCATGATTTCCTCGGCCAGCTCGGCTACACGCTCGTGGGCTGCTATGAGACGGCCTCCACGGCTTCGGGCGAGAGCCTGTGGTCCAACGGCCTCTATGTGAAGGCAGCCGGCTGAAACTCATGCAACTTTCGCCTGTGCTAGCCGCATCAGACGCGATCCCGCCGCTGTTCGCGCTGCTGGCGCTGATGCTGGCGGGCGTGGTGCTGGTGTCGCTGCTGCTGCTGCGCTTGCGGCAGTCGATGCTGGCGGGCTATTTCATCTGCGGCATTTTGATTGCCAATTCGGGCGTGCTGGGCCTGCTGGGCGGCGGTGAATCGCATGAGCAAGTCTCGCAGATGGCGGAGTTCGGCGTGGTGCTGCTGATGTTCACGCTGGGGCTGGAGTTTTCACTCGGGGAGCTGCGTTTCCTGCGCCGACTGGCCTTTGTGGGCGGCGGCTGGCAGATGGGGCTGTGCATGCTGCTCGCCGGAGTCGCCTCGACACTGATGCACCTGCCGTGGCAGGCGGCGGTCATCCTGTCCGTGGCGCTGGCGATGAGTTCCACGGCCGTGAGTTTGAAGAGTTTTCAAGATCTCGGCCTCGAAGCCAGTCCAGGCGCACGCATGGCGCTGGCCGTGGCGATTTTCCAGGACCTGTTCATCATCGTGTTTTTCCTGTTCATGCCCTTGCTGCTGCCGCAGCCGGGCGAGGACACCGCGCTGCTGCCACGCCTTGGCTCGCTGGCCTTGCGGGGCGGAGCGTTTGTCGTTCTGTCCGGGGTGGCGGCACGCTGGGGCATCCCCTGGGTGCTGAATGCGGTGACACGAACACGCAGCCGCGAGCTGTTCACACTCTCGGTCATCGGCAGTTGCGTCGGCCTGGCCTTCGTCGGCGGCTTGCTCGGCCTGGGGCTGGCGCTCGGCGCGTTTGTGGCAGGACTGGCGGTGAGCGAGTCCATCTTCAAACATCGCATCCTCGCGGACGTTATGCCGTTGAAGGATTTGTTTCTCACACTGTTCTTTGTCTCGGTGGGCCTCATGATCGACCTGAAGGCCGCCATGCAGCTCTGGCTGCCGATTTGCGGCCTGACTGCGGTGCTAATGCTCCTCAAGGCCGGTGTGATCACGCTCATCGCGCGCCGCCTCGGGCTGGTGCATCGCCAGTCGTTGATGGCGGGCATCGGTTTGTGCAGCGCGGGGGAGTTTTCGCTGGTGCTGCTCCAGCAGGCCGGTGCCGCACAGCTATGGAGCGTCGAAACGCAGCAGACGCTGCTCGTGGCCAGCGCCTTTTCGATGGGCCTGCTCCCTGCTCTGCTCAAACTCGGTCAGCCGCTCGGAGACTGGCTGGTCAAGCGCGGCTGGGGCCGTGGAAAGCCGGTCAAATTTGACGGTGGCAGCCTGCGACAGCGCGTGGCGGGCATGTCAGGCCATGCCATCATCTGCGGGCATGGCCCTGTGGGTGAAAAACTCAACAAGGCGCTGCTCGACGCCGGTGTGCAGACGCTCGTGGTCGAGTTGAATGCCGAAACCGTGCACAGTCTCCAGCGGCAGGGGCAGCCGGTGCTCTTCGCCGACGCCTCCCATGAGGAAACGTGGGAACTGACACGCCTGAAGCATGCCAGGCTCGTGGCACTCACCTTTCCAGACGCCACGGTCAACGCCCAGGCGCTGGCCGTCGTGCGCGAGCAGCGTCCGGATGTTCCGGTGCTGGCCCGAGCGCGTTTCAGCTCGGATGTGGACCGTCTGAAGCGCCTTGGCGCGACCCAGGTCGTGAATGATGAAACGGAAGCGGCAAACTCCATCGTGGAGCAGGCACGGACGCTGCAAGGCGAGTGATTGGTTACTCGAAGTGCATCCTGCCGATGTCTGAACGGCGCTGCATGCCGTCGAACGTCACTTTCGCGCTTTCGGCATACGCCTTGTCGCGCGCTTCGACCCGCGTGGATCCCTGCGCCACGATGGCGAGAACGCGGCCACCGTTGGTCTCAAACTGACCGCTCGCATTGCGCTTCGTTCCGCAGTGATACACACGCGCACCGCTGACGGACTCCAGGCCGCTGATCACATCGCCGTTGCGCGATGAGGCGGGATAACCGGCGCTGGCAGAGATCAGGCAAATGCTCCAACCGGGGGCGAACTGGATCAGATCGGGCTGCAAGTTTCCCTTCGCGGCCTCCAACGCATAGGTCGCGAAATCACCGCGCAGCATGGGCAGCACGGCCTCGGCCTCGGGATCGCCAAAGCGGCAGTTGTACTCGATGACCTGCGGTCCGGTGGGCGTGAGCATGAGGCCAAAATAGAGGAAGCCTCGATACTTGAGGCCGTCTTTGAGAATGCCCTGCACGGTGGGCTGCACGATCTCGCGCTCGATGCGCTGCATCAACGCCGGTTCCGCAAGCTCCAGCGAGGCCACGGCGCCCATGCCGCCGGTGTTGGGACCCTGGTCGTTGTCGCGAATGCGTTTGTAGTCGCGGGCGGGCATGAGGATTTGATAGGACTCGTCGCAAACCGACGCGAACACGGAAATTTCCGGACCGGTGAGGCATTTTTCGACCAGCAGGTCGCCGGGGCCGAAGCAGCGCTTTTCCATGACGTCGTCGATGAAGAGTTCCGCCTCCTCCTGGCTCGTGCAAACGGCCACGCCTTTGCCGGCAGCCAGTCCGTCGAATTTCAGCACGATGGGCGTCTCAGTGAGGGCGGCCTTGGCCTCGGCGGCGTTGGTGCAGATGGTGAAACCGGCCGTGGGGATGCCGTGACGCTGCAAAAACTTCTTCGCGAAGGTTTTGGAGGCTTCCAACTGCGCGATCTCCTTCAGCGGCCCCCAGCACGGGATGCCCGCCTCGGCGCATAGATTGGCCAGGCCGCGATCCTTGACCAACCAGGCCTCCTCGCCCGCCACACAGAGGTCGATGCCGTTTTTCTGCATCCAGGCGATGAGTTCAGGCAACCCTGGCACGTCCACACGCGTCGCAAGTGAGGCGATGGCATCACTGCCGGGATAGGCAAAGAGTTCGTGCTTCTGGGGCGATTCGCTGAGAGCCGTGATGAGGGCGTGCTCGCGGCCGCCTTTGCCTGTGACGAGAATTTTCATGGGGGCGGATGCTTAGCAGACACCGCCACCGGCGCAAGCACCCGCAGAGAACGGCAGACCTGTGGCGGGCCGCGCCACATGTGGCGTTATTTGCGACAGGACTGGTGGCCGGGGAAAATGGCGGTGTTTTGACCCACCACCCTGCCAGCCCTCTTTTTCCCGCCTTCCCTCACGCGGATCAGCTTCATCATCAGGCGCGGTTGCACGAGGCGATGCAGCGGGTGTTCGACAGCGGCAGGCTAATCCTGGGAGCCGAGGTTTCGGCGTTTGAGAGCGAGTTTGCCACCTTTCTCGGCGTGAAACACGTCGTGGGCGTGGGCAGCGGCACGGACGCGATTGAGGTGATGCTGCGGGCGCTAGGCATCGGGCCTGGAAGCCGCGTGGTGGTGCCGGCGTTCGCGCCTTCAGCGGTGGCGTCCGGTGTGATGCGCAGCGGGGCGGAAGTGGTGTTTGCGGACATCGATAAAGACACGTTCACACTTTGTCCAGACTCGCTGGACAACCTGCTGCGCTCACCTGTAGGGCGTGGTGTGAAAGCGGCGCTGGTGGTGCATCTCTACGGGCATCCGGCGGACTGGCTGAACCTGCAACGCGTGGCCAACGAGCATGGCATCACGCTGCTGGAGGACTGCGCCCAGGCGCATGGCGCGAAGTGGCACGGGCGCATGACCGGCACGCTGGGAAAAATGGCGGCGTTCAGCTTCTACCCCACGAAAAACCTGGCCGCCTGCGGAGATGCGGGCGCGGTGGCGACGGATGACCGCGAACTGGCAGAGCGACTGCGCCTGATCCGCCAGTATGGATGGCGTGAGCGGCAGGTGAGCGCGATTCACGGCGTCAACAGCCGGCTCGATGAGCTGCAGGCGGCATTGCTACGGGCGAAACTGCCCTGGCTGCGAGAAAGTGTGAACCAGCGGCGCAGACTGGCCGCCCTTTACGACGCACGTCTGGGCTCCAACCGCCGGCTGACCACGCCGCCCGTGCGTGGTGGCTGCGAGCATGCGTTTCATCAATACGTCGTGCGTTGTGAGCGACGGGACACGCTGCTGCGACATCTGGAAAACGCGGGCATCCCGGTGGCAGTACATTATCCCGTGCCACTGCACCAGCAGCCTGCCTTCGGGGCCAACTCCACGTTTCCGACGGCTGAAGCAGCCGCTGAAACCGTCCTGTCCCTGCCCCTGCACCCGCACCTCAGCGAAGAAGCCGTGAACGCCGTGTGCGAGGTGATCGAAACCCTGCCGCCCTCATGTTAGCCGCCGAGTACAACATTCTGCGCCACGTCGAGGACCGCCACTGGTGGCATGCGGTGCTGCGCCGTCAGGTGATGAGCGCGCTGACATGTGCCTCCCTGCCCCCGAGGGCACATCTGCTGGACGCAGGCTGCGGCACTGGCGGTATGCTGGCGTTTCTACGCGAAAAGCACCCCCACTTTGATTTGGAGGGTGTGGATGCCTCGGAACTGGCCGTGCGTCATTGCCTGGCACGCGGCTTGAGCCAGGTGCGGCAAGCCTCGGTGCATGATCTACCCTATGCCAGCGACACCTTTGATGTCGTACTGAGTCTGGATGTGCTGTATCACACGAACGTCGAGGAGACGCGGGCGCTGACTGAAATGCGCCGGGTGCTGCGGCCGGGCGGTCTGCTAGTGCTCAATCTACCGGCCTTTGAATGCCTGCGCGGAGCCCATGATGTGGCGGTTTGTGGCACTAGACGCTACAAGGCATGTCATGTGCGCCAAATGCTCCACCGTCATAGCCTCAATGACGTGATGACACACTACTGGAACGCCTGGCTTTTTCTGCCGCTGCTGGCATGGCGCCGCATGAGCCGCCGCCTGCCGGAGACTGAGTTGTCAGCCGCCACTTCAGACCTGATTCTTTCGCCGGTCTGGCTCAACCACGTTCTGACCGTGGTCGGAAATCTTGATGCGTGGCTGTGCCGCCTGCTGCGGATTCCTTGGGGCTCCTCGGTGTTTGCGATGGCCCGAAAACCCATTCAGGCGGAAGGAGCTGTCCTGTGAGCGATGACGCTGCCATTGACGTGAGTTTTGTGGTGCCGCTGCACAACACTGGCGAGGCTTTGTACCTGCTGCTGGACGCCTTCCGCACCCTGAAACTGACGGAGACATGGGAACTGGTGCTGGTGGACGATGGCAGTATGGACGGGACGTTCGCAGCGGCGAAGCGCGTGCTGTCCGACTTTCCCGTGCCGGTGATTTTGGTGGAGCTGGCGCGAAATTTTGGCGAGCACGCGGCAGTGCTGGAGGCCTACCGCCGCTCACGCGGCCGGTTCGTGGTGAACCTGGACGATGATCTGCAAAATCCGGTGGCCGAGGCGCTCAAACTGCTGGCCCATCTGCGCGAATCGGAGGCGGAGGTGGTGTACTCGTATTATGCGGAAAAAAAACACTCCTGGCCGCGCAACCTGTGCAGCCGTCTGGCCAACCTGTGCGCCACCTTTCTGCTGGGCAAGCCGCGCGACCTTTACCTTTCCAGCTTCCGGGCGCTGCGGCGCGAGCTGATCGAGCGCATCACCGCCCATCGCGGCCCCTACCCTTACATTGACGGGCTGATCCTCGGCGCGACGAACCGCATCTCCCGGCTGGAGGTGGCGCACGCGGAGCGGACGCACGGCAGGAGCGGTTACACGCCGCGCAAGCTGGCACGTCTGGCCATGAGCCTGCTGTTTGATTTCAGCGTCATGCCGCTGCGGCTGGCGAGCGTGCTGGGCCTGGTCCTGTGCGCCCTCGGGGCGGTGATTCTGGCCGAGGTGCTGGTGGAGACATTTTGGGTGGGCCAGCGGCAAATCGGCTGGGGCTCCCTGATGGGAGCGCTGGCCGTGTTCAGCGGGGCTCAACTGCTGATGCTTGGCATCATCGGCGAGTATGTGGGGCGCGCGTTTTTAACTGTCTCTGGAAAGCCGCAGTCCTTGGTGCGCACGGTCATTCAGCATGAAGGGAGGCCGGCATGATCCGTGAGACTCACTGCGAGACCTGCTCCGTGCGCGGCGTGCGACTGTACGAGATGCGTCATGTGGTGGATCACATCCGCGGCCATCTGACGGCGGGAGAATTCGCAGACGACCTGCCGTTCACACCGCAGCGCTACTTTCTGACCTACGCGATCCCAAACGAGCAGACACGCGGTGAGCACGCGCACCACCGGTGCGCCCAGTTTCTCATCTGCGTGCATGGCGAGTGCCATCTGCGCGTCGATGACGGTGAAAACCGCGAGGAGTTCTGCCTGAACCGCCCGACCTTCGGTGTGCTGGTGCCGCCGATGGTGTGGGCCACGGAGCATCTGCATTCCGCCGACTCCGTGCTGCTGGTGCTGGCCTCGCGCCCGTATGAGCCGGAGGATTACATCCGGGATTACCGTGAGTTTTTGACTATGGTGGGCGCAGGAGGAGCCAGAAAATGACGATTGAAACCCCAGATGTGCTGACCCGGACAGACACCGAGCCCAGGCAGCGGAGCGCCTTGAACCTGGTGACCCAGGTCATGCGCAACCAGCCGTGGTGGCTGGCCCTGATACCGCCAACCCTGCTGACCCTGCTCATGGGCTGGCTGGACGACGTGACCGGCTGGGAGGTCAGCCTGTTCATCTTTTATGCAGTGCCGATCGTCATGGCCGTCTGGTGGATCGGCATCAAATCCGGACTTTTCATCACCGCCCTGGCCGGCGTGGCCTGGTGGTTTGCCAATCTGGACACTCACCCCTACATCACGATGCTGGGTTACTTGTGGGCGCTGGTGAACCGTGAGTTCTACTTTGGCGTCGTGGTGTTCGCCGTGATGGCGGTGCGCAACAAGCAGGAGGCGGATGACGCGCGCATCCGCATGCTGGAGGAGCAACGTCAGTTGGAGGAGGACATCGTCAGCGTCAGCGAGCGCGAACAGCAGCGCATCGGGCGAGACCTGCATGACGGCCTGTGCCAGCATCTGGCCGCCATCGGCTGTGCGGCCCGTGTGCTGGCGGATGATTTAAGAGCGCAAGGCCAGCCGGCGGAGCAGGACGCCGTCATGATCGAGGAGTCCATCCAGCAGGCGGTGCTGGAGGCGCGCAATCTGGCGCACGGCATTTTCCCTGTGCATGTGGACCGCAACGGCCTCTCCACGGCACTTTCCGACCTAGCACGGATGACCAGTCGTCTGACGGGTGTGAACATCCGCTTCGAGGAGTCATCGGAGGTCCATCTGGACAATCCCGAGTCGTCCATGCATCTCTACCGCATCGCCCAGGAGGCGGTGGCCAACGCGGTGCGGCATGGCCAGGCCAGGGAGATCGTCATCACGCTGAATCTCACGCCAGAAAACCTGGAACTGCGAATCGATGATGATGGCGTCGGCATGCTTGAAGCCAAAAAGAAAAACGGCGGGGGCATGGGTCTGCGAACCATGCGTTACCGCGCCCAGATTCTGAGTGCCCATCTGAAAATCCAACCCCGTGCGGGAGGCGGCACTTCGGTGACCTGCCTTCTTCCTGTGCCCCCACCATCCCCATGAACACCGCCATGAATAAGAATGCCCTCAAACCCGGCAGCGCCTGCAAAATCCTCCTCGTTGAGGATCATCCCATGTTCCGCGAGCACCTGGGACAGTTGATCAACCGCGAACTCGGCATGTCCGTCTGCGGAGAGGCCGACAACATCCGCGACGCCATGCGGCTGATCCATGAAACACACCCGGACATCGCCATCGTGGACATCACCTTGCGCGGCTCCAGCGGCCTGGAGCTCATCAAGGACATCAAGGCCCAGGGGCTGGAGGTGAGCGTGCTCGTTCTCTCCATGCATGACGAGGAGCTCTATGCCGAGCGTGCGCTGCGCGCCGGGGCCAAGGGCTAAATCACCAAAAACGAGGCCTCAGCCGAGGTGGCAAAAGCCATCCGCTGCGTCATGAACGGCGATGTTTATGCCAGCAAGCAGATGACCGCCAGGCTGCTGGAACGCATGACGCAAAAGCGCTCCTCGCCCGAAATCACAGGCATGGAAACACTGGCGGACCGCGAGCTGGAAGTCTTCCAAATGCTCGGACGCGGCAAAAGCACGCGCGAGATCGCCCAGGCCCTCGCCCTCGGTGAATCAACGGTGGAGACCTACCGCGCCCGCATCAAGGAGAAGCTCCAACTGCGCAGTGCGGCGGAGTTGTACCTCCGTGCCGGGCAGTGGGTGCGGGATCATGGTGCCTGATGCCGCTGCTCTGAAGGCATGGGTGTGGCGCTCGTCATGACAGGGCTTGTCATTTGCCCAAAGCACGGCGTTTCAGACACAATGGCAAAATAATCAACGCCATATCATGTCAAAACGCCACCGCAAGACCTCCAAGCCTCAGTCTGTCGCACAAACCATGGCCGTCATGACCGCTCCGTCTGAAGCCGACAAGGAGCCTGACCTGCCGGCCGCGCCAGCCACCTGGAAAACATCAGGCTGGACACATGCCGCCATCGTCGCCGTGCTGCTTTCGCTCTGCACGGGCATGTACGCCTGGACCAAGGACTTCCCCCTGGTTTTTGACGATTACACCTATCTGATCGACAACCCCATCTTCCAGGATCCCAACAAGTTCAGCTATCTCTCAAACTTCGAGGAGTTCGCCAATCGCCCGGCGCGCATGGGATCTGATCCCGACTACGCCGTCAATTTCATCCTGCGTCCCGTCGCCTACGCCAGCTTTGCTCTGAACCACGCGCTCGACGGCTTCAATCCGCGCTGGTACCGTGTCTTCAACATCATCATTCATGCGCTGAACAGCGTCCTGGTTTACGCACTGCTGCACACACTGCTCAGCCGCTTTGCATCCACCCTCAGGAGCGGATCAGCGGTGTTCATCTCCGCCTCCGCCGCGCTGCTTTTTGCCGCGCATCCTCTGGCCATCGAGTCTGTGACCTACGTCATCCAGCGCTTCACCTCGCTGGCGGCCTTCTTCTCCTTGCTCTGCCTCTGGCTGTGGTTTGTTTCCCTGTCGGCAGGTTCTCGCGCCGCCGTGTGGGCGCTTCGCGGCGGAGCCGTCCTGGCCTTGCTCCTCGCCATGCAGACCAAAGAATGCAGTTTCGCCGTGCCCTTCATGGCGGTGCTCATTGACTGGCTGGTGCTGCGCTCACGCCTTCGTTCCGCGCTGTTCCGATCGCTGCCGCTGCTGCTCTGCGCACCGCTCATCCCCGTGTTGGTCATTCTCACCGCAACCGCCCAGAACGGCGGCTCTTTTGACTGGGGCGCCTCGGTCAACATCGTCAACTCACGCGACTCCGCGATCAATCACTGGCACTACATCCTCACCCAGTTCACCGTGCTCGCCCACTATCTGCGGCTCATGTTCTGGCCGTTTGGCCTGAACCTCGACCCGCAGTGGCCGAAGTACGAATCCCTCTGGCAGGGACCGGTCTTGATGTCGCTGGGAGTGCTGCTGGGACTGGTGGCGGCGTCCGGTTGGTTGTACCGGCGTTTTCGTGGCGATGTGCGTCTCGCCATGGGCTTTGTGTTCACGCTCTGGTACTTTGTCACCATCGCCGCATCCTCCGGCCTCGTGCCACTGCCGGACATGATGGCCGAACATCGCTCCTACCTGCCTTCCGTCGGCATTTTTGTGTTGGTGTGTTGCCTGCTGGACTGCCTGCGCGGCGTGCTGCCCGCGCGGGCGGTCTGGCTGCGCCATGCCGTGCCGGTCGCCCTTGTCCTCATCGCCACCACGCTGCTCGCCTGGCGGACCGTCGATCGCAACACCCTCTGGAGCACCGCCGAGATCCTGTGGAAGGACACCGTGGCCAAAAGCCCCGGTAAATTCCGCACTTGGGGGAACTTGGGGGCCGCCTACTCCAACAACGGCAAGGACGACAAGGCCGTGGAATGCTACCGCGCCGCGCTCAAAATCGAGCCCCGCTTCCAAAACGGCATCCTCAACCTCTCCAACTCACTCCTGCGCCTCAACCGGCCCAAGGAGTCCCTGGACACCACCCTGCAGTTGATTCAAATGGACAACACCGCCGCCACCAAGCCGACCGTAGCCTTCACCCTCGGCCTGGGATTCGCAGGCGTGGGCCGGTATGATGAAGCCGTCGGCGTGTTCCGGGAAATCCTCAAAGCCATGCCCAACGACCCTCAGACCCACAAGGCGCTCGGCCTCGTGTATTATCAGAGCGGCCTGCCTCACCGCGCCCTCGACCACTACCAGAAAGCCGCCAGGGTTCAGCCCTCCGACCAGCACCTGACGACGCTCATCCAGGCGGCCGAGGCAGCCATGGCCCAAAAGCGCGGCGCAAGAATGATGAGCTATTGAGGCACCCAAATCATGCCTCCGCGCCACTTGGTTCTCAGGGAAGGAATGGGAGAGCTGGGCAAGGTGATCGGCCCGCAGGACACGCGGACCGCCGTCATCTCGCACCAACACGAATGGACACTTATGACGAACCCCACGGATGTGTTCAGTCGCGTGGAAGGACTCCGCGTTGAGGACGGGTCGGTTGGATGCCGTCAGATGCGAGCAAGCCGCCGAGATGAAAGGGAGATGCCACGGTCTCGGCGGTCTGCATGGCTCTGGAGGTGCCAGAGATTCAGCCACAGCATCCGAGGAGTGGGGATTGTCAATTTGATGACCTGACGTCGTCCTCAAGACGCTGTTTTCAGCAGTTACATCTTGCCAAATTGAATCAAAAACGACTAAAATTGCACACCATGAACCGCTCCAGTTTTACCATACTACTCTCTCTAGTTTTGTTGTTTGGAATTTCGACAGAGATTATTGCCGCGCCAAAAACTACCGTAAAAGGCTACTTGGCAGCCACGTCACTTGAACTTTTTGAGAAGGCAGCATTGTACAGGGCGCAAGATGATGAAGAGGCTTTGAAAAAGCTTTTGGCAACCGGCCTCGTCTTTATCCTCAAGGCTGGGCTTAAAGTGGAAGTGGTCGAGGTGAAGTCTTCGCTCGGGCTTGTAAAAATCAGACCGCGTGGCGAAACGATTGAGGTGTGGACAAACATTGAGGCGATTGAGTGATCTCCCATTTGCATGTGAATGGCAAAGTGTGCGACTGCTGAAAACGCGATAGAGGGACAGACACTTTTCCCGTGCCGAAGGTGGAAGAGCAAGTCACTCTTGAGTTAAAGGTGGGTCTCCGAAAATGCTAGCGGTCACCCGCCCCGTGGACTCGGGAAGGCTATTTTTTTCGCCTGGTGAATGTTTGGGCAGATCCCCACGTTGCAAAGCCAAATGGGCTTGTGGCACAGGCATTCCAACCTCCTTGGACGCTTGCTCAATCAAGCTCATTAATAGACGCTGACTCACGGGTCGGACACCTTTCACTGAAATATCTGTCGTGTACTTACCTTTGCCGACCCCGATTGTGTGCCGAATGTGCAGGGCATCTGGATCAGCATCGTCGGCCATTTGAAACTCCCAGTCACCTCCTTGGTAGATCTCGACGCGATCTGGAATCGCACGAAAAAACGCATCGATGTATTGCAGGTTCAAATGAGGACAAAACCGAGCTGGGTAGATTCGCTGAAGCAGCAATTCCCGAATTTGTGCTTTGTCGAACTCCCAAACTGGATTTTTATGCCCATGGATCCACCTGCCGAAGCGCATCCAGTCTTCGCCATGTGAACTCCATCCCATGCCAGACCAGACGCATCCCCATGGATTTAGATGATGGTCTCCTTTGCCAAAGCAGTACTCAACCTTGCGGAATGCACGTTTGCGAGTTGTTGCACAACCTGCGAAACGGAAAAACTCATTCCAGTCTATTTCATTTCCGTCGAGGAGTAGAACCTTGGCCTTTAGTAGAACAATCTCATTTGCCAGGGGAATCACATCAATCAGACGCGGTTGCGGAACTGACACAGAGAACCAGTTGCGGTTATCACGCCTAAAAGTGCGCAACTCGCCAATTTTCTTGGCCTTGGAAATTGCGCCGTGAAACGACCCAGCTTTTGTTTCGGCAAATTCGATGGTTATTGTCTTGAATGGGGCTGATGGACCAGCGGTGAGGGGTTCGGCTGTGGTCGTAATGGCCTGAGTGGATTCCTCAATGGTCTGCCTTTTCCCGAGGACCAGTCGCAACGCATCATCCAGCGCAGCAAAATCAATTTCAAGGAACCTCCGAAGCTCTAGCAGCCTGAGCATGCAATCCTCACTGGCGGCACCAGAATCAAATATCAAAGACGCGGCAACGATTAAACATGTTTTGGACTCTGCTACACTGCATAGCTTTGAGAACCCAGATTGTGCAACACTGGCCGTTTCGAGTTGTTCGGCTTTAGCGGCGCTTATTCCGAGAGTTTCGGCAGCTTTGAGCAGGGGAGGTTTGGGGGTATCAGACGCCCCCTTATTCCCTTTGAACACCAGCACTGCGTTAACAAAAATCGCTTCGAGTCCGTCAAATTGCATAATTTAGGGGGGCGAAGATGGAATAAGCTGATTGCTGTGGGTGTAGTGGGAAACTGCGTAATTTGGAGGGGCGCATATAAACTCAATTCTGCTGATCAAAACACCCAGCTCGTGAGCTACAACAAGGTGACCGAGTTCATGAATGATTATATGCTCTGGAATTTCATTCTGAAGGATGCCTAGCGGACACATGAAGACGTGGCGACCTTCTAATTAACTCTGATGTTGTGGCCAGCAGATTGAATCATGGAATTGATCGCATCATTGCTTCTTGAGTCATCCGCTATGATTTTCTCACCGCGAAAGAAAGCCAAGTGATAGGTCGGTCCGGTATAGGCACCAAAGGCATTTTTAGCTCTGATTCGATAGGCCACCTCCCAGCCTAGCACGAAAGGAATGCGCCTAGCGTCTTCAGGAAGAGACAAAGGATCTATCAGAACATCTTCTTCGCGCCACGCTCCGCGACTTACAGTTAGAACGTCGATGTGGGCACTGTAGGGATCGAGAAGACGGTTCTCCTGTATCCGTCGAATGCCTTGTAACGGCGAGGATGGTTTTGTGCCACAATCAAAAGCCTCTAATTCCACCTGTGACGGCTTTTTAGGTGCCCGCGCAAGGATTTCCGCGGTTGTCGGCCTTGTGGCTTGCGGAGCAACACACCCAGCCGAAAATAGTGTTAGAAGGCTGATAATGATGCCTTGTCGAAAAAGACGCAGGGACAGTTTTATCCTTCGGATGTTAAGTTGATGTGTCATACTTTAGGATAATAGCGGGGTTACTCGACGAGATACAGCGTTCCACCTGCGCTTTGAACTTTTGAGCTACTTGCCTCTCTACCGACTGTTTGTTGGCGCACGTTTGTTTTCTTATGTTCAATAGGTCCTTGCTTGGACTTAACCCCATACTTCTGCGTCAAAGACGAATACAGAAATGAGGCATCAAAGACCATTCCAGAGTCAGGACGGCGGCTTAAACATTGAATCAGCAACTCTTGGCCAGGCTTATAAATGTCGATGTTCATACCGGGAAAATATGTGGTCTGGGTAGAGTAGATCGCCGACCTTCCAACCATGCTCAACGATCCTGATGTGTAACTATGCCCCGGCATATAAGCGGTTTGATTCACGCTGGTATCAGACTCCCCTCCGACTATGAAATAGGAGTATCCGTGATTGAGCGTCAATTCAGCAGCTCGTAGCAGCACAAGATCTTGAGCTCGCTGGTTACTGGAGAAGCCGTTGCCAGAAAAGCTCACGCGAAAAATATCTGGGGCCAGCTGTGTCTCAGAATGACCGCCAGTAAAACCAGTTTTGTGGTAGCCAGTTGCGCAGGAGGCAAGAGTGAATCCTGCCGCCATGCTCAGAATAAACCGAAATAAAGGAAAAAGCTGGGGGTATCAGTTCATGCGGGTGATTTTCAATAATACTTCGTTAGCCCATCCTTCCACAGCGGCTTGAGCTGATCGATGGGTGAATCGATCAAGGTGGTGCCGTTGTGGGAGATGTAGAGATACGGATCGCGGGTGGCTTCGCCGATGATGGTGAGGCCGGCTTTTTCGGCGGCGGCGACGTGTTCGGGGGCGATTTCGACGAGGAGGCGGCCGGGCGTTTCGCCGAAGAGGAGTTCGGCGGTGGTGAGGCCGCTGGCGGCGACGGGCATCTTGTCGGTGGCGATGCGGAGGCCGGCTTTGCCGCTGAAGGCCATTTCGGCGAGGGCGACGGCGAGACCGCCTTCACCGATGTCGTGGGCGCTGAGGACGGCGCCTTGCTTCACGAGGTCGAAGTAGCGGCGGTAGGCGGCCATGCTTTCGGCTTCGTCGAAGGACGGGCCGGCGTCGAGGCCGATGCCACGGGTGTATTTGGCGACGATGCTGCCACGCAGTCCGGCGCTGACTTTGCCCAAGACGGCGATCTTGCTGCCGACGCGGCGCAGGGAGGCTCCGACGACGTGGCTGGCGTCCTCGACGATGCCGAAGCCGCTGAGCAGGAGGGTGACGGGGATGGAGACGGGGCCTTCGTCGGTGACGAAGTAGTTGTAGAAGCTGTCCTTGCCGCTGACGAAGGGCGCACCATACGCGATGGCGCTCTTGGCCATGCCCTTGGTGCATTCGACGAGGGCGCCGAGTTCGCGCTCGTTGTCGGGATTGCCCATGCAGAAGTTGTCGAGGATGGCGATGCGGTCGGGATTCGATCCCATGGCGACGAGCTGACGCACGCACTCATCGACGACGGCGCGGCCCATGAGATGCGGGTCGGTCTTGCCCCACTCCGGCAGCAAGGCGCAGGCGAGGGAGACGAGCTGCGAGCTGCCATCGACGCGGATGACGCTGCCATCCTGCGGGCAATCGCCAGCGGCACCGGCGAGCGGTTTGAGGACGGTGTTGCCCTGCACTTCGTGGTCGTATTCGCGGATGATTGGCTCGCGGGAGACGATGGAGAAATCGGAGAGCAAGGTCTTGAGCGTGGCGGTCCAGGATTCCGGACGCACGGGCACGGCGGGCTGCACATCGGCCGGCGTGCGCCATTTCGCCCGCATCTCGCGGCGCGGGGCCTCGTGCAGCGCGGTGACGTGCAAATCGCAGACGGTGGTGCCGTGATGCATGACTTTGAGACGCTGCGAGCCATCGGCCTTCGCGAGGACGAAGATCTCGGTCTGATAAATGTCGGCGAGCTTCTGCAGCTCGGGCAGATCTTTCTCGTCGATGGCGATGACCATGCGCTCCTGCGATTCGCTGATGAAGACCTGCCAGCTTTCGAGATCGGGCGCTTTCAGCGGCGCATTCTCCAACCACACCTCGCCGCCGGTATCGCGGAGCATTTCGCCTGCGGCGGAGCTGAAACCGCCCGCACCGCAATCGGTGACGAATTGAATG
This sequence comes from Prosthecobacter sp., assembly GCF_044232965.1. Classification (GTDB taxonomy): domain Bacteria; phylum Verrucomicrobiota; class Verrucomicrobiia; order Verrucomicrobiales; family Verrucomicrobiaceae; genus Prosthecobacter. The sequence continues at coordinate 147,349 of NZ_JBIIKX010000003.1, forward strand.
AGGTCCTTCTCACGGGCTGCGAGCACCCAATCGGCGACTTTTTTCTCCTCGATGGGATTGCCGATCTGCACGGCGGTCTGGTCTTCCTCATGCGAGTCGGTGGTGAGCTCGGCGGAGCTGAACGTCGCGCCTTTGAGGCCATCTTTGCCGGTGCGACCACCCGCGGCGATGAGCAAATGGCCGGGCTTCACTTCCTTGGCGATGTCCTTGATCGGGATGATGCCGGCGGTGCCGCAGAAGACGAGCGGGTTGTAGATGAAGGTGTCATCGAACTGGATCGCACCATTGACGGTGGGGATGCCCATGCGGTTGCCGTAGTCACGCACGCCTCGCACCACGCCGCGCATGACGCCGAGCGGATGGATGACGTCCTTGGCCTTGATTTGATCCTGCTCGATGTCGGGCGGGCCAAAGCAGAACACATCGAGCGAGGCGACGGGCTTCGCGCCCTTGCCCGCGCCGAGGATGTCGCGTATCACGCCGCCGAGACCGGTGTTGGCACCGGCGTAGGGCTCGATGGCGCTGGGGTGGTTGTGCGTCTCCACTTTGAGGCAGACGGCCTTGTCGTCGTCGAGCTTCACAAAGCCCGCGTTGTCCTCGAAGGCGCTGAGCACGAAGTCGGGCTTCGTTTTGCAAATCTCCTCGGTGACATTGCGGATGTAGGTCTTGAAGAGGCCGTCCACGACCTCCTGCTGGCCATTGAGCGTGTGATAAATCTTCGCGCCAAAGATGCGGTGCTTGCAGTGCTCGCTCCAGGTCTGCGCGATGACTTCCATCTCGACATCCGTCGGCTCGCGGCCCTCATCCTGGTAAATCTTCTGCACCGCGAGCATGTCCGCCTTGGAAAGCGAAAGCTTCATGCGCTTCGAGAGGTCGAGAAGCTGGTCAGCGGTGAGATCGCGGAGGGGGATGGAGCGGAAGACGGCTTTGGACATGGTGGTGGGGGCACTTTGTCTATGCAAAGCGGGGAGGGCCGGTCAACGCCGGAGGGGAAGGAAAATGGGCGGTGGAGGGTGGACGGCGGATAGGAGCTGGTGTGAAACGGTTGCTGTTCTTCCTGCGCCCGCTTTTATCCTGACACCATGGCAACCATCGCAGTTCTCGGCACGCTCGACACCAAAGGTCACGAACACGCCTACGTGGCGGAAATCATCCGCGCACGCGGGCATCAGACGCTGCTCATCGACACCGGCAGCGGTGAAGCGCCGCAGGTGAAGCCGGATGTGACGCGGGAACAGGTCGCGGCGGCGGGGAATGTCGATCTCGCGGGCATCATGGCCCGCAAAGACCGTGGCGAGGCGGTGACGGCGATGGCCGGTGCGGCGGCGGCGTTTTTGTCGGCCTTGGCCGAAAGCGGCAAGGTGCAGGGCGTGATCTCGCTCGGAGGCGGCGGCGGCACGGCGATTGGCACGGCGGCGATGCGGGCCCTGCCGGTCGGATTCCCGAAGGTCATGGTCTCCACGCTAGCAGCGGGCAATGTGGCTCCGTACGTCGGCACGAAGGACATCGTGATGTTTCCGAGCATCGTCGATGTCAGCGGCATGAACCGCATCTCCCGCGTGCTGCTGGCCCGTGCGGCAGGGGCGATCTGCGGCATGGTAGAAACGGCGGTGCCTGCGGCGGATGACAAGCCACTCATTGCCGCCTCGATGTTCGGCAACACGACGGAATGCGTGAACATGGCGAAAAAGATTCTCGAAGACGCCGGTTACGAAGTGCTCGTCTTCCACGCCACCGGCACGGGTGGCAAGATCATGGAGTCGCTGATCGAAAGCGGCATGTTCGCGGGCGTTCTCGATGTCACGACGACGGAATGGGCCGATGAACTCGTCGGCGGCATCCTCGGGGCTGGACCGACGCGACTCGATGCAGCAGGCAAGGCGGGCATTCCCGCCATCGTGACGCCCGGCTGCCTCGACATGGTCAACTTCGGCGAACGCGGCACCGTTCCGGCGAAGTTCGAGGGCCGCACCTTCTACATCCACAATCCGCAGGTCACGCTCATGCGCACCAACGCCGCCGAATGCGCCGAACTCGGCCGCATCCTCGCGGAGAAGGTGAATGCCTATAGCAGACCTGCGACCGTGCTGCTGCCTTTGAAGGCCATCAGCATCATCAGCGCTGTTGGAAAGCCGTTTCACGATGCTGCGGCAGACACGGCGTTGTTTGACGCGATCAAGAATCACCTGCGTCCCGGCATTCCGCTCATCGAGATGGATTGCGAGATCAACGCGCCGGAATTTGCGGCGGCGTGTGCGAAGGCGCTGCTTGAGAGCTTGTCAGCGCGATGATTGCCGCCACTTTGGCGGCCTCATGAACTACCCGATCACGTTTCGCTTCAAGCTCATCGCCCTCGCTCCGCAGATCTATGTGACGGACGCCACCGGCAAGACGATCTGTTATGTGAAGCAGAAGCTGTTTCGCTTTCGGGAGAAGGTGGAGGTGTTCACCGATGACACGATGCAGCAGCTCGTGGCGACGATTGAAGCCGACCGCATCATCGACTGGTCGGCACGTTACACCTTCAAATCGCCCACCGGCGAAGTGCTCGGTGCCATCGGCCGACGTGGCATGAAATCGCTTTGGAAGGCGCATTACGATGTCTTTGCGCAGCATGAGCATTCGCCGACTTTTTCCATTCAGGAGGAAAATCCGTGGGTCAAAATGCTGGATGGTCTGGTGAGCGGGATTCCGGTCGTGGGCATGTTTGCCGGATACATGCTGCATCCGAGCTACATCGCCAGCCGGGTGGTGGGAAACGCTCCCGTGCTGCGTCTAACCAAGCAGCCCGCCTTGTTCGAGGGCCGCTTTGGACTGACCCAGCAAGGACAGGCCGAAGAGGGCGAGCAACTGGCCCTGCTGCTGTCCTTCCTAATGATGAACCTGCTTGAACGGGCGCGCGGCTGAGGCCCGCCGTCAAACTGGGCAATAGCGCACCAGAACGCCTGCCTCACCGCCATTTTCCAATGCAGCCTCAGACCAATCACGAAACCTTGTGTTTCCCAAGCAGCATCGATCCCGCAAAGGAAGTTTACCGCGACCCTTACACAGTCATACGGCGGCAACTGGCGCACTTCGATGGGTTCACCAAAGAATACTATTGCATGGAGCGGGGCATACGTGCCGCGATTATTCCCATCAGAGGCGATCAGATTCTTCTCACACGGCAATATCGCTTCCTCGCCAATCGACTTTCCACAGAGATCCCCGGTGGTGCCGTTGAAAAAGGTGAGCGACCCATAGATGCCGCTGTGCGGGAATGTTTCGAGGAAACTGGCATCCGCTGCCTCAACCCGCAGCCAGTGATCAATTTTCAACCCGACCTGGACACCTATCAGAACCTAACCTTCATTTTTTGCGCCGATCATCTGGAAGACGCTGACACCACAGATAACGAACGCTTTCTGTGGATGCCTTTTGATGAGGCAGAGAGCCGAGTCTATGCCGAGGAAATCAACGATGCGCTGAGTGTGATCGGCATTCTTGCGCTGGCAAAAAGGTTCAGGCGGCCCGCTTGAGCCACCATCTGGCTTGGGTGGCTTCGTGCCGACTACACACTCACCACTTCGGAGCCTTTCCTGGCTGAAAGCAGGCAGGCGTCCAGCACGCGCTGGGTGAGCAGGCTGATCTGCGGCCAGCGAGGATCGGGCTGGCCGGAGAGCACGAGTTGGGAGAAAGTCTGGAACAAGCCTGACTCCTGAGAACCGGGCGCGTTGTTGCTCGGCTCATTGAGCACCACCGTCTCTGAGCCCTCATGCATGTCGGCACGACACCCTTCGAGGTTGAACGCAGAACGTGTGAGACTGAACTGAGTCTGAGTGCCGGAAAAAGGCAGAACGAAGTCAGAGACTTGAAGCAGCGCTTTGGCCCCACTGACGATGGCCCACTGCGCGTTTGCGGTGGTGAAGGAGCAATAGAATGACGCTGAAGCACCGTCCGCAAAGGTCAGTGTTCCAGAGAATTCGAGTGGAACCGCCGGGGAATCGGCCGTTTGCCGGGTTTCGGAATGAATTCGCCCTGTCACCTGCACGGGAGCGATTTCGTTCATCGCCCAGAGGGTGAAGCGCAAGCAGTACCAGCCCAGATCACCGAGGCAGCCGAGGGGTTCGAGCTTGCCATGCGCGCGGATGTTGCTGCGCTGAAATTCATCATCGCTCATGAAGCTGAACTGCGTGGCGATGTGGCGAACCGGGCCGACCTCGTTGTCAACGACACCACGCAGGTGCTGCAAACGCCGACCGTGCATGAACATGACTCCGTCCATGAACTGCACACGATGCTTGTCACACACGGCGATGATCTCCGCGACATCGTCGGCTGTGCAGCCGACCGGTTTTTCCACCAGCACATGCTTGCCCGCCTGCGCGGCCTTGATCACCCACTCCTTCCGCAAGCCTGTCGGCAGCGGAATGTAAACGGCGTCGATGTCTGGCCGCGCCAGCAGCGCCTCATAGCTGCCCATCGCCTCCGGCACGACCGCATGCGGTGCGCTGGCCTGACATTCATCAATGAATGTCTGCGCCCGCGCCACATCGCGGCTCGCCACAGCAACTAAGATAGCATTTCCAGCATCGCGAATCGCCTGCCAGTTTTTTCGAGCGATGAAAGCGGCACCCAGGATGCCCCAGCGACAGTGTTTGGTGGTCATGTGGGATGAAGCACCGCGCAGGCATAAACGTCAAGGCAAGGGTCGATTGCGAACTCAGCAAAAAGCCGCTCCATCAACGAAAAGCACCCGGTGCCCTGCGAATAAAGTCGGCAACAACAAACAAAGTCGGCAGAAGAAGCAAGACACAGAAACATTGCATCACCACTCCACCACGAAGAAGGGCTCGAAAAAAGCAAACATCAGCAACAGCCGTCAGGATCAACGCAGCAATAAGAACTTCCCGGTATGACTGGTTTGCCACTGTCACATTCTGAAGAAAGAGAGCGGGCACTAGAAACAATACCCCTGCTTTCACCCATAAACTGGCGGAAATAGGATTTTGCATATGCCAGGAAACAGGTCGGAGGTTTTTTTCACTTCCGCCACAGCCATTTCATCGCCTCGGGGAAGAGGCTCGCGCCGTGTTTGCTGTTATGCGCACCGTCGCCAAAGACGAAGGTGTGGTCGTATTTTTGGTATTCGAGCGCCCTGGCCATCTGCTGGTTCGCCAGCGGCCAGTTGCCGAAGGGATTGTCCAGATCGCTGCTGCCGTCTTGCAGGTAGATGCGCAATGGTTTGCGCTCCGTCAGGCGGATGATGGAGGGATACACATGCCCGCCCGCCAGATCGACGTAACTACCGATGGTGGAGAAGACTTTGCGAAATTTATCGGGGCGCTCCCAGGCCACGGTGAAAGCGCAGATCGCCCCGCTGCTGGTTCCAGCGATGGCCCAGCCTTCGGGATCTTCGGTCAGTTGGTAATCCTTCCGCACCTGCGGGATAATCTCTTCGAGCAGGAAGGTGGCATAGGTGCTTCCCAATGTGTTGTACTCCTTGCTACGGTTGTTGTTCTTCCACGCGCTCGGCGGCTTCGTGTCGCCGCTGTGGCCGGGATTGATGAAAATCGCGATCGTGGGTCGCATGTCACCGCTGGCAATGAGGTTATCGAACACCACCGGCACACGCCACGCGCCTTTCACTCCCACATAATCATGCCCGTCCTGGAAAACCATCAGGTTGGCCGGTTGCTCCGGTTTGTATTGCGTCGGCACATAGACCCACCAGTCGCGCTTGGTGCCCGCGTAGATCTTGGACTCATGCTCGGGCATCTGGATGACCTTTCCCTTCGGCACGTCCGGCTTTTCCTGAGAAAGCGGCCCCAGCTTGTAGTCATCCACCGCCAGGGCGGGCAGGCAGGCGGAAAGAAGGGCGAGGATCAGGCGGTTGGTCATGGCGCGCCATCTTGAGGATGAGCGGCGCGAGCGTCAAGAACGCTCAAGCAGCCACGCCCAAGAAATCACTGGCCCCCCGGCCCAACCGGCCTACTCTCGCCGACCCCAAATCATTCATGCCCACAGAGTTCGACATCCAATACGCCCTGGAGAACACCCAAGTTCTGCACGAGCCGGACCGCCGAATCGACACCTTTGGCAGCACGCAGTTTGAGTTCCAGATCGTCACCGAGCTGATGGACACCGTGGGCGCCGTGCGCGTCCGTGAGGGCCGCATCGAGGCGGAAAAGCCGCTCATCCTGAGGCCTGAGCTGCCCGGCAGCTTCGATTTTGAGGGATTCGGACCCGGTGCCTCGGCCTTCGGCGACTTCCTGCGCGAAAACCTCCACAAGCTGGCGATCCTCAAATACGGCTTCAAATTTCGTCAGGGTGAGATCACCGAGCAGATCGTCCATGAGTCGATGGACCATGTCTGCGGCAAGCTTCTCGATGACATCCGCGTCTCTGGCAACCCGATGCGAGCGGTGATCCAGGGCGTGGACGATTCCTGGGAGATCTGCCTGCTCAAATTCACCGTCGAGATGATCGAAAAGTCCCAGAACATCAACCTCTTTGACTTCAAGCGCCGCGGCCTCCTTGGCTGAGCGTGACACTTTTTCAGCGATGGCCAAGGCCCAGCTCAAAATCCTTGTCTTCCTCATCACCGTCGGCCTGGTGGCGGGCGCGTTGTCCGTTGGCTGGTGGTTTTACATGAACGTCCTGCTCAAGGAGAGCCAGGTGGAGAAGGACATCGCCGCCATGAAGGGCAAGGACCGCCCGCGCATCGATCCCGGCCTGCGCCGTTTCGAGGCCGCAGTCGATTTGATCCGTGAAGGCAAGATCGACGAAGGACGTGACGCGCTCTACAAGCTGCGTCTCCAGTTCCCTGACTCCGCCGCCTGCCCCGAGGCCATGCGCATCATCGGCGAGATCAATATGGACCAGCTCTACTCGCACAATCACAAGGCGGGCAAGAAAGATTACATCGTGCAGCCGGGCAACACGCTGATGGGCATCGCCACGAAAAACGACACCACGGTGGACTCCATCATCCGCATGAACGGCCTGATGAGCACCCTGCTCCAGCCCGGAGATCATCTCACGCTCATCCCGATGGACTTTCACCTCGGCGTCGATGTCTCCAGCAAACAGGTGATGCTGCTGCGCAAAGTCGGCGACAAGGAGTACCTCTTTAAAGTGTATGACGCGAAGGATGTCCGCCTGCCACCGGGCACCCGCCTGCCGGTGGAAATGGAGCTGGCTGGTAAAAACGCCACCCATGAAGGCAAAACCATCCTTTCCACCGATCCCAACTACGCTGCGGCGGAGAAATGGATCTCCGGCACCAAGGCCGGCGTCATCATTCGCACGCCGCCGGTCGCGAAAGCCACTCCCGTCGAAGAACCCAAGGCCGCCGTCGCCAAAGGCTCCTCCCCAGACGCCATGCCAGCCCCCGCGCCCTCCGCCGCCGCTGAAACCGGCATTTTTCTCAGCCGCGAAGACATCGAAGAACTCTTTGCGCTTGTCCGCAAAGGCTCAAAGTTGAGCCTTGTGAGGTGATCACCCTCAAACCCTTTCCCGCCCAGCCATGAAACAAGTTTTGGAATTCGAAAAGCCCATCGTCAAACTCCGCGAGGAAATCGAGGATCTGCAAAAAAAACTCGCCGCCAAGCCCAGCGACAAGCTCGCCGCCCAGATCGCCGACCAGGAAGCCAAGCTCGACAAGCTGCAGCGCGACACTCATTCCAATCTCAACCCGTGGCAGCGCGTGCAAATCTCCCGTCACATCGCCCGGCCCTACATGCTCGACTACATCAAGCACTGCTGTGACGAGTTCGTCGAGATCCATGGCGACCGCCACATCGGCGACGACAACGCCATGCCCGCCGGTTTCGCCACAATCGGCGGCCAGCGCGTGGCCATCATGGGCCATCAAAAAGGCCGCGACACGAAGGAGAACCTGCTGCGCAACTTCGGCAGCGCCCATCCCGAAGGCTACCGCAAAGCCCTCCGCCTCATGCGCATGGCGGAAAAGTTCAACCTACCCATCGTCACCCTCATCGACACCCCCGGAGCCTTCCCTGGCATCGGCGCCGAGGAGCGCAACATCGCCGAGGCCATCGCCTTCAACCTGCGTGAGATGATGACGCTGCGCACGCCGGTCATCGCCATCGTCATCGGCGAAGGCGGCAGCGGCGGGGCTCTCGGCATCGGCATCGCAGATCGTGTTCTCATGATGGAGAACGCGTACTACTCCGTCATCAGCCCCGAAGGCTGCGCCGCGATTCTTTGGAAGCATCGCGAGCATGCCCCCGAAGCCGCCTCCGCGCTCAAACTCAGCGCCCAGGACTTATCTAAGCTCGGCATCATCGACGGCATCATCCCCGAACCTCTCGGCGGAGCGCACAACGACCATGCCGCGGCCGCCGCGTCCCTCAAAGATGCCGTGCTCGCCGCACTGGCCGAGCTGGGCCAGATCCCGACCGCGAAACTGCTGGAGCAGCGCTACCAGAAATTCCGCGCCATGGGCCAGTTCACCGAAGGCTGATTCAGCTCATCAAAAGTGGCGTGCCCACGTTCGAAAAATGGTCATTTTCTGACCACTAATGCCATGGGCAGGCGGTTTCCTGTCCAAACGAGGTCTTCCACTCACGCCAGACATGACGATGGAAAACCTGCCTGCTTAGGTTCGTGACGATTTGATCTCACGAACCATGCGCCTAGCCATTCTCCCGCTTCTTTTCCTTTCCACGTTCACCTGGGCCGCCGAGCCAAAGAAGGCGGCGGACATCCCGGAGGTCGTCATCACCGCCACACGCAGCGAAAATTCGACCGCCAGAGTGCCCGCCGTGGTCAAGACGCTCGACAAGAAACAGATGGCCGAGCGCCTCGTGCGCACCTTTCCCGAGGCGCTGCGAGAGACGCCCGGCGTCATGATCCAGAAGACCTCCAACGGCCAGGGATCGCCCTTCATCCGTGGCTTCACCGGATTTCGCAATCTGATGCTCATCGACGGCATCCGCTTCAACAACTCCACCTTCCGCGAGGGCCCGAACCAATACTGGAACACCATCGACCCCTTCGCACTCGACCGCGTCGAGGTGCTGCCATCACAAGGCGGCACGCTTTATGGCAGTGATGCCGTCGGCGGCACCGTGAACGCCTTCACCAAAGACTCCGGCTTTTTGCGCGAGGCCGAGGGCGGCTTCTTCGCCCACGGCCAGGCGGATTACCGCTGGTCCAGCGCCGAGCGCAGCAACATTGAGCACATGGAGGCCAGCATCGGCCAGGGGCAACGCTGGGGTCTCCATGTCGGCGTCACCTTGAGCCAGTTCGCCGATGTGCGCACGCCGCAGGGCATCCAGCGCCATACCGGCTATGACCAGTGGGCCTTCGATGTGCGGCTGGATGTCGCGCTCGATGACAACTGGCAGCTCACCGCCGTGCATCAGCAGGCACGGCAGAACGACGTGTGGCGCACCCATGACACGATCTATGGTGTGTCGTTTGAAGGCACCACCATCGGCACCAACCGCCTGCGTTTGTTCGACCAGGAGCGCAGTCTCTCCTACCTGCGCCTGGCGGGCAAGGATCTCGACGGCATCATTGATGACGCCAGCCTCACGATCTCCCTGCAAACCGCCGGAGAAGATCAGTACCGCATCACGGGTGCCGGAGTGCGCAGTTGGAACGATGTGGATGTCACCACACTCGGTGTGGATCTTCAGTTCGAGAGCAGTTCACCTGTCGGCAGGCTGGTCTATGGCATCGACTACTATCACGACTGGCTCGAAACCGATGGCGCGAACAACTTCGCCGGCGCGGTGGCCGATGACTCCAGCTACGACCTGCTCGGCATCTTCCTCCAAGACACCATCGACGTGGGCGACCGCTTCCACCTCATCCTCGGCGGTCGTTACACGCACGTGCGTGCGGATGCGGGCAAGTTCCGCAACCCCGTGGGTGGTGCCGTGGCCGCCTATGCCGATGAGTGGCAGAACGTTTCCGCCAGCGCCCGTTTCATCGTCGATCTCGATGAGCGCGACCGCTTCCAGTTTTTCGGCGGCGTCTCCCAAAGCTTCCGCGCGCCGAACCTGTCCGATCTGACGCGCGATGACTTCTCCGCCACCGGCATCACCGAAGTCCCGGCCACCGGTCTCAATCCAGAAACTTACATCACCTACGAAGTCGGCCTCAAAGCGCAGACAGAGTCCCTCACCGCCAGTTTCGCCTACTTCTTTACGCAGATTGAAGACATGATCGTGCGTCGCACCACCACCGTGCCGGGCCAGGTGTCCAAGGCCAACGGCGGGGACGGCTACATGCAGGGTGTCGAATTCGCCACCCGCTGGCAGATTGATCCAAATTGGAGCGTCTTCGGCCAGATCGCATGGGTGGAAGGCGAGGCGGACCAGTTCATCGGCCTGACCACGCAGACGCGCCGAGAGCCGCTGGGAAAAATCGCGCCGCTCAACGCCTTTGGCGGCGTGCGCTGGCAGAGTCGTGACAGCCGCTTCTGGACCGAACTCGTCTGCCTCACTTATGGCGAGGCGGCGAGACTGAACACTTCCGACCAGGCCGACACTTCACGCATTCCGCCCAACGGCACACCGTCCTTTTGGTTGGTTAGCCTGCGCGGTGGCTGCAAGGTGAACGACCACCTCATCCTCACCGCCTCCCTCGACAACCTTCTGAACCAAACCTACCGCTACCACGGCTCCGGCTCCAACGAGCCTGCCTTCGGAGCCACCCTCGGTGCCACGGTGAAGTTTTAACGACGCGCCACCACGCTGAGCGCTTCCTCTGCCTGCGTGCCGCGCATCACCTGGCTCGTGAGTCCGGCGATGCTGTGTCTGCCGGTGGGTTTTTCACGATGCTCCAAGTCACGCGTGGCGATGTCCCATTCCAGATGCAGGTACTCGGCGATGACATTGGTGAGACTGAGCTGAAAAAAATGCCCCACCGCCGCCCAGACGACGGCGATGTGACCGGCGCAGTCCCCCTGCCCCACCGCCTCGCGCAAACGACCCAGCACCGCTTGATAACGCGCATGCCGCGTCGATTTGAGCAGCACCGCGCCCGCCTGGATGCTGCGCTGAGCAAGTTCAGGAGGCAGTTGCGCTGACAAACGCTCATCGGCGGCGATCAGGCCCGCCAGATCACCCGCCAGTGCCGCCTGCCAGGCGGATTTCAACGCGGGGCCAATCGTCTCGCGCAGCACGCCATCGGCAAACTCATCCCACGCAACGCCTTCCACCATCAAGACCTCGGTGCGCGCCCGCACGCTGCCCAGCAGCCACTTCACCCAGTCAAGGCCACGCGCCCAGTCCTCGATGATCTGCGCGTCATCCGCCGTTTCATGCGGCGGTGGTAGCAGGGTGATGGATGGCAGCAGATGCAGTTTCATGTCACGACAAACACCGCCATTCGAGGCGGCGGACTTCAAACCTTCGTTGCAGGAAACGATTCATCGCACGAACTATGCCTCCCGCGCCGAATCGCGCGAACAGAATACTTTTCATGCCCGAAGTCTCACTGCTTGACACCCCGCCGACACGCTACGCCTGCCAGCGCTGTGGAAACTGCTGCCGCTGGCCCGGCGACGTGCGCGTGACGGAAGAGGAGACCGACCGCATCGCCGCGTTTCTGAACATGCCCCGGATCGAGTTCATCGAGCAATGCACGCGCCTCAACGCGAACCGCACCGGTCTGAGCATCATCGACAAGCCGAACGGCGAATGCCTGTTCCTCGAAGGCGTGAACGTCTGCAGTATCCAGCCGGTGAAACCCGTGCAGTGCGAGGGATTTCCCAATGCATGGAATTTCCCAGGCTGGCGGGATGTCTGCGAGGCGGTGGAGATCACCTCTTCACCTCAAGGCTGAAGCCGCCGCGTTCCTGTGTCAGTCATGGTCGTCTTCTCAAACAGGACGGTCTTCTTGTAAACGTAAGGCTTGCAGAGCACCACCTTGGTCACGTCGGTGCGGATGACAGTGAATTTGTTGTAGTCCTCGGTCTCGCAGTATTTCCGGTAATAAGCCTGCGCCTTGCCCGGCATGCGGTCCCAGTGGCGCTTGGCGGCCTCGCCCTCGATCACCTGCGTATGACCAGAGAGATACACAATGGTTTCCATGCTCGGCGTGGCGAACATCCATTCCGCCTGCGGGTTGCTTCGCAACTCGGCGATTTTTTGAGAGGTAGGCGCGGTGATCGACATCACCTCTCCGAGATCGGTCGAAACCTGGACGGTCATCCAGGCCGAATGAGGGCTTCCATTGGCATCTGCGGTGGCCAGCACCGCGTTGCGGCAGTCTGCGACGACCTGGGCCGCTGTCCGGGAAATTTCGTTGTCGATGATCATAGAGGTAGATAGGCTTGCTCAAACGCCGGGGCTCCGCGTTCCTTGCCAGTCTGTGACCATATTTGAAACGGTCAATGCCGCGTCGTCGTGCCGCTGGACAAAAGGCTGAAGCCATGACATCTCCACGAAATGAAACCCCAAACCATCGTCACCCTCGACCTTGAGGGCGTGCTCGTGCCTGAAATCTGGATCGCCTTTGCCGAAAAGACCGGCATTCCCGAACTGCGCCGCACCACGCGAGACGAACCGGACTACGACGTGCTCATGAAAGGCCGCCTGAAGATCCTCGATGAGCACGGCTTGAAGCTGCCAGACATCCAGCAGGTCATCGGCACCCTCGCGCCGCTGGAGGGAGCGAAGGCCTTTCTGGACGAACTGCGCTCAACCACGCAGCTCATCATCCTGAGCGACACCTTTGCTGAATTTGCGCAGCCATTGATGCGGCAGCTCGCGTGGCCGACGATTTTCTGCCACCAGCTCGAAGTCGCCGCCGATGGACGCATCACGGACTACAAGCTTCGCCAGCCGAACCAGAAACAGAAGTCCGTCGCCGCCTTCAAAGCGCTCAACTACCGCGTCATCGCCGCTGGAGACTCCTTCAACGACACCACCATGCTCGGCGAGGCCGATGTCGGTTTCTTCTTCCACGCCCCCAACAGCATTCAGGCCCAGTTCCCGCAGTTCAAAGCCTTCGACGACTACAATGAGCTGCTGAGCGCCATCCGCGCCGCTCTTTGAAGCGCCGTTGCCACCGCACGCATTCGCGTCCAGAATACCTGCTCGTTTCCTGCCGCGCATGCCTCCACTTCATCTTCAGCCCGACTTCGCCACCTTCCAAACGCTCGCGCAGCAGGGCAATCTCGTGCCGGTGATGGCCGAACTCGCCGCGGACTACGAAACGCCGCTCTCAGCCTTCCAAAAGATCCACGACGGACGCTGCGGCTTCCTGCTGGAGTCCGCCGAGCTGACGCAGCACTCAGGCCGCTACTCGCTGCTGGGCAGTTCGCCGCGCATCATCTTCACCGCACGCGGCAAGGAAATCGAAATCGAGGAACGCGGTAAAAAGCGCAGCTTCACCACGAAGTCAGACCCACTGACCGAGCTGGAGACGCTGATGAAACCGTTTCGTCCGCTCGAAGCGCAGCCGTTGCCGGTCTTCCACGGCGGAGCAGTCGGCTATCTGGCCTACGACATGGTGCGCTTCTTTGAACCGACGCTGCCCGCGCCGAAAAAGGACGAGCTTGGCCTGCCGGACATGGTTTTCATGATCACGGACACCGTGCTGATCTTCGATCATCGCACGCGCAGGCTGTCCATCGTTGCCAACGTCCACACCGACGAGCACGCCACCTTGGAGGCGGCTTACGATTGGGCGCGGGAGCAAATCGCGAGCGTGATCTCCAAGCTGGAGCAGCCCCTGGCCGCGAAACCACTGCAAACCTTCGCCCCGGCCGGCAGCAGCCCGCTTCCCGCGCCGGTCAGCAACACCACGCGCGAGGAATACGAGGCCATGGTGGTCAAGATGAAGGAGTACATCGCCGCCGGGGACATTTTCCAAGGCGTGCCCTCCCAGCGCTTCGAGACGGACTACAGCGGCAGCACCCTGGACCTGTTCCGAGCGCTGCGGCATGTGAATCCCAGCCCGTACATGTTCTGCCTCGACTTCCCGCAAGGCTTCGCGCTCGTCGGCAGCTCGCCGGAGGTGCATGTGAAGTGCCTGGACGGCCGGATCGACATCCGCCCCATCGCCGGCACGCGCTGGAGAGGCAAAACTCCGCAGGAGGACGACGCGCTGGCGCAAGATCTGCTCAACGATCCCAAAGAACGCGCCGAGCACATCATGCTCGTCGATCTCGCGCGGAATGACGTCGGACGTGTGGCCGACTACGGCACTGTGCGAGTCAGCGACCTGATGATCATCGAGCGTTACTCCCACGTCATGCACATCGTCTCAAACGTGGACGGTCATTTGCGCGACGACAAAACGTCCTACGATGTGATGCGCGCCACCTTTCCCGCTGGAACGGTCAGCGGATCGCCAAAGGTGCGCGCGATGGAGATCATCAACGAATGCGAGAACAGCAAGCGCTGCGCTTATGCAGGCGCGGTTGGCTATTTCGGCTTCGATGGCAACCTCGACTCCTGCATCGCACTGCGCACCTGCGTGGTGAAGGACGGCAAAGCTTATGTGCAAGCTGGCGCCGGAGTGGTGGCTGATTCGATTCCTGCCAGCGAGTATCAGGAGACCGTCAACAAAGCGACCGGCATGCTGCGCGCGATTGAGTGGGCGCGTCAGCTCGGCGCGTCGTGATTTGTTCGCAGGTTGCTCACACACTCATCACATAGTTGCTCACAATGTCGGCACAACGCTTCGCCCTAGAAACAGAGAACCCTCCGGCATGCGAAGCCGGAGGGTTCCATTGCGATCCAGCAACCAACAACGATGGAGGATCTATTGGCACGAAATGCGGAGCTGAGGAAGCTTGCAAATGTGGCCTGCGGGTTGCCCCACAGACGCGAGCATGTTAAAAAGTTTTGCCCTCCCCGTCAACCAACCCTCCCTTCTTTTCCAAAAAGAAACGCCTGCGTCTCATTCCTGAGAGCTTAAAACCTCGATTTTTCTCAAACTTTTAGCAAATCGTCCCTTGACACCCCCTCCGGTCATCCACTCGGCCTGCTCACTTGATTACTATTCTTACGAACACTTAATCTCATGCTCTCCTCAGCCCCCCTCGGCCAGCTTCTTCTCATGGGCGTCCCCGGCCCGGAACTCACCCCGGAAACCGCCGCCCGGCTCAAAAAACTCCAGCCAGGCGGTTTCATTTTGTTCGGACGGAACATTCAGACGCCGCAGCAGCTCCGCAAACTCATCGACGACCTGCGCGACATCTCTGACATCGAGCCCTTCATTACCATCGACCAGGAAGGCGGCCGCGTTTCGCGACTGCGTTTGATCGGCGAGGAGCCGCCGAACGCGCAATCGCTGCGCGACAAGGGCGATCCCGAGTTGATCAAGCGTCATGGCAAGCTCACCGGCCAGATTCTGCGTCACTTCGGTTTCAATCTCGACCTCTGCCCGGTTTTGGACATCAGCTATGACGACGCGGCGGACAACTCGCTCAAAGGCCGCACCTACGGCAAAGATCCGCAGCAGGTCATCACCAACGCGGGCATCTTCAACCGTGCCATGCGCAAGGAAGGCATCCTCAGCTGTGGCAAGCACTTCCCCGGCTACGGCCCCGCCGAGTGCGATCCGCATGAGTTCCTGCCCGTCATCACCAAAAGCCGCGAGGAGATGGAAAAGAGCGAACTGCTCCCCTACTCCGCGCTGCTGCCAGAACTCGACAGCGTGATGACCTGCCACAGCAACTACACCGCCTACGACCCAGATCGTGGCCGCTGGCCCGCCAGCCTCAGCCACAACATCGTGACCAAGCTGCTCCGCCATCAATACGCCTTCGACGGACTCGCCATGACCGACGATCTCGACATGGGGGCCATTTTGAACGAGGTGACGTTTGAGCAGGCCATTCAAGAAGCCGTCCGTGCTGGCAATGACCTCGTGATGATCTGCCACCGCGTCGAAATGGTCGAGCTGGCTCGCCAGCATCTCGAAGGCGTCGAAGAACCCGCTTTGCACGATGCTCTTGTGCGCATCGAGAAAACCAAAAAGCGTCTCGTGGCACCGGACACGTTCGATCTGGACCGCTTCGCCGCCATCAACCGCGACATTTGGCAGCTCCGCGTCGATACGCTCGGCGAGGAAGCCGCCAAAAACCTCAGCGTCGAGGACGGCAAACGCTCCCCGGTCGAATTGTACTGATCTCTCAGGCCAAACGGCAGTGACGGTAGGGCAATGCGGCGAGATTGCTGCTGCATGGCCCCGGCGTGTCCACCCACAGCATGCGGGCGGCGATTTTGTCGTAAGCGCGTCGATGAGCCACGGCGGCTTTGACGGCAACGACGGAAAGTTTTTCCACCGCGATGCCCTGGCTGTGCCACTGGCCAAGGTCAAACGGCGGCGTCTTCACGCTGGAGATCAGAATCGTGAGGCCACCGTGTTGGACGACCGCGCAGCGGCCCATGTCGAACACATCTCCGCACATGCTGGCGAGGTGGCTGTTTTTGTCTTCCAACTCGAAGCGCCCGTCATTAAGCGCGATCAATTCGACCTCCAATTCAAGCGGGCCGGCATCCAGTCGGCTGCCCTTGCCACCGAGATGAATGCGACGAATACCCGCTTCCAAATCGCGGACGGCTTGAGGATCGTTGATGCAGATGGCGGCGTTTTGAACGCCATGGCGGATCAAGACGCGTAGCAAACCCGTGCAGTCGCCCGGAGCGCCGCCGCCGATGTTGTCGGAGGGCTCGACGAGCACCGTCAGACCTTCAGGCAACGGTTTGAGGCCGGCGAGCACCTCATCCGCAGGCGGATCAGTGATCTGGCCGAGGTGAGTGAGTTCACGGGCTCGTTGAGCCAGTGATCCGAGTTGTGCGGCTGCATCGTCCGTGGTGCAGACGACGAAACTGACGCCCGTGTCCGGCGTGTCGGCAAAACTGAAGCCCGCGACGATGCTCATGCACCAAAGCGAGTCGTTCTCGCGCTCAAACTGACGCGCCATCGCCTCCAGCGAGAGCATCGGATCACTCGCAGTCCCAGTCCCGGTGGGCGGCCAGATGAGGCCGGGCTGTTTGAGCTGCATGCGCGGCCTCTGGCCGGTGGTGAGGCAGCGATTCAGCAACCGTGCCGCGATCAGGCCGGCCTCGCGGGCATCCGTGTGCGGATTTTCCCGGTAAGCGACGAGGCAGTCGGCCAGTTCGGCCATGGCGGGCGAAAAATTGGCGTGAAGATCGAAGACACCGAAAATCGGCACCTGCGTGATGCTGCGCAGACGGCGGAGGATCTCGCCCTCGACATCGAGAATGGTCTGCGAGGTCATCGCGCCATGCAGGACGAGGTAAATGGCCTCGTAATCGGCCTTGGCGGCTGCCGGAGCGATGTCGCTCCAGAATTGCTCGATGACCTCATCCTCTACCATCGCGGAAGGCTGGGCGCGGTAGTCGGCGGTGGGGATGATCTGCCAGCCGAACTCGTCGGCGATCTCAATGACTCCACCGAGCGGGGAGGCGTCGCCTTTGCAGGCGAACAGCTCATCACCGCGACGAATCTGGAAATCCGCGAGCGTGGTGGTGCCGTCGAGGAAGGTGTGCGTTTCGTGGAAGAGGCTGGCGAGAAGGATGCGCGGCATGGTCGGAGATTAACGCACAATGACCCGCGATCCTGGCCGGATGAGTTGCGGAAGTCGAATGGCGTCCCAATTCGCGAAGCGCACACAACCGGCGCTGCGACTGCGTCCGATGGTTCTAGGCAAGGCCGTGCCGTGCAGGCCGATGCCGGACTTGCTCAATCCGCACCAGATGATGCCCACCGGGCTGTTCGGGCCGGGGGGGAGCTGATGCGCTTCATCGCCACGCACGCCTTCTTCCAGGAACTGCTTGTCATAGCGGAAGCTGGGCGTGTTCATGATGGTCTTCACCGACCACTCGCCCACCGGAATGAACTGCGGCTTTCCGGGTGTGATCGGAAACGCGGCCAGCATCATCTCCTTCGCGCTGTAAACGGCAGCCATGCGCTCCGTGGTGTCGATCACGATGGTGTGGGAACTGAGCACGGCGTCGGTCTTGTAGCTCTGCATCGGTTTCACCTCCTCGATGCGGAAAGAGCGTACGTTCGGCACCACCACGATGTCGCCAGCCTTCAGCGCGTTCATTTTCTTCTGCGGATTGATGAGTTCTAGAAAAGTCTCGTCCGTGTGAAAGCGCTCGGCGATCAGCTCCACGAGGCTGCGATAGGCCATGAAGGGAAGCTTCGCCTGCTCCTCCGGCTCCTCCGGCAGATGCGGGTTCACATAGGCCAGCAGGTCCGCTTTGATCTTGTAGGCCGCGTAAGGCACCGGCACCTCGCGCTCGGCAGCCTCCTGCGCATGGCCCCAGTTGTAGATGTCACGATGTCCGTGGGCGTAATTGTAGTTCACCACCGCCTTGTAAGTGAACTCGCCGATGGCTCCGTCGATCTTGCCGGGGCCAAACAGGTTGCGGTCGAGGAAAATTTGGATGCGCAGCACGGTGTCGCGGTCCTTCGGCACCGAGGGATCGTCCTTGGCTGGTCCGGTGTCCTGGGCGTGGGCCGTCAAAGCAAGCGCGGCAATGAAAAGCAGGTGTTTCAGCATTGGCGCATGCTAGAGCACCCCGCCCAATGAGCAAGGCGTCGCGAATCCTTGCCTGAAACGAATCCGCCGCGTAATCTGGCGGCTCTTGCCGGGGTCCATTGGACGGCAGGCATTCACCAAGCTCGCTCATCTCCATGAAAGCGCTGTTTCTCACCGTCCTGATCTTCACCACTGCGTTCCTCCTTTATGACCGCTTCGCCACACCGGTGGGCAAACGTGTCGTGTTTGAAAATCCACCCCTGGAACTGCCGGAAGACTCAGAACCGGGAGCACGGTCCGTTTACAGAACACCTGCGCATCGAGTGACGCAGGACTCACCTCCCCCGACGCCTACGATCACCAACAGCGATGGCTTCGTGCCGCCGCAGATCGAATCCTTGGAGACGCTGACGAAAAACTGGACCTTGATCCCGACACAGGCCTTTCCACGCCAGGTGAAGCTCAGCAAGCCGGTGCAGTTTCGCATGGCCGCAGGCACCTCCACGCTGCCCGCTGGCTCTGACGCCTTCGCCTTGTCCGCACAGTCGAATGTCCTGCTCGTCGCGCCCACGCAGTCTTCCCAGGCCCGTGGCCAGATTTTCGTGCATGACACCGACCTGCCGGTTCAGGTACGCGAATCGTATGAACGCTGGAGACGCGGGCGCATCGAGATGGCGCAGGCAGCCTGGAAAAAACGACAGGCATCTCCCACCAGCAGCGCCGCGATGGTCAGCATGCCTGGTGCCGTGGAGCCCACCGGCGCTCCGAAACGCAATGCCGACGGCAGTTACGATCTCCTGCTCGCCAGCATGAAATCCGGCCAGGTCACCGACATCAAGCTCAACAAAATCCAGCGCTGGGGCACAGCGCAGCAGCGCACCATCGACAACCAGCCCACCTGGGCGGTCAGTGTGTTCTACGAAACCATGGCCTTCTGCGGCCCCATCGACGCCGAAGCCCAGGCGCAGGTGCGCGAGGGCAAAATCGTGCGCTGGATTTATCCGGGATCAGGCGAGCCGGTGCCATAAAGGCCTACTCCTCCCGCAACGACTGCATCCAGCGGTCCAACTGCTGCATTAGCTCCGGCGGGCCGTCTTCCGGGAAGTTTTCGATGAGCCAGTTCACATCCTCACGCGCCCCCGCTTTTTCGCCAAGTCGCTGACGCATCTGAGCACGAGTGAGGCGCTCAGCAGCCGCAGTGGGATCAATCGCGAGCACAAGATCGAGGTAGGGCATTGATTCGCGAATGGAGCGGGTTTCGTCGAAGCTGGAGCCGAGCAGGTTCCTCAGCATGCGCAGCAGGATGGTCTGCTTCGTGGTGGGATCGAGCGAGCCTTCGGGAAACTGGCCGCTGTCCGTGAGATCCAGGGCTGCCTGCTCGACCGTGAGCAGCTTGCCGTTTTCAAACACATCCACGAGCTGCAATTCGCCCTCGGGACCATCGCGGTAGCCGACCATAAATTTGCCGGGCAGCGGCACGCCGAAGACGCCCTGGATGCCGAGTTTGGAGGCGAGTTCGACATACAGCACGCTCAGCGTGATCGGCAGGCCCTCGCGGTCGTCGAGCACCTCGTTCATGTAGCTGTTGCTGCGGTTGGAATAGTCGCCACGGCTGCCGTGGAAGCCGTTTTCCTCAAAGAGATAGCGGTTGAGGCGCTTCACGGCCGGGAGGGTGCCCTTCTTGATTTCGGGATCGTCCTTCAAATCAGCGATCATCGCTTTGAACGCGTTGAGGTAGGAGTTCACGTCGATCTCGGGATTGTCGTGGCGGGAAAGCAGCAGCGTGCAGCGCAGGAGATTGATCTCCGGCTCGGGTTTCCCGAGTTCGGCGAGGATGTCCTTTGTCATCGCGCGGCGGTGCAGCTCACGTTCGAGTTCACGGAGCTTCGTGGCCTCATCTTCGAGCTTCTTGCGCTGCTCGCTAATCACGCGACGGGCGGCGGCAGGGTCGGCGAGAAGTTTGTCGAGCGTTTGATCGCGGGTGGAGGCCTGGGCGAGGTTTGCTTCGATCTCGCTGCGGAATTTCGAAGCGAGTTCGGCATTGAGCGGCTTCTCGGTGAGATCGGTGCCAATGCGGAAGCTGCGGAAGTCGGCCACGGTGGTGCGGAATTTGCACAGACCGGCCACACCGCCACGCAGGCCGGTGTCGTCAGTCTCGATGACTTGTTTGCCATTCACAAAGCAGGTGATCTTTTCCGGCTCCACACGGACCCGCAGTGTGTTCCACTCGCCTGCTTTGTAAGCCTCGCTCGGCACGTCGGCGAGGATGGTCCACGAATACACATCCGGTCCGTCGAAACGCGTGAGGCGCAGTTTGCCACCGGAAGGATAAAAGCCGTAATGCTTGTCGCCGCCATCGGAGCAAAAGGCGAGGCCTGCGGCACCACTTTCGTCATCTAGCTTCACGGTGGTAGCGATCTCGAAGGTGCCTTCCGGCACGCTTTGAGAGGATAAGCAGAGCGCACGACCGCCGAAGCCATCGCCGGGCAGATCGGCATGAATCACACCCGCGTGCTGCGTCCACTGCGAGCCGAGGTGCAGCTTCCACAACTTCGGATTGAGCACGCCGATGGTTAGCCAGCGGCTCATCGGCACCGGATTCGGCTTTTCGACAAGTTCCTTGAGCGCGTTCACCGGCATCGCGAAGCCGAGGTTGTCGGTCTTGATGTGCTTGAGCGTCAGAATGCCGAGAACCTTGCCCTGCATGTCGAGCAGCGGGCCGCCGCTGTTGCCTTTCTCGATGGGGATGGCGACTTGCAGCATGTCGTTGCCGTCGATCTCGCGTGTGGCGGAAAGCACGCCCTGCACGATGCTGAAGCCAAGACCTTCGGGCGCTCCCATCGCCACCACGTTCTCGCCCTGGCGCACCTTGGAGGAATCGCCCAGCGTCAGCGGCTTGAGGTCTTTCGAGTCAATTTTGAGCAAGGCGAGGTCTCGCTGCGCGTCCGAAGCGTGGATGGAAGTCACCGCATACGTCTTGCCATCGTGCATCTCGATCTGCAGCCGCCGTGCCTCGCCGATGACATGCAGGTTCGTCGCGATGAGGCCGTCTGTGCTCACGATGAAGCCGGAACCGATGCCATCCGTGCCCTCGCGGCCCAGTTGGGTGATTTTGACCAGCGAAGGAGCAATGGACTCCGCGAGGTCGGCGGTGGTCTTCGGCTGAGGCGGCGACTTGGTGGCCGACTTTGTCGCAGCGCAGAGATGGCCCACAGAACACACGGAAAACACGGAAAGAAGAAGGATGGAGTGCTTCATGGGATGAAATGAAGATTGCGCGAGAGACAGGCGTTTGGGAGAGTCCACTTTATGAGCATACGCCAAGCCGCCTTTCTGTCATTCTTGTCCTTTACGTCGCTGACGGCCCTCGGGGAGGATTTTCCGAAGATCTACGACACCGAAAAAGGCGCGCCCATGTCCGCCGAGGAGGCCGCGGCCACGATGGAACTGCCGCCGGGCTTCAAGTGTCTCGTCTTTGCCGCGGAGCCGGATGTGCGCCAACCCATCGCCATGGCGTGGGATGCGAAAGGCCGGCTGTGGGTCGCGGAAAACTACACCTACGCCGAAAATCCCATCCGCTGGGACACGAAGCTGCGCGACCGCGTCATCATCCTCGAAGACAAGGACGGCGATGGCAAACACGACGGCCGCAAGGTCTTCTGGGAAGGCGGCAGCTACCTCACCAGCGTGGAAAACGGCTACGGCGGCGTGTGGGTGCTGCACAACGGCACGCTCAGCTTCATCGCCGATAAAAACGGTGACGATACCCCCGATGGCGAGCCCGAGGTGCTACTCGATGGCTTCAACGTGAAGACCATCGGCCACAACATCGTCAACGGCCTGCGCTGGGGCCCCGATGGCTGGCTTTACGGCCGCCACGGCATCACCGACACCTCCGCCGTCGGCGCACCCGGCACGCCGTTGGAAAAGCGCACGAAGATCAACTGCGGCATCTGGCGCTACCATCCCACGCGGAAGGTCTTTGAAGTCGTCTGCCACGGCGGCACGAACTCCTGGGGCCACGATTGGAATGCCGAAGGCGAGCTCTTCTGGATCAACACCGTCATCGGCCACCTCTGGCATGGCATTCCCGGCGCCTACTACCGCCGCATGTTCGGCACGCACCTCAATCCGCACGTCTATGAAGTCATCGAGCAAACCGCCGACCACTTTCACTGGGATGCCGGCGCGGAAACCTGGAGCGACATCCGCAAGCTCGGCGTCACCGGCAAGACCGACTCGCTCGGCGGCGGCCACGCCCACGTCGGCATGCTCATCTATCAGGGCGGCCTCTGGCCGGAGAAATACCACGGTGCCGTCCTCACCTGCAACCTGCACGGCAATCGCATCAACATGGACACTCTCCACCGCGAAGGCTGCGGCTACGTCGGCAAGCACGCGCCTGACTTCATGAAGGCCAAAGACAAATGGTTCCGCGGCATCGACCTCCTCACCGGCCCCGACGGCAACGTCTTCGTCGCCGACTGGAGCGACAGCGGCGAATGCCACGACAACGATGGCGTGCACCGCAGCAGCGGACGGATTTATAAGATCGTGTATGGCGAGCCAAAGAAGGCGGAGCCGATCAATGTGGCGGCCATGAAGGATGAGGAGTTGGTGACTTGCCTGGAATCGAAGAACAACTGGTGGCCACGCATGGCTTCTCTGAAGACATTGGAAAGGATTCGATCCCTCGTCATTGATGACAATGGTGATTTTGACGCCGTGGCTAGGTCTTCAAATATCCTCCTGAATCTCGCAGGCAATTCTAACAAACCGCTTTTCGAATCTGTTCGGCTCGCTTTGGCACTGGGTGAACTTACTATGGTGAACCAGTTACAAGCCCGATTGAAGAGCTTTTCGGCTCTAGAGAGTGAGAGTCTTCGAGTTTTAAGCTATCGCAGTCTCCTGCCTCAAGTTGACATCAACTATGACGCCAAGGAACTCTTCGATGCGAATCACGCAGAGGTTCTTGCGCAATTTTTGAAAGCAGCTCAATCAGACAAATCCGGCCTCGTCCGTCTCCACCTCGCCTCCGCGCTCCAGCGTCTTCCCCTCAACTCCCGCTGGCCCATCGCCACGGCACTCGCGAAGCACGAAGAAGACGCCAACGACCGGCAGCAGCCGCTCATGATCTGGTATGGCATCGAGCCGGTGGTGGCGGCGGAGCCGATGAAGGGCGTGGAGCTCATCCGCGAGGCGAAAATCCCCACCGTGCGCCGCCTCGTCGCCCGCCGCATCGCCGAGATGATCGAGGAAAAGCCCGAGGCCGTGGATGCACTCGTGGCGTTGATGACGGAACACAGGAACGTGCGGGACGACGTGCTCAGCGGCATGGCGGCGGGCTTGGATGGCTTTAGCAGCGCCAAGAAGCCCAAAGGATGGGATGAAGTCTCCAAATCGATCGAGGCGAGTTGCAGCGACGAGTTCAAAGAGATCGTCCGCAATCTCTCCGTCGTCTTCGGCAGCGGTCGTGCGGCGGATGAACTCATCGCCATCGTCAAAAACGCCGACGGCGACGCCAACGCCCGCCTGAACGCCTTCAAGAGCCTCACGCGCACGACGAAGCCGGAACTGCTCGCGGTGATTCGCGCGCAGGTGAATGACAAGGTGCTCGGCACGGTCTCGCGCAACGCGTTGGCGGCTTACGATGATCCCAGCATCCCGAAACAGCTCCTCGGCTCCTGGCCGGTACGCAGCGAGGAGCAGCAGGCAGCCACGGTGGCGACGCTGACCTTACGCGCAAGCTACGCGAAAGAGCTGCTCGAAGCGGTGAAGGCGAAGAAGGTGCCTGCGGCGGCGATTTCGCCCTTCCAAGCACGCCAGATTCGCAGTCTCAACGATGAAGCACTCACGAAGCTGCTCACCGAAGCCTGGGGCGAAATCCGCGACACGCCGGAGGCCAAAAAAGCCGAGTTCGCGAAGTGGGAAGGCATTTTGAAGCCCGAAACGCTCGCCAAGGCCGACAAATCGAAAGGCCGCATGATCTTCACCGCCGCATGCAGCGCGTGTCACAAGATGTACGGCCAGGGCGGAGCCATCGGCCCCGAACTCACCGGCAGTGATCGCCGCAATCTGAAATACCTCCTCGAAAACATCCTCGACCCCAGCGCCGTCGTGCCCGCCGACTTCCGCGTGAGCATCTTCCACCTCAAAGACGGCCGCACGATCAGCGGCGTGATGCCTGAGCAGACCGAGCGCACGATCACGGTGCAAACACCCGCCGAGCGGCTCGTCATCGAACGCACGCAGATCGTGAAGCAGGAGCAACTGACGATGTCCTTGATGCCCGAAGGGCTGCTGACAGCGCTGGGCGAGGAGAATGTGATCAACTTGATCGCCTACCTCATGGGCGAGGGGCAGGTGGAGATGCCGAAATGACGGAGCGCGAGTGTGTCGAAGACCACTCGCCTGCTTTTCGGCCCAACGTCAACGAATCGCCCCAAAAGTGGCGAGTAGGCTAAAGCCATACTCGCGCTCCGTGTAGCGGCGCTTGCGCAAACTCGGTCATTCGTCATTCTCCCTCACATGGCTTCACTTTTCGACTGGATCGCCGCCGCACGCCCGAAAACACTCGGGGCCGCCATCGCGCCTGTGGCGGTGGGTTGCGCGCTGGCGGAGAAGATTTCGGGCAAACTCGACTGGACGCTGGCGCTTTGCACGCTGGGGAGCTGCGGAGCGCTGCAAATCGCGACGAACTTCTTCAATGACGCGCTGGATTCGATCAAAGGCGCGGACACCCAGGCGCGGATCGGGCCACGACGCATCACCGCAAGCGGTGCGGCCTCGGCCAAAGCGGTGAACATCGCGGCATGGCTGATGCTCGCGGTGGCGACACTGCTCGCCGTGCCGCTGTTTGAGGCGCGGGGGCTGCCGATCTTGTTCATCGGCCTTCCATCGTTGTATTTTTGTTTTGGTTACACGGGCGGGCCGGTGCCGCTGGCGTATCGCGGGCTGGGGGAGCTGTTTGTGATTCTTTTTTTCGGCCTCGTGGCGGTGACGGGCACGGCCTTTGTGCAAACGGGCGAGTGGTATGAGGCGGCCGTGGTCGCCGGATTTCAAATAGGTTGCCTGAGCACGGTCTTGATCGCCATCAACAACCTGCGCGATGTGAATGAGGACCGGCAGACGGGCAAGAAGACGCTGGCCGTACGGCTGGGCGTGGGTTTCGCGCGGGCGGAGATCGTAACACTGATCCTCGCGGCACATGCGGCGGGGTTTTACTGGGTTAACCAGGGCTGGGAGCGGGCCTTCACGCTGCCGCTAGCGACGCTGCCGATTGGCCTGTTCGTGGCGTGGCGGGTGATCGTGGAACCACCTAGCCGGGGTCATAATCGGCTGCTGGCGATGAGCGGGGCGCAGTTGCTGGCCTTCGCGGCGCTGATATGCTGGGGAATCGTCAAAGCAAAGGATGTGATGCCGTGAGTGAACCGATTTACGTTCATGAATACTTGCTGCGCAGCGGCGTGGCGCTGAATGCGGTGTCGCAACGGCGGGTGTTTGCGGGAGCGTTGATCTGCGTGGATGGCGGCTACGGCTGCGTGCATCCGTGGCCGGAGTTTGGCGACACGCCGGTGGAGGAGCAGCTTCGCTTGCTCAGCGAAGGTGTGACGACGCCGGTGACGGCGATGGCGCTGCGCTGCGCGGAGATCGATGGCGCGGCACGACGCGCGGGCGTGAGCTTGTTCGAGGGATTGGAGATTCCACGCAGTCATTACTCGTGGAGCTTTGCCACGGACACCGAACCTCAGATGCAGCGTGTGATGGAGGAAGGCTGGCCGGCGATCAAGGCGAAGGGTTTTGCGAACTACGGCGAAACAATCCGCTTCCTGGAAGGCTGCGCGAAACGGTTTGAGGCCCAGGGCGTGCGGCTGCGGGTGGATTTCAACGGCGTGCTGGACCGGTTCACCTTCGAGAAGTTCGTCGAGTTCATGCCGCTGCGAGTTTATCGGGCGCTGGATTTCGTGGAGGACCCGTTTCCGTATGACGCGGAGGCCTGGGAGGCCGTGCGGCAACGCTGGGGCGTGAAACTGGCGCTCGACAAGGGCTGGAAGAACGGGACGCAGGGTTTTGATGCCGTGGTGGTAAAACCAGCGCGGCGTGACTGGCGCGTGGTGGCACAAACGCATCCCGAAAGGCCGCTCGTGCTGACTTCCGCCATGGATCATGCACTAGGCCAGATGTTCGCGGCTTATGAGGCAGCGGTGGCTCTCTCTGAAGGGCAGGCGCTCGATTTCTGCGGACTCTGCACCGAGCATTTGTTCGAGAAGGATGAGTTTTTCGAGCGTGTGAGTTCAAACGGCGGCTTTCTGGAGGCGGACCGCAGCGGCGGCGGATTAGGCTTTGGCGAAGTCCTGGAGGGCCTGCCATGGAGACGTCTTTGATGCTCAAACCGGAGTTTTGGAGTGATGGCGGAGTGTGGATCGGACAGTCTGATCACACGGAGGATGGCAGTACGCTGGCGGACTTCGCGACTCGTGAGTTGCAGGCGCAAAGCATGTGCTTTTTCCAAACGAGCGGCTCGGAAGGTCGCCGCAAGTGGGTGGGACTGGCGAAGGAGTCACTTCTCATCTCAGCGAGGGTGGTGAACGCGCATTTTGGCATCACGGAGCGGGATCACTGGCTGCTGGCGCTGCCCGTGCATCATGTGGGCGGTTTTGGCGTGCTGGCACGGGCGTTTGCGAGCGGTAGCGCGGTGAGGCGGCTGGATGGAAAATGGGATGCGGCGGCTTTCGTGCAGCAATGCACCAAAGCCGGAGCCACACTGGCTTCTTTGGTGCCGACCCAGGTGTTTGATCTGGTGGCGGCGAAGTTGAACGCGCCGAAGTCAATGCGCGTGGTGCTGGTGGGCGGCGGGGCGATGAGCTCCGAACTGGAGCAGGCTGCCTTGCAGCTCGGCTGGCCGGTGCGCCGGACGTATGGGATGACGGAAACAGCCTCCCAAGTGGCCTCACAGACGACTGAAGGCGGCGAGATGGAAGTGCTGCCGATCTGGGACTTGAGCACGGATGACGAAGGTGTGCTCACCGTGCGCGGCGAGGCCTTGGCGAAGGGCTATGCGATGCAAGAGAATGGAAAATGGTGTTGGGAGCCGATTTCAGCCGAGGCAGGGCTGCGCACACGAGATCGCGTGAGTTTGCACCACGATAGTGCGTGGCGTTTTTTACGCTTCATGGGCCGCGAGTCGGGAACTGTGAAGATTTTGGGCGAACTCGTGGCCCTGGGGCCAATCCAGGAGCAACTCGAGGCCGTGCGACTCAAACTGGGCCTGCACCAAGGTGACGCAGTGGTTTGCGACGTGGCGGATGCGCGCAAAGAAAGCAGCCTGGTGCTGGTCGTGAGCCAGGTGAGCGAAACGGATGCCGAACGGCTGCAAAAAGGCCTCAACGAAACGTTGAGGCCTTATGAGCGCATCGCCATGAGGCGATCTGTGACTTCCATTCCTCGAAGTGATCTCGGCAAAGCACGCCTCGAACAACTCAGGGAACTGCTGTGAGGCTGTCTATTTTTCCTTCGGCGCGGAGCCGTCCAGCGGCGTGATGACCGGGCGATCCTTCATCTCTGGAGAAATGAGGTAGCCTTTCGGATTGATCGGATCTGGCACGAAGGAGATGAGAAACAATTCCTCAATCTTGTCTGTGAGCGTTTCCTGCGAGGTGCGGACGGTGGCATGCACATAACCTTTGTCCTTCTCCTGGACGAGACCAAGCACGGTGATTTTGAGAGTTTCCTGTTTCCGCTTCGTGGCCTCGGGGGTGAGCTTGAGCTTCTTGTGCCAGGCCTCGCGGTCGGCTTGGTAGAACTCTTGCGCGGTCATCCCCTCAAGCTCACGCACGCCTTTGACATTGTAACCGGCGAGCATGGTTTCCTCGTCTGTCATGGTGGGAGCGGACTTGATGATTTGCACGGTTTCGCGCTGACGACGCTCCAATGAGGCAGGCACCAGGAGACCTGCGGCGGTCTTCCAATCCTGCATCACCACAGCAGTGAGGTATTTTTTCACCAAGGTTGCACAGGGGTGATCCAAGGGCAGCGGTTCCGCCAGGGCGGTTGAGGAGGAAAGGCCGATGGTGGCAACAGCGGCAAGGCCGCAAAGAAAGGAACGAACTTGCATAGTTTTTGGGGGCGGAAGGAGGGCGGTTTGTAGCCGCAGGCCGAATGCGCGTCAAATGAAGAAACCCCCGGCCTAGAAGCCGACTGTGGCCACCACGGCCTTTTTTGCGCAGGTGTGCGCCATCTGGGATTTTTCTTTCTTTTATGAACAAAGCGGACGTATTCTGCGACAAAGCAGACCGCTTTATCTCCATATGAAACACATTCTCCTCACCCTTGTCACCACTGTGTCATTCTCCTCATGCGCCTCAGGCCCCAACGCCCAGCGCGGCGCGGTCATTGGCGGCCTCGGCGGAGCCGCCGTCGGCGGAATCATTGGTAATCAAAGTGGACGCGGCCTGGAAGGTGCCTTGATCGGGGGCGCGGTGGGCGCGGCGGGTGGCGCGGCCATCGGCAACTCCAAAGACCGCCAACGCGGCTATTATTGATCTCAGAAAGGCTTCCGCCTAAAACCTAATCCTCATCCCACATCCTATGAAAAAGAACATCCTCATTCTTCTCTCCTCTATGTCCCTGGTGTCCTGTGCCACGGGTCCAAACGCTCAGACGGGCGCTGTGCTTGGCGCCCTGGGTGGTGCCGCCGTTGGTGGCATCATCGGCAACCAAAGCGGGCGCGGCCTGGAAGGCGCCGCCATCGGCGCGGGTCTCGGAGCTCTGGGCGGCAACGCCATCGGCAACTCCAAGGATCAGCAAAACGCCCGCTCACAGCAGGGCTACTATGACAAGCAAGGCCGCTGGCATCCCCAGCAGCAGCAACAGGGCTACTACGACCGGTACGGCAACTACCGCTATTACTAGGATTCCCGGCTGAGGCCGTCTTTAAGCTTGTCTGACGAAGTCTTCGTTGGACAGGCTTTTTGTTTTACCGGTAAGTTTCCTCATGTTGCAAACACTCGCTGAGACCCGACGCTTTTTTCAGGAGAACGACTGGCGCACCATCCTGACGCGCATGAACGCCCGCGACACGCATCCGGTGATCCAGTTCATGAAATACGGCATCTGCGGTGTGGGGTCGCTGATTGTGGGCCAGGGCATCTGGCTGGCGCTGTCGGTGTGGGTGTGGCCGGCACTGGACCCGGACCTACCAAAAGAAGTGCGGGCGCTGCACAGCACCTACAACAATGTGATTGCCTTCTTTTTTGGGAATATGTTTGCCTACATCACCAATTCATTGTGGGTTTTCACGCCGGGACGGCATCACCGTGTGCTGGAGTTCTTTTATTTCACCCTCGTGAGCACGGTGGCGTTTGTGATCGGTCTGGCCGTCGGGCCGATGCTGATCCGCATGTATGACATCTCGACACTGCTGGCGCAGTTGCTGCTGGTGGCCTCCTCCGTGATGGTCAATTACGTCTGCCGGAAGTTTTTCGTCTTCAAAGGCTGACGAGGCATGTTGAACGTCGTCCTGTTTCAGCCAGAGATCCCGCACAACACGGGGGCGATTGGACGGCTCTGCCTCGCCACGGGAGCACGATTGCACCTGATCAAGCCGCTGGGCTTCAGCCTGGAGGACAAGCACCTCAAACGCGCCGGGCTCGACTACTGGCAGGAGGTGGATGTGCGCGTGTGGGAGTCATGGGAGGAACTGCGCGGCCAAGTGAGTTCGGATGCGGCGGTTTATTTCATCGAGTGCCAGGGCACCACCGACCACTGGGATGCCGACCTCACCACGCCCGAGGTGTTTCTCGTCTTCGGCCCGGAGACACGCGGCATTCCGGCCTCCGTGATCGATCCTGACAAGTGCCTGCGCATTCCGATGCAAGGCACGCGCAGCCTGAACCTGGCGACGGCAGCCGGGATCGTGATGTACGAGGCGCTGCGGCAGCGCACACGGGCGGGCATCCCATCTTGACGCCGCTGCTCATCTGCGGAGCATGAGCGCACCTTATTCATGAGCCAGGACGCCGCCCCACTTGCCGCCAACGACGTGCATCGCACCTACCACCTCGCGGGGCATGATCTGCCGGTGCTGCGCGGTGTGAACATCGAGGTCGCCGCCGGGGAAAAGGTGTTTCTTTGCGGACAGTCGGGCGCTGGCAAGACCACGCTGCTTTACGTTCTCGGCGGGCTGGAACAACCGACCTCCGGTGACGTGCTCGTGCATGGCCGCTCGCTTTACAAAGCCGCCGCCGCCGAACGTGCGCGCACGCGCAATCAGGTCATGGGCTTCGTTTTTCAGCATTACTTCCTGCTGCCGGAGCTGACAGCGCTCGAAAACGTCGTCCTGCCCTCGATGATCGGCGGCCGTAAGGCCGAGGCTCGCGCACGGGAGCTACTGGACAAAGTCGGCCTCACTCAGCGCCTTGATCACCTGCCCACCGAGCTTTCCGGCGGCGAGCAGCAGCGCGTGGCCATCGCCCGCGCCCTCATCAACAACCCCGGCATCATCTACGCCGACGAACCTACCGGCAATCTCGACGCCAGCACCGGCTCGGGCGTCATCGACATGCTCATGCAGGTTGTCGATGAGGCCAAAAAGACCCTCATCGTCGTCACCCATGACCAAACGCTGGCGAAACGCGGCGACCGCCGCCTCATCCTCAAAGAAGGCTGCCTGGAGGAAGGATGACAGGTGAAATTGGCGAATGACGAAACCCGAATGACGCGGATATTTTCAACACCGAGGTCTTGAGTTCGTCGTTCGATCTTCGGATTTCCTCATTCGTCTTTCCCCCATCCCATGTCACAGGAACCCGCCATCCCCGAAAACGATCCCCAGCATTCGCAATGGCGGCAGCAGCCGAAACGCGGCTGCTTCAGCTCGTTCATTCGCCTTCTATTCCTGCTGATTCTCCTTACAGGCCTGCTGCTGCCTTTCACGCCCTTCGCTGGTAAAATAAAGAAAGGCATCCAGGACATCGTCGAGTCCGCCCGTGGCACCAAGGAGCGCATCATTACTCGCGACGTGCTGCGGGATGTGATTAAAGAGGTGCCGGTCACGAAGGAAATCGTCAAGGAAGTGACCAAGGAGGTCGTCCGCGAGGTCCAGCCGCCGCTGCCGGACAAATACATCGCCCGCAAGGACATCGACGTCGCCTCGCTCTTCAACGGCATCACCGTCAAAACCAAGCTGCTCACTGAGGAGGGCAGCTTCGCCAGCCTTGAGCGTCTCGATCCCGAATCCTACAAGGCCGAGTTCCAGCTCAGCATACGTGTGCCGAAGGCCAACCAGACCATGGTGGAACTCAGCCGTATCAACAAGCACCTCCCCGCCATTCTGCCGGGACTCGATGCCATGCTGCCCGCCGCCAAGGTCAGCGGATTCTACCACAAGCTCTACGAGAACAAAACCAACCGCGTGCAGAATGATCTCACACGCCTGAATCGCGTCCTTGACCGCCACAACTTCTACGACACCGAGACCATCCTCGAACTCACGCATCCCGCCACGCAGCGCCGCACCCTGCTCATCCAGTCCGAGATGGATGTCGTCGCCGACGGCTCCGACGGCGAC
Organism: Prosthecobacter sp.; assembly: GCF_044232965.1. Classification (GTDB taxonomy): domain Bacteria; phylum Verrucomicrobiota; class Verrucomicrobiia; order Verrucomicrobiales; family Verrucomicrobiaceae; genus Prosthecobacter. The sequence goes on from NZ_JBIIKX010000003.1 coordinate 179,403, forward strand.
CGCATGCCCACGCTCGATGAGTACATTTACATGTCGGACTATTACCAGCCCTTCACCAGCTACGCCTGGGCCAAGGCCACCAAGACCCCCAACCCGCTGCTCGCGAAGTGGGAGGAGCGTTTGAAGAAAGCGCAGGAGGAATTTGCCATGAAAGGCCTTTCCTCCGCCCGCAATCGCGAGCTCAGCGCCATCATCAGTGCGCTGAAAGTCGAAATCAGCGAGATGAAGGCCCGCAGCAGCCTCATCGCGGAAAAAGATCCCTTCGTTGTCATTTCCCTGCTCTTCCGCGGCTATGGCGATCAAAACAAATTCACGCCGCAGATCGGCGACTACGCCGCCGTCATTCATGAGGGCAAAATCTACCCCGCCATCTGCGGCGACTACGGCCCGAGCTTCAAAATGGGCGAAGCCTCGCTCCTCATGGCCAAAACCGTCAATCCGAAGGCCACGCCCTACATCCGCCCCGAAAGCGATCTCAAGGTCACCTACCTCATCTTCCCCGGCACCGCTGAAAAAACGCGTTCCGCGCCTGATCTCGTGAAGTGGCAGGAAAAATGCACATCCTTGCTCGGTGAAGTCGGTGGCATCGGCTCCGGCTATGTGCTGCACACCTGGGATAACCCATTCAAAAAGCCTGAGCCGCCTCCCGCGCCCGGCAGCACCACACCACCTGCCACGACAACTCCGCCAGCTAGCGAAACCAAATCTGCCCCAACCAAGGCAGGCGACGCCAAAGCGACGGACACGAAGAAATAACCGGCGGCCATTGCCGCACAGGTCATCCTCCACCAGAAATCACCGCATGTTTTCCACCCGTGTGTTTTTCAAAGCCGTTTCGAGCCTCGCTGCGCTCGCGCTCGTCTCCTGCCAGATGCCCGCGCCGCAAGTTGCGCAGCCGCAGGCCGGTTATGGCGGCCCGTTCATGCTCGGCGTCGATGTGCTGGCCTCGCGCGGCTTTGATCTGCTGCGTGGCAAGCGCGTCGGCCTCATCACCAATCACACCAGCCTCACCGCTCGTGGCGAGCGCACCCGCACCGTGTTTCAGCAGGCGCTGGGGGCCAATTTCACCGCTCTTTATGCTCCTGAGCACGGCATTGACGGCAACATCGGCGCGGGCATCCATGTCAGCACGCGGCGGGACAGCGTGACGGGCCTGACCGTCTATTCGCTCTACGGCCCCACGCGCAAACCGACTCCAGCGATGCTCGCGCCCATCGACGTGCTCGTGTTTGACCTCCAGGACATCGGCTGCCGCAGTTATACCTACATCAGCACCATGATCGTCGCCATGGAGGCCGCCGCCGAGAATGGAAAGCAGTTCGTCGTGCTCGACCGGCCCAATCCGCTCGGTGGCTGGCGTGTCGAAGGCCCGCCATTGGAGGCCAAATGGAAATCCTTCGTCGGCCAAGTCCCCGTGCCCTATGTGCATGGCATGACGGCGGGCGAGATTGCCATGATGGCCTGCTCACGCGGCTGGGTCTCGCGCGTGCCGCGTCTCGACGTGGTGAAGATGCAAGGCTGGCAGCGTGGCATGACATGGCAGGACACCGGTCTGCGCTGGCATCCCACCTCGCCCAACATCCCGCACTCCATCTCTCCCTTCTACTATGTCACCACCGGCATCCTCGGCGGCGCTGCGGCGGTCGATATTGGCATCGGCACCGAGGAACCCTTCGGTTATGCCGGCGGCAGTGGCGTGAACCCGAACGCCCTGCTCGCCTACTGCCAGCGGCTGAACACGCCGGGCGTCACCTTCTCGCCCTACTCGAAAAACGGCTTCGGCGGCGTGCGCATCCACATGAGCCCCCGCAACACCACCGACCTCACCGCGCTTGATGTGCTGCTGCTCGCCGAGATCAACCGCCTCTCCGGCGGCAAGGTCGTCAGCCGCATGAGCGGCTCGAAATTGAACCTCTTCAACAAGGTCTATGGCAGCGAATCCCTCTATTCCGACCTCCGTCGCGGCGTGCCCGCCACCAGCATCATCGCCCGCTGGCAGGGCTGGAATCAGAGCTTCCGCTCGCAAAGGCAGCGTTTCCTGCTTTATCCTTGATGCCGACCCGAACCACCATGGAAGACCTCGAACTCGCCCGCGCCTGCGCCCTTTACGCCGATGACAAAAAAGCGGAGAACATCCGCATCCTCGATCTGCGCGGCCTCTCGCCCATTTCCGACTACTTTGTGATCTGCACCGCCCTGTCCACGCCCCAGTTGCGTGCCGTGCGCGATGAAATCATCGAGCGCATGAAGGAAGAGCATAACACCGCTCCAAACGTCAAGGACGGCAACTTCGAGAGCCAGTGGATCATCCTCGTCTATGGGAATGTGATGGTTCACATCCTCACCCCCGAAAAGCGCGAGTATTACTCCCTCGAAGAGCTTTGGGGAGATGCCCCCGAGCTGGCCCTGACCGTGGAAGCTCCGGTGCCCGAGCCGCAGACCAAGGTCAAAAAGGTCGCTGTGAAAAAAGCGGCAGCAGTGAAGAAAGCCCCCGCCAAGAGCGCCACGAAGAAAAAAGCGACGAAGTGAGCCTCTGTTAGGTGTGATGAGTTATTGGTTATGGCTCAGGCGCATAACGCTTAACCCATCACTCATAACCCTTCCCACCCGCATTTTCCGCTCGTCATTTAACGCGGCATTCGCTACACAGCAGGCATGAACGTCCGCGTCCTGCTCGTCCTCGTTTCCTGCGCTCTCAGCGTCATCACCGGCCTTGTCATCGCGCGCGGCGGCGTGAGCGTCACCGCAGCCCGCCAGCGCCCGCTCATCGGCCTGTCTATGGACACCCTCAAAGAGGAGCGCTGGCAGATTGACCGCGATCTTTTCACCGCCGCCGCCCAGGCTGCCGGAGCAGACGTTTTGGTGCAGTCCGCCAACAGCAACGACGTTGTTCAACTTCAAAACATCGAGAGCCTCATCACCCAGAAGGTCGATGTGCTCGTCATCATCCCCAAAGACGCCGCCGCGATGGCCAAAGGCGTCGAACTCGCTCATCAGGCAGGCATTCCCGTGCTTTCGTATGACCGTCTCATCACCGGCTGCGACCTCGATTTGTATCTCACCTTCGACAACGTCAAAGTCGGCGAGTTACAGGCCAAATTCCTCGCAGATCGCATCCCACCAAGCGGCAAACTGCGGCTCATCCGCATCTACGGCGCGAAGACCGACAACAACGCCAAACTCTTCAAGCAAGGCCAGGACAACATCCTCAACCCGCTCATTGCCACCGGCAAAGTTGAAGTGATGTTTGAAGACTGGACCGAGGACTGGAAGCCCGAGAACGCCAAGAAGATCACCAACGCCGCTATCACCAAGATCGGCCAGAATTTCGACGCCATCCTCGCCAGCAACGACGGCACCGCCGGTGGAGCCATTCAAGCGCTCACCGAAGAAGGACTCGCCGGAAAAATCATTGTCACCGGCCAGGATGCCGATCTCGCCGCCTGCCAGCGCATCGCGCAAGGCACGCAGGCCATGACCGTGTACAAACCCATCCAAAGCATCGCCACCAAAGCCGCCGAACTCGCCCTCAAACTCGCCCGCCGCCAGCCCATCGTCGCCCGCGACGCCGTCTCCAACGGCAAGATCGATGTTCCCTCCGTCCTGCTCGAAATCACTTCCGTTACCAAGGAGAACCTGCGCGAAACTGTCATCAAGGATGGCTTCCGCAAAGAAAGCGACGTGTTTCAATGATCCTCCGCGCCGACCAGATCACCAAGCGCTTCCCCGGCGTCACGGCACTCAAAGATGTGTCGTTTGATCTCCGTGAAGGCGAGATCCATGCCCTGTGCGGTGAAAACGGCGCAGGCAAGAGCACGTTGATCAAATTGCTCTCCGGCATTCATCCGCATGGCAGCTACGAAGGCCGCTTTGAGGTGAATGGTGTCGAGGCATGCTTTGAAACGATCAAAGACGCGGAGAAGGCCGGACTGGCGGTGATTTACCAAGAACTGGCGCTCGTCGAGGAGATGACGGTGGCGGAAAACATCTTCCTTGGCCGCGAGCCTAGGCGTTGGGGTGCCTTCATCGACTGGCCTCGCATGTATCGCGAGGCGCAGGCGCTGCTGGATCGTTTCAAGGTTGAACTTGATCCTGCCTCGCCAGTGCGCACGCTCGGTGTGGGGCAGAAGCAACTTGTCGAGATCATCAAGGCGCTCGCCAAAGACTCGAAGATCCTGATTCTCGACGAACCCACCGCCGCACTCGCCGAGCACGAGGTTTTGATCCTGCTCGACATCCTGCGCGATTTGCGGAAGCGCGGCATCGCCAGCATCTACATTTCCCACAAGCTCGACGAGGTCTTCAGCATCGCCGATCGCGTCACTGTCCTGCGCGATGGCACGACGGTTTGCACCCAGCAAGCCGCTGACACGAGCAAGAACGAGGTCATCCGCCACATGGTAGGCCGCGAGATCGGCGATCTTTTCCCACGCCGCTCGTCACAGCCGGGAGGCATCATCCTCCAGGTCGATTCCCTCGCCGTGGCCGACTCTGAAAGCGGCGTGACGAAGCTGCATGACATCCAGTTTGAACTGCGGGCCGGTGAGGTGCTCGGCATCGGCGGCTTGATGGGCGCGGGGCGCACAGAGCTGCTCATGCACCTGTTCGGAGCCTGGGGCCGCCGCGTTTCCGGTCAGGTGACCCTCAAAGGCCGTTCCACCGATGGTTGGACGCCAGAATCCATCATTCAATACGGCCTCGTGCTCGCCTCTGAGGACCGCCGTCGTTACGGGCTGCATCTGGAGCATGAGATTGGCTTCAATCTGTCGCTGTCATCGCTTTCCAGCGTCACGCGAGCTGGATTCATCCAGCGCAATGCCGAGATTCGCCGCAACCAGGGCATCTTTGACTCGCTACGCGTCAAAGCGACCGGACTGGAGGCCGTGGTGGGCAAACTCTCCGGCGGGAACCAGCAAAAAGTCGTGCTCGGCAAGGCATTGCTCACCCAGCCTTCCATCATCCTGCTCGATGAGCCAACTCGCGGCATCGACGTGGGCGCGAAGCTCGAAATCTACGAGATCATCAACCAGCTCACCGCCGAAGGAAAAGCCGTCATCCTCGTTTCCAGCGAGCTGCCAGAGCTCATCGGCATGAGCGACCGCATTTTGATGCTCAACGTCGGCCGCATCGGCGGTGCCTTCACGCGCCAAGAGGCCACGCAGGAAAAACTCATGGCCGCCGCCATGGGACACGCGGGTTGAGCGCATCCAGAGTCCGCCGGACCGCGTAAAATTGCCACCATGAGCAAACCTGCCCTCCATTCCAAAGCCCCGGACTTCACCGCGCCCGTCGTCGGCGGCAGTTACAAGGACGGCGACACCGTCACCCTCAGCGAACTGAAGGGGCAGACGGTGGTGCTGTATTTTTATCCGAAGGACGACACGCCAGGCTGCACGAAGCAGGCCTGCGGCTTGCGTGACGGCTGGAAATCCATCGCCAAAAAAGCGCTCGTGTTCGGCGTGAGCACCGATCCGGTGAAGAGCCACGCGAAGTTCATCAAGAAGCACGAACTCCCCTTCCCGCTCATCGCGGACGAGGATCAGAAGATCGTGAACGCCTACGGCGTGTGGGTCGAGAAGAGCATGTATGGCAAGACCTACATGGGCACGGAGCGCAGCACTTTCATCATTGGCAAAGACGGCAAAATCGCCACCATCCTCGAAAAGGTGAAGCCTGAGGCGCATCTCGACGCGGTTCTGGCGCTGCTGTGAGCGATAAAAACCGAACCCGCTAAAGATCCGAGATAAAGACAAGCTGAGCGGGCTTGGCTTGATTGAGCAACTTTGTCCTGCCCTTTGGCATCCTGATGTCGTTACCTTTCAGGGTGAGCTTGCCTTTGACCTCCCCATGAATGTGTATCCCGGCACCTCCGGGGGATTCGATGGAATTTTCACTGATTGTCGCCTCAAGAACTCCCCCATTGGCTGTTGCCACGACCTTGATTGCTTCAAAGGTAGCGTCGCGAATGACGTTGCCTTTGATCAACAGTCCACTGATGTCTTTACCCGGCATGTAAGCGTACAGAGCTGGAAACTTCTGATTAAAGCCAGTGCCGCCGCAGTCGATGATGACATTGCCAGCGATGGTGACATTGCTAAGCGGCCAACTGTCAAAACCCGTGGAGACGGTCAGGCCGGTGATTCGGTTAACGCTCGTGATGAGGTTGCTCTCAACCACGATGGCGTCACCCCCATACACGCCGACTCCGTTGCCCCAACGCTGTCCCTCGCAGGAGTTTTGTCTCAAGGTGATATTGCGGCAGGCTCCGGAGACACCTCCCTTTTCGGTGCTGGAGAAAACCGCCAGCCCGTCGTCGCCATTGCCACGGCAGTGGTTTTGTTCGACGAGCACATCCACGGAATGATTGTTAAAATTCAAGCCGTCGGCATAGGTGTCATGGAACCGGCACCGGCGGACCACAACGTTGGAGCACGGCCCAATCCAACCTCCTGTGGTGGTGTGCCTGACCCAGATGTTATCCACCAAGTGACGCTCGCCGCTCCCTGTGACCCCGTGCTGAATGGCCTCTGTGGATCGGGCTTTTAGAGTGCCTTCAATGGAGAACCCAGAAATCTGCGCGTCTCTACCCGAGAGCCGAAAACCCACGTTTCCCGAGAAGTGGCCGGGCTTGGACTTGCCAAGAGCCCTGAGGTTTGTGAACCAGGGGCCGGCGCCGAGCACACGCACTTGGTCAACCACCATGGGCTCCGTTTGGTGATAGAGACCCGGCGGAAACCAAACCCCTTTCTTCTCCGCCTTGGCCTTCTCGACACAGGCCTTGAGAGCCGCTGAATCATCCACGCCGTCATCCGGCAGCACGCCGAATTCAGTTACGGAAAGGAAACCCTCCGGCATCTCCGGCGGCGGTGCCACCAGCTCCAGATCGATCAAATCAATCACATACCACGGCGCGTTGTCGGAGGCTTGTTTGTAAACAGTGATCGAATCACCCGAACTGAGCGGCGGGCCGGTGAGTATCTGCCGCGCCTCGTCAAAAAACGCATGCGGTGTTCCCGTTCCGGGTTTGTTGTCATTTCCATTCGGATCAGCTCCATAGAGCCATGTGTGAGCCGAACTGACGGTCACTTTCTGCCGAAATGCGCCATTGACCGCAACGCTCAAGGTATGATCCATGCCACCGCCCTCTGGCGAGTCGGGCACACAAGCTCGTATGACGATCGAATTGACAGGTTTGGCCACCTTCCATGTCACCTGTTGATTTGCGGCGCTGAGTTTGACGCAGGCATGGTTAACGGCCTCGTTGGCTATGTCGCCATAACTTTTGGAGAAGAGTTTTTCTCCAGTGGTGACGCCTTGCTCAGCCTGGTAAGTGGTCCAGACAACGTCGGCTCCGACTGTGGCGGCGGGCAGCGGATCGGCGACGAATAGAAGCAGGAAGGCCATGCGCAGGAGCTTTGCCGTGCGGCGCTGTGTGAAGATGCTCATGGCTGTGCTTGTGGGGTTTGCATTTGCCTTGAAGGATTCAACCGGACGATTGTTTTGCCTTCTCTTATTTCTCACAGAAGGAACACCATGGCAAGACGAGCGCGGAATGGTCAATCCCGCGCCTTGAGCACGCCCACCATGTCGAGCTTCCGCAGCATGCGACCGACGACGATGAAGGACGAGCAGGCGGCGGCGGCGACCACGAGGACGGACACGGTGTAGGTGAACAGGCTGATCTCCAGTGGCAGGCGCACGGTTTCGGTGCGGACTTTTTCGATGATGAGAATGGCAAGCCCCCGGCCAAAGAGCAGGCCAATCGGCAACGCGGCGACAATGAGGATGATCAGCTCCCCGAGCAGCACGCCGGCCACCTCACGCTGCGTGAAGCCGACGACACGCAGTGTGGCGAGATCACGGCTGCGCTCCGAAAGGGCGATGCGGGCGCTGTTGTAAACCACGCCGAAAGCGACGACGATGGCGAGCGTGAGGTAAAGCTTTCGCAGGATGCCGATGCTCTGGCCGGTGGTGCTGCGGAAGGCCTCGAGCTGGTCGTCTTTCACCAGCGTCACGGCAATGCGCGGCGTGTCCTTGACCTCGCGCATGAAATCTTCCCACCGTGCCTGATCGACAGCCAGATAAGCTCCACTGACCACGTCTCCCTCGCCCATGAGGCGATGCAGCGCCTGGATGTCCATGAAAGCCGAGACACCGGCGAAATCCTCAATGAAACCTCGGATGGCGACGTTCAGCGTCGATCTTTTGCCCTCCAACGCCTGGACTTGAATCACATCGCCAATTCTTGCGCCGAGAATCTGACCGAGTTGCGCGGACATGACGACGCCTTCCTCCGGCAGCACGATTCTTCGGCCTTTGGCATCCAGCAGGCGGTTCAAATCGGCGTCACGCGGCATGCCGGTGATGGCGAGCTTGCGCGAGTGGTGTCCATAACGAATACGCGCCTGCACAGCACGGACCGGCTCGGCGCGCTGCACGCCAGGCAGATGCTCCAGATTGTGCAATGCGCTGGGAGAACCCGGTTCGGCGAAAAACACCACCACATCCTGCCTCTGCACGTCATTCCACTGATAGGTGAGCAGGTAGTCGATGCTGTCCGCCATGGAACCTGGCAGCACCATCAAGCCTGTGGCCAGCGCGATGCCAAAGATGGTAAAAACGGCCTGCATTGGGCGGCGCTCAATGTTGCGTAAGGCCATGCGGAAGGCCGGACTGCTGCCACGCGTAAGGCCGACGCGTTCCAGCAGCGATGGCTTGAAATCCGCAGGCGGCTCCGGTCGCATGGCCTCCGCAGGGGGCAGCTTGACCGCCATCCATACGACGCTGAAGACACCGAGGATCGAAGCGGCCGCGCTGACCACAAGCGCGATGCCCAGGGCGCTGTAATCCATACGAAATTTGAGTTCCGGGAAGCGGAAGAACAGATCATAGATGCCCAGCAGCCCGCCGCCCATCCAGCGCCCGACCAGACCGCCGATCACAGTGCCGAACACGACGATGACGAAGGCGTAGTTCAGGTAATGCCGCCCCACCTGCCAGGAGGAATAACCGAGCGCCTTGAGCTGCGCGATCTGCTCCCGCTGGAGCCGCACCAGACGAGCGAGCACCGCGTTCACCATGAAGGCCGCCACGCTGAGAAAGACGACGGGATAGGCCAGCGACAGGGCATGCACCACACGCAGTTCATCATCAAGGCGCTTGGCGCTGTTGTGATCCTCGCGGGTGTAGGCACCCTGCGCACCGTAGTCGGCCAGCAGACGGTCCATCTCCGCCAGCACCGGCCCGGCCTTCGCTCCAGGGGCGAGATCGACGCAGATGTCGTTGAAGGCACCATCGAGATTGTAGGGCACGGCGATGGCCTTGTAGTTCATCCAGAACACGCCGTAGCGCTTGTTGTCCGGCAGTGTTTGTCCGGGGCGTGCCTCAAACACAAATTCGGGCGACAGGCCGATGCCGCAGACGATCAGCGTGTCGCGGCGGCCATTGATGATGGCCACGATGTTGTCGCCGATTTGCAGCTTGTTCGCGAGGGCGAAGGATTCACTCACCACGGCATGCCGTCGCTCGTCGGGCTGCGGCAGGCGGCCTTTGCGGATGAAGACTTGGTTGAGCGTCTGCGGCTTGCCCTCAGGCAGGGAAACGATATGCGCCGAGGCCGGCTCGGTGAGGCCTACAAGGTCGAGCGTGGCATCCACCACCACCCGCGCCTCGATGGCGGCCACGCCGGGAATTTCCGCAACGCGGTCGGCCAGCGAAAGCGGCGCCCGTTTGAGCGAGCCAAACACATCCGCCAGCCGATGACGCTGGTAGTAGGCGTCGCGCGTGCTCTCCAGCGTCAGGATGATGCTGCGCGTCATGATCATCATGGCCAGACCGCAGGCCATGACGAGGCTCACGGCCAGGATTTGACCCTTCATGCGGCCGAGGTCGCGGAAGAGCTTCAGGTCGAGCGGAGTCAGCATGATGGGTGCCGCAGCATGGCGCGTGGAAGCACTGCCGCAAGACGCGGGATGCCGATCCTTCCTTGAAACCTGGAACACGAGATGCGACACAGGCCGGGAATGAACGAGATCACGAAGCGCAAGAATTTCATCCCCGTCACCGACGAGCTGATCTCCTACCTCGACCAGTTTGGGCGCTGCTACTCGCTGCCGACGACTTATGACGAGCTGCGCGGCTTTTCAGACAGCTACCCGCTCTACGACAAGGAGGGCAACGCCACGCACTGGAGCAGCGTCATGTATCCGCGCGAGTACCAGCGGGAGATTTACCCGAAGCTCACCAGCATCTACTCTCAGCTTCGCACCGGGGACTTCCACGCCGTGCCCCACTTGTATGTGGAGCGCGTCGATTACTGCGAGTTCGGCAACTCCCGCCCCTTCCGCGTGCGTGTGGTGAACCAGTACAATGACAACTACGACCACTTCTATGTGAAAACAGCGGACGCCTCCCGGGTTTATGGCCTGGAGCTGGAGCACCTGCTCTCGCCGAACCGTATCAACTACCTCATGCATCGCGGCGGCACACTGGTGGAGGAGCACATCGCCGGTGTGCCCGGTGATGCCTTCATCCGCGACTACCTCGGCCGCCCCGACTTCAACGGCGTCCGCCTCGCCAAGGAGTTCGTCAAATTCAGTGAGCGCTGCTTCATCCGCCTGCTCGGCGACATGCGCAGCTACAACTACGTCGTCGATATGACCCCCGACTTTGAGGAGGTACAGTATCGCGTCCGTGCCATCGACTTCGACCAGCAGAGCTACGAGGGCCGCAAGAGCCTCTACCTGCCGCAGTTCTTCAAGGAGAACAATCCCGTCGTCCAGCTCTGCTCCTCCTGCCTGAACTTCCCCACCATGAAGCAGTACCAGGAGGAGGAGCGCAGCCTCATCTCCCGCCGCTACCTCTCCGAGCACACCCGCATCATGGCGCTGCTGCGCTGCATGAAAAACAACGCCGTGGAGCCGTTTGAAAAAGTCATCCAGCTCCGCTCCGAACTGGGCCAGTACCATAACACTCACCTGTTCGACTCCTGCCACAGCATGGGAGCGATCGTGGAGCGAAACCTGGACCTGATGCTGGGCAAGCACCTGGAATGAGGCGACTTCGCGCTTGCCGTGCCCGGAGTTCTGCTTTCCTCTGCGGGTGCTCATGGCCTACAAACTTGTCATCATTTCCGGCGCTCAAACAGGCGTCGAACGCGCCGCGCTCGACTGGACGGTGAAACACGACCTCCCTCGCGGCGGCAGACACCCCGCCGGACTCACCGAAGCGCCCGACCCGCTGCACAAGCTCCGCGAGGTGGAGACTGAAAACGTGCTTGAGGTCATCGAGGCCAACATACGCGACGCCGACGGCACCGTCGTCTTCACGCAGGCCGCGAAAGCCACCGGCACCGCGCAAAAGGCTGTCAGCACGTCGAAGAAGCACAAAAAGCCCGTGCTGCATGTGCATCGCGGCATTCTCGGTGTGTCCGAGAAGATCGTGGCCTTTCTCGACAAATACTACGTCCGTCGCCTGCACCTCACCGGTTCGCCCGAGGCGGACGAGCCGGGCCTGGGCGTCTGGGTGACCTCCGAACTCGAGAAAGCCAAGGGCATCCTCGATCGTCGGCCCGACTAAAGCACGGGAGAAAAATCTCCTTCGGGCGAATTTGGCCTCGACATTCGCACCTGAGTTTATAAAAAGGCGCTCGCCATGGAAAACACCACAGTCTCATCATGCCATCGTCCCAGCCGCTGGCTTGCTTCCCTCGCCGTGCTTGCTGGCCTCCTAGCAATCAATGCTCAAGGCAATGAGGCGGTTTCCGCCACTAACGCCAAAATCGAAGCCACTTACGGCGGGGTCAACGACACCTACAGCCGTGGCGTTGCCGCCAGCCTTTCCATTCCGGTGGCCGAATCCTGGGGCATTCAGTTTGATACTATGTATAACCATGCGGCGGAGGATGATTTTTATGGCGCTGGCGCTCACTTTTTCACCCGCAAACCTGAAATCGGCCTGCTAGGCCTGTTCGTCGGCGGCATCCATGGCGCAAGTTCCATGGACAACATCGCAGTGGCCGTTGAGGGCGAGTATTATTTTGACTGGCTGACGGTCGGAGCCTTCGTCGGCTATGATCATGTGGAAAACAATGGTCTGAGATCCACCTTCAGCCCGCGAGTGAACAACCACGACGACTTCGTGCTGGCCAATCTCTACGCGGCGGTTTACCCCGTGGACAACGTCATGGTACGTTTTGATTACACCAACCGCATCAACCGCAATTTCTACGACCTGACTGTGGAATACCAGACTCCGGTCAAAGGACTGGCTGCCTTTGTGGTAGGAGGCCTGGGAGATGCGGATTTCTACCAATTGATGGGCGGCATCCGCTACTACATCGGAAAAGACAAGGCCCTCAAGCGCCGCCATCGCGAGGATGACCCGATGAACCCTCTCAGCGGCGTCTTCCAGAGTCCGGGGCAGGCAAGTGGTCAGAATCCTCCCCCCGCTGCCACCCCAGCGGCTCCTCCAGCAGCGCCTCCTCCAGCGCCTCCGCCAGCACCGCCAACCTGATTCAGGCATGGCTTTGATGACTGCCTAACTCTCCTGAGTTGACGACGCGCCTGCATTTCCTTGGAATGCAGGCGTTTTTCTTTTCAACAGCCGCGAAACGAACCTCAAAACTTCTGCTCAAAGCGCGGTTTGACAAACGAATAGCCATCCGCCTTGTGTCCGCCGCATGATTTTGCTCGCCGCCGCTTCGTCCCACGCCGCGCTTCCCCCCATGGGAATGGTCGCGCCCTTCGCCCTTCTCCTGCTCTGCATCGCGCTGATGCCGCTGTTTGCCGCCCACTTTTGGGAGCATCACTATCCGAAGGTCGCCATCGGCCTCGGACTCGTGACAGCCGCGTATTACATCTTTGTGCAGAAGGACTGGCATCCGCTGCACCATGCCGGGCATGAGTACGTCAGCTTCATGGCGCTGGTCGGCTCCCTGTTCGTCATTTCCGGCGGCATCAACATCCGCGTGAAGGGCGAGGCCACGCCAGTGGTGAACACGCTCTTCCTGCTCATCGGCGCTGTGCTGGCCAATCTGATCGGCACCACCGGCGCGTCGATGCTCATGATCCGGCCATGGATCAAGATGAACAAGTACCGCATCACCGGCCTCCACATCGTCTTCTTCATCTTCGTCATCAGCAACGTTGGCGGTGCGCTCACACCGATTGGTGATCCGCCGCTGTTCCTCGGTTTTCTGCGCGGCGTGCCCTTCTGGTGGGTGCTGGAGCACTGCTGGCAGGCCTGGGCGCTGGCCGTCGGCCTGTTGCTGGCCGTGTTTTACGCCATGGACAGTGTGAACTTCCGCCGTGCGCCCAAAGAGGTGCGTGAACTGGAGACCGCGCACGAAGACTGGTTCTTCCGCGGCCTGCTGAATGTCGTCTGGCTCGCCATCGTGCTAGGCTCGGTCTTCCTGCCGAAAAACATCCAGGAAACCACCGTTCTTGGCATCTTTTCCGTACCCGCGCTCATCATGTTCGCCGCAGCAGCCGCGTCCTACTTCACCACAAAGAAGGAGGTGCATGAGTCGAACGACTTCAACTTCGGCCCGGTCAAGGAGGTGGGCTTTCTCTTCATCGGCATCTTTCTCACCATGATCCCGGCGCTGCAGATCCTGCAAAGCGGCGAGGCCGTGAAGATCGACACGCCGATGCAGTACTATTTCAGCACCGGGGCGCTCTCCGCCTTCCTCGACAACGCGCCCACCTATCTCTCCTTCCTCGCCGCTTCCATGGGCCATGAGCAATTGTCCGTCGATTCCAGCACCGATGTGCTGAAGTTCGCCGCCGAGCACGCGGGGCACCTGATTGCCATCTCCCTCGGCGCGGTGTTCTTCGGCGCGGGCAGCTACATCGGCAACGGGCCGAACTTCATGGTTAAGGCCATCGCTGACAAATCCAAGGTCCACGCGCCGTCTTTCCTGGCCTACATGTACCGCTATTCCATCCCGATCCTACTGCCTGTGCTGATCGTGGTGGGTTGGGTCATGGTGAAGTAAGGCGGAAATGACGAATGCCGAAATCCGCATGACGAACGAAGCCCGAAATCCGAAATCCGAATCACGCGCTTCGTTCGTCATTAGAGCTTCGTCATTCGTTCGTCATTCCGCAGCGGCTAGTCTGTGTCTCTGCGGCATCGGCTGCGCCTTTTTTCCGCCCCTCGGCTCCAAGCGTCTCAAAACCGACCTCGCGGCGCTCCACGGCACCGCGCCGTCGAAGTGGGCCGCACTGCCTGCGATTTCAAAAAGCGCCGCCACCGGCTGGTTGAGCGAGTTCAGCGGCTCCAAGCTGCCTGCTCTCGTGAATCAGGCTGTTGCCAACAATCCCGACATGAAGGCCGCCGGTGCGCGCGTGCGGCAGGCACGGGCGCAGATGGTCCAGGCGGGTGCCGGGCTTTTTCCGGCCATCACCGCGAATGGAACGGGCAGCCGCACTCAAAGTCCGGGAGATCAGCGCTTCCCCGGTATCAATCAAATCGCCAACCGCTTCACCTCCAACCTCAACGTGAGCTGGGAGATCGACTTTTGGGGCCGTGTGGCCGATGAACGCCGCGCTGCGAGGGCTGGCTCCGAAGCCGCCGAGGAAGACTGGCATGCCGCGCGTCTCTCGCTCGCCACCACCACGGTGCAAACCGCCGTGAGCCTCGCCGAGGCCGAAAGCCTGCTCGCCCTCGCGCAAAGCAACATCACCACCCGCAAAGTGCAGCTCGGCATCCTCGAACGTCAGCTCGACCGCGGCATCGACCCCGAGCGTGCCGCGCTCGATGTCAGTCTGAGCCGTGCCGATTTCGCGCGTGCCGAGTCCACCGTGCAGCAGCGCCGCGCCACGGCGGATCAGACACGTCGCACGCTCGAAACCCTGCTCGGCGGCTATCCGGCGGGCACCGAGCGCGGCCTGGGTTCACTGCCTTCGCTCAAGCGCGGCATTCCCGCCGGCCTGCCCTCCGAAATGCTGCTGCGCCGACCCGATCTCCGCGCCGCCGAGCGTCGTGTCACCGCCGCGCTCGCCACCGAGAGCGCCGCCAAAAAAGCGCTGCTGCCCAGCCTTCGCCTCACCGGCCAGTTGGGCCGCACCTCGCAGCAGATCGAGCAATTGATCCGCCCCGAGTCCGCCATCTGGAACATCGGTACCCAGGCCGCCCAAACCTTGTTTCAAGGCGGTCGTTTGAAGGCCGGCATCGACCTCGAACGCGCCCGCTACGATGAATCGCTGCAAACTTACGCGGGCAGTGTCCTCACCGCCTTCCGCGAAGTCGAAACCGCCCTCGCCGCCGAGCAATTCCTGCTCCAGCAGGAGTCCGCCCTCGAACGCGCCGCGACCGAGGCCGAACGCGCCGAGCAACTCGCCCTCAGCCAGTATGAAAAAGGCCTGAGCGAGGTTCTGACTCTCCTCGACACCCGCCAGCGCGCCTTCGACGCCCGTAGCGCCCTCATCGGCGTCCAAGCCCAGCGCATGCGTAACCGCGCCGCGCTGCATCTCGCGCTAGGCGGGGAGTTTTAAAGTAAAGCTTCTGATTCCGCGCTCACATTCACTTCCGAGTAAACTCCTCGAATTGATCGTCGATGATGCGCATGATCCGGCCCTTCTCCAAACTGAACTCCTCTCTTGAGAACGGCTCCTTGCGCTTTATCGCAAGCTGGCCATCGACCCCCAGTTTGAGTCTGCCAATGTCATGAACATTGACGATGAGCAGATCATGATTGGAGTTGATCAGCATGATGCAGTCTGGGGCCGATCGCCAAACACCTGTAATCCTCCGATCCTCGGCGCTGAGCTTGTTTGGAGGTTGTCCGGGGCTGAAGGGTGCGCCAAGAGGATCCAAGGAGGTGTCGATTGAAGGGACGGTCCTCCGTTGCTTGGCTTTGACGACCGCCATTAGCCTGGAATAAAGCTCATCCGCTTCCACATCGGACCGGGTCGGTTTTGAAGCACAACTTAATGAGAGAACAGCAAGCGAGGTAAGGAGAAAACAAAGCAGTGTTTTCATAGCTGGAATCGTGTTGAAAATAGAATGAGCAGCCAGGAACTCCGGCTGCTCATTCGGCAATCATCTAAAAGGAAGTGCGCTTACTTCTTCTGCAAAGGCGCGACTTCCGCGCCCGCTGGCACCTTGTCTGCCGCAACGATCTTCCACACCGCGCCGGGGGCTTCTTGATACGGATCGGTCTTACCGCCGTAGCCAGCGGTGCCGTGGCAGAGGTAGAGCGCACCGTCTTCACCTTCACCGCCGCCGGTGGGGCGCAGCGGAGTGTCGAGGTCGAGCAGTTCCTGCATCTGCCATTTGGCCGCTTCATCGCGTTGCAGGCCCCAGATTTTGCCGGAACCCCAGTCGGCCACGAAGCACACGCCATCGAGGCTCGGATAATCTTTGCCGCGATACACGCCGACGCCGATGACGCAGTTGCCCTGATCGACATGGCTGTATTCGGCGACGGGCAGCGTGCCGATCTGTGCCCACTTTTCCGGGTTCACGCTCGTTTCGGTGCCGTCGGGGTTCTTTTTCAAGATCTGGGGGAAAGGATGGCTGCCACACATGGCCTTCCAGCCGTAGTTGATGCCACCTTTGCAGCCAGCAGGTTCCACATTGATCTCTTCCCAGTGGTTTTGGCCGATGTCGAAGATGTAGAACTCACCGGTCTTGCTGTCGAAGCTCATCGTCCATGGATTGCGGATGCCGTAGCTCCAGATTTCAGGCCGTGCTTTCGGCTGGATCTTGGAGAAAGCCTCTTCGCTGATGCCAAACAGCGTCATCTGTTGCAGTGGCGTGATGAAGGGGTTGTCCTTCGGGATGCCGTAGCCTTTTTCGGTGGTGCGGGTGTTCACGTCGATGCGCAGCACTTTGGCCAGCGTGGTGCTGAGATCCTGACCCGCGTTGAGCACGTCGCCTTCCCAGCCGCCGTCGCCACTGCCGATGTAAAGGTAGCCATCGGGGCCAAAGCAGATCTCACCGCCGTTGTGGTTGCAGTAGGGACGCTCGAGCTGCATCACCACGCGGGCGCTTTCTGGATCGGCCTGATCAGGGTTGCTGGCCTTCACCTTGTACTCGACGATGAAGCCGTCGCCGTTGAACCACATGTCGGAGTAGTGGATGTAGAACAGGCCGTTCTCCTTGAACTTCGGATGGAATTCGAGGTCGTAGAGCCCCTGTTCGAGGAAGGAGCTGACAGTCTTGTCCTTGATGTCGAGAAACGGACGCTTCAAGAGCTTGCCATCCTTCACGATGCGCACCACGCCGGGCCGCTCGCAGATGAACACACGGCCCGTGCCGTCCTTCGGGCAGGCCACATGCACAGGCTCGACGAGTCCGTCGGCCACCTTGACGAGCTGGATGGCGACCGGCTTCGGCAGCTTGCCGCCGGGTTGGACGGGTTTGGGATCTTCGGCACGGGAGAGTGCTGGCAGGGCCAGCAGGCCGAGCGCGAGTGAGAGGGAGTGGTTTAATTTCATGTGGGTTGGGTGAAATAAGAGGCGTGAGGTTATGAAAGCGCTGAAATGCAGGCAAGCATGAAATCGCCGCTTGAGATGGAGTATTTCACCGCACCACCGGCAAAATCACACTGGCGGCCCGATTCCGCTTCTGCCAGCATGACCTCATGCGCTCGCTCTGCCTCCCTTCCTGGCTCTTCCTCCTATTTGTCTCATTCCTTCGCGCCGAGCCCGAGTTCCCGCTCACCGCCGACTCCCAGCCGCAGCCGAACGTGCCGAAGGGCACCATGCTCAAGGACACCTATACCGCGAAGGAAGGCAGCGTCTTCCCCGGCACGCAGCGCGAATACCAGATCTACCTCCCCGCCGGTCATGATAAGACCAAGCCCGCCGCCTTCATGGTCTTCCAGGATGGCGTCATCTATCAGGCCCCCGTCGTGTTCGACAATCTCATCGCGAAGAAAGACATCCCGCCGCTCGTCGGCATCTTCATCAAGCCCGGCGTCGTCCCCGCCGTGAATGACAACGCGCTGCCGCGCTTCAACCGCAGCTACGAGTACGACAGCATCACGCCCACCTACTCGCAGTTCCTCCTCGACGAGTTCCTGCCTGCCATTGAGGCGAAGCACGGCCTCAAACTCAGCACCGATCCCAATCACGCCGCCATCTCAGGCAACAGCAGCGGCGGTATCTGCGCCTTCATGGTCGCCTGGCATCGGCCTGATCGCTTCCGTCGCGTCTTCACCGGCGTGGGCACCTACGTCGGCATTCACGGAGCTGATCAACTGCCCGTCTTCGTCCGCAAATTCGAGCCCAAGCCCCTCCGCGTCTTCCTCCAAAGCGGCACCGGCGACAACAACCTCTACTGCGGCGACTGGTGGATGGCCAACCAGATGATGGAACGCAGCCTCACCTGGGCCGGTTACGACGTGAACCACGCCTGGGGCGAAGGCGGCCACAACGGCAAACACGCCACCCAAATCTTCCCCGACGTCCTCCGCTGGCTCTGGCGCGACTGGCAGACGAACATCGAGGTGAAGGCGAATCCTAAGGGCGAGTCGAAGTGGAAGGGGTATGAAGTGGCGGGTGATGGGGAGTGGCATCGACTTCAACTACCGAGTGCAAATGATGTCACTCCTAGTCGAATTCATCACATGGCTGCAAATCAAAGCGGCGACGTTTTCTTTGCCCATGAATTTCCCAAACCCCTTTGGCGACATGGTCCCGATGGGCATGTAAACAGCTATGCACCGGGAGTCAGAGGGGCACACAAGTTGTGGAGCATCGCTTGTGACAAAGCTGGACTGCCTGTGGTCTGTGTTTCAGGAGGAGAAGGTATCGTGCGAATCGGAGAAATCGACAAAGCCGGGGTAATGAACAAACCCAGCAGGTGTTCTGAAGGACTTATGGCTTTTGGCGGAGGCGACATCACGTTGTTGACAGGAATGGGGCACAAACAAGACGATCATGAACCTTTCGCTGAAGGGGATCACGCCAGTGTGATGCTGCTTGATCAAAACAGAACCCTGCAAGATTCGATTTTTTTGCCTGCTGCATCAATGATTTCAGGCATCTGCCTTTCACCTGATCAAACGCAAATCTACCTGGCTCAGAGAGACAATTCATTCATCACCAGTGTGCTGATCAAGACGAGACCAACACCGCCAGATGACCCTTTCGCCGCAGGGCAGAAGGACGGCACCGAACCAGCACTGGCAGAGGCACAACGTTTTGGGGAGCTTGAGGGTGAGAAGCCTGAAGCTGGCGGCCTCTGCGTGGACACCAACGGCTGGCTCTACGTCGCCACCTCCCTCGGCATCCAGGTCTGCGACCAAGCCGGTCGCGTGAACTTCATCATCCCGACGCCCAAGCAGCCCTACGACGTGTGTTTCGGCGGCAAAGACCTCAGCGAGCTGTTCATCGCCTGCGGTGACACGATCTACAAACGCCCGACGAAGGCCAAAGGCGTCGTCAGCGGCCAACAGCCACCGATCAAGCCCGCGCCACCGAAGCTCTGAGGGAGCGCCTGCGTCCCGCAGGCTGTTTTCCGCGTCCTCGCGGAAAACCGTCCCCAAAGCTCACGCCAGCCAGTTTGACCACCGAAGACCGATGAACGAGCCACAACGGCCTTCAGCGAGACGCTGAAGGCCGCACGCGAGGACGCGTGCGCTCCATCCGGACTTGACCATGCGGTGCCTTGACCGTTGACTGCCGCGCTTGCACTCCGAAATCAAGACCCTCCAGCTCAACGAGCCTTTCCGCATCGCCCACGGCACTTCGGCCACACGGCAGGTGCTGCGTGTTTCGGACGGCACGCACACCACCGAGGCTCCCTTCGTGCCTTACTACAGCGAAGATCCGGCGCAGACCCTCGCCATTTTGAACCAGACCGTGCTGCCGGAAAAACTGCCACGCACCGCCGCTTTGGCTATGAATCTTCTCCGTCACGACATCATTGGCCACGCCACCGGCCAGAAGCTCTCGGCGCATGCGATTGCCAAACTCGGGCCGTCGAATCGCGCCGCGCCGCCCGGTTGCCGCTCCTTCAGCATTCCCGACGACCTCGATGTCTTCGCCGACAAGGTGCGCGACATCTCACAGCAGTTCCGCGTTCTCAAACTCAAGCTCGGCTCCGGCGATCTCGGCCTCGACCTCGCCACGGTCTCCGTGGCCCGTTACGCCGCGCCTGAGGCCGCGCTCATCCTCGACGTGAACGGCGGCTGGGGCATGCACGAGGCTGCGCTGATGATCGAAAAGCTCTCGCATTACTCCCCTGCCCTGATCGAGCAGCCGATTCATCATCGCCTTGGTGTCGAGGCATGGGAGGAGCTCCGCGCCAGCATCCCCGGCAACTCTCCGCTCCTGTTTGCCGACGAAAGCGTGCAAACCGCCGCCGATGTGCCCGCTCTCGCGCCCTTCATCGACGGTGTGAACATCAAGCTGCTCAAATGCGGCAGCTTCGACGCCGCCGTCGCCATGATCGCGACCGCGCGTGAGCACAGCCTGCAAATCCTGCTCGGCTGCATGATCGAAACCAGCCTCGGCACCACTGCCGCCGCGCACCTCGCCCCCTGGGCCGACTGGATCGACCTCGACGGCCACTTTTACGTCGCCAACGACGACTTCGACGGCATCGCGTATGATGCGGACGGCCGTCTCCTTATGCCGGATCGTCCCGGCATCGGGGCTATCCCACGATGAACGCTTCTCTTTTCCAAACCGCCGCCGAACGCCACTTCTCCGCCGCGCTCGACTTGCTGCGTCGTCTCGTCGCCATCAACAGCTTCACCGCGAACGCCGCCGGAGTTGAAGCCGTCGCCCGTTTGACCGCCGAGGCCTTCGCGCCGCTCGGATTCACCGCTGAACTCGCTCCCTGCACGATTCCTAGCACCGGCCCGCATCTGTTCCTCACCCATCGCGGCAACGGCGGCGATCCCGTCGTGCTCGTCACGCATTCCGACACCGTGTTTCCACCCGAGGAAGAACAGCGCAACGACTTCAAGTGGGATGAACGTCCCGAGGAAGGCCGCATCTACGGTCCTGGCACGATTGATAACAAAGGCGGCACCGTCTTGATCTGGCTCATCCTGCAAATCCTGCGCGACTGCGCGCAAGAGGCCTTCGCGCAAACGCACTGGCTTGTCGCCGCGAACGCCGCCGAGGAAGTCACGGGCGACGACTTCGGCCACGCCACCGCCGAGCGCTGCGCTGGCAAGGCACGCGCCGTGCTCGTCTTTGAAGGCGGCCCCGTCGATGAACGAGGCTGGCACATCGTCACCTCACGCAAAGGCCGCAGCACCTGGCAGCTCACGGCGGAAGGCAAGGCCGCCCACGCCGGCAGCAAACATCATGAAGGCATCAACGCCATCGACGCGCTCGCCCGTGTGCTGCCAGAGATCGCAGCGCTGACCGATGCTGCGCAGGAACGCACGGTGAATATCGGCATAATTCACGGTGGCACCGTGGTCAATCGTGTGCCGCATGAAGCCCTCGCCGAATGGGAATGCCGCGCCACCGAACCTGCCGCGCTGCAACAGGCCGATGACTTCTTCACCTCTCTCGGTGGCATCGCCGCAAACGGCGCGAAACTCACCGCCGAACGCACCGGCCACACCGCCGCCTGGCCGGGTGGCATCGAGTCCGAGGCCTTATTTCACCTTTGGCACGAGGCCGCCGCCGCGATGAACCTCACCGCCGTCTCCGTCCCACGCGGTGGCTTGAGCGATGCGAATCACCTCTGGCAGCTCGCCCCCACCCTCGACGGTCTCGGCCCTCACGGCGGCAACGCCCACTGCTCCGAACGCAGTGCCGATGGCTCCAAACTGCCCGAATACGTCGAGCCCGCCTCCTTCGTGCCGAAAGCCGTCATGAACGCCCTGGCGCTGCTGAAGCTGGTGTCCCATTAGCACTGTAGTCCCGGCTTTAGCCGGTTCTGATCCGCCTAAAGGCGGAACTACAATACTGATTCCACCCGCGTTACTTCATCAGCCACTCCACGGCTGAACTCTCGGGATCTTTACCCTCGCTTCGGACCCAGCACAGATGTGGTCCTTGGAGAGAAAGCATGCCTGGCAGATCGAGATACTTCGCGCCACCGGGCAGGAACATCGGATCACGATAATCGAGCACCTTGCCAAAACGGAAGCCGTGTGTGTCCACCGCGGCACGATCCACGGCCTCTCCGGCCAAGGCGCGTGCGGCGACGGCAATGGGACCGGTCTGCGGACCGAATGCGGCGAGACAAACGCTCTTCGGACTCGGATGCGAACCCACCTTGGTGTTGCGCAGGAAGGTGACGAGCGAGAGCACGTCATGCGTGCGCTGGGCAAAGAGCGCGTGGTTGTAACCATGCGTGTATCCGGCGAACTCACGCGGATTGGCAACCACACGCGTTTGTTTGACCGGTTCGCCGCCTTGGAACAAAAGATCGACGCCAAGCACGGCCGCACCACCGGCAACGAGTTCCTTCACTTGTGGGTTGGCGATGCCGGACTTGCCCGCGTCATCGAGCCAGATGATCACACGACCATTCCACTGCTTCGGATAGAGCCAGGAGACGTTGAGTTCCTCGTTGTAGGTCTTGTTGCTGAGCGTGCCGGTCATTTCGAGATGATCGCCACGGTCCTGCTTGTCCTTGAGGGTCCATTCGACCTCGCCCGCCTTGTCGTAGCTGCGGCCGATGATGACCTCGACGCCTTGGCGAAGCACCTGCGGATCAGCGTCACGCAGTTGTTTGTTGGAATCCTCGGCGAGGTATTTGAGCAGTTGGCGCTCAAATTCAGGATCGGCGGCCTTCGGCGCGGGATGTTTATCATCCCACACGGTGAGCTGCTCCTTGGTGAGCGGTTCGTAGTCCTGTTCGATGACAGGCGATGGGAAGCCGAGCTTGAAGTACTTGTTGAGGAAGGTGTAGAACGCCGAGCGGGTAACCGCGTTGTAGTTGTGCGGGAAGTGCTCGCCGCGCAGCAGGAAGACGTTGTCCTTCACGCCATGCGTCGCGTAGAGCTTCTGAAGTTCAGGAAAGCCCTTGGTGGCCAGTTCCTTGGTCCAGTCGTTCGCGGTGTTCATGCCCTGCGGCTTGGGCGCAAACAGTCCGGCGAACTCGATGTTGCCAGTGCCGATGCGCAG
>NZ_JBIIKX010000135.1:0-5889 GCF_044232965.1 Prosthecobacter sp.
CAGCCTGCTCGGCATTATCGAAGTGGACCTCCACATCGAAGAAGTCACCGGCCCGGACAAGACGCTCGATGTGGTGGTGGACATTTTCAACCGGGTGAACAGCGGCGGCACGAAGCTCTCAAAGGGCGATCTGGCGCTGGCCAAGATTTGCGCCGACTGGCCGGAAGCCCGCGACACCATGAAGGCCAAGCTCAAGGAATGGAGCAAAGCCGATTTCCATTTCAATCTGGACTGGCTGCTGCGCTCGGTGAACACGGCGCTGACCGGCGAGGCGAAGTTCCAATTTCTGCACGAGAAGAGCGCGGTCGAAATTCAGGACGGCCTGAAGCGCGCCACCAAGCATGTGGATACCAGCCTGAACCTCATCAGCGGGCGACTGGGGCTGGATCACGATCAGGTGTTCTTCGGGCGCTTTGGTGTGCCGGTCATGGTGCGCTATCTCGACCAACGCAGCGGACCGATGGATGTGAAGGAGCGCGACAAGCTGCTGTTCTGGTTCGTGCAGGCGGGCATGTGGGGGCGCTTCTCCGGCTCCACGGAGTCGTTCATTGATCAGGACTTGGCAGCGTTGGAAGGGGATGATGGCGGGCTAGACAAGCTGCTGGAGCAATTGCGGCTCTGGCACGGAGGGCTGCGGGCCGAGCCGGGACACTTCACCGGCTGGAGCCTCGGTGCCCGCTTTTATCCCGTGCTGTATTTGCTGACGCGGATGGGCGAGTCGCGGGACTGGGGAACGGGACTGCCGCTGAAAGCGAACCTTCTCGGCAAGATGAGCCGGTTGGAAGTGCATCACATTTTCCCCAAGGCCCAACTCTACAAACGTAAGTTCAAGCGGCCGGAAGTGAACGCCCTTGCGAACTTCTGCTTCCTCACGAAGGACACCAACCTCGACATCAGCGACCGTTTGCCCGAGGAGTATTTCCCAAAGATCGAGGCGGCGCAGCCGGGCGCGTTGGCATCTCAATGGATTCCCACCGACCCTGCGCTGTGGAAGATGGAAAAGTTCCGGGAGTTCCTCGAAGCTCGCAAGACGCTCCTCGCGGCTGAACTGAATCGGCGTATGGAAGACCTCCTTCATGGCGACACCCGCTGGCTGGCTGGCGCGGCAGCCATGGTGCCCGCAGTTACCGTTGCAACTGGCGGCATCACCAGCGAGGAGGAAGAGGAGCAACTCGAAACGATCAATGACTGGATGGAACAGCAGGGTCTCCCTCGCGGGACCCTAGCGTATGACTTTGCCGACGCCGCGACGGGTGAACAAAAAGCGGTGTTCGACCTCGCCTGGCCCAACGGCATCCAAGAGGAACTGAGCCAGCCGGTCGCGGTGCTGTTAAACGAGAGCACTGAAACCATTGGCATCGCCAGTCAAGCCGGGTATCGCTGCTTCACTGGAGTCGAGGAATTCCGTCGGTATGTGGAAAGTGAGATACTTGTTAGCGAGTCACAGGCATGACCACTATTGGCCAGATCGAGCTGAAGACGCAGGAGCGGGTGAAAAAACTCTTCACCGGCAAGCTCGGCTATAACTTTCTGGGCGACTGGAGCGACCGTGAGAACAACCGTAATGTGGAGCGGGAGGAACTGCGAGAATATCTCTGGAAGTGCCATCAGGACCCGAAGCTCATCAACCGCGTCATCGACCACTTGGAAAAAGTCGCCGGGGATACGAGCAAGAGCCTCTATGACCGCAATCGTGCAGTGTATGATCTGCTGCGCTACGGCGTAAAGCTGAAGCCCGACGTGGGAGAAAACACGGTCACGGTGTGGCTGATCGACTGGGCGCAGCCGCTGAACAATCACTTTGCCATCGCGGAAGAAGTGACTGTGGCAGGCGCGGATGCCAAAGCGGCAACGAAGCGCCCAGACATCGTGCTGTATGTGAACGGCATCGCCCTCGGAGTGCTGGAACTGAAACGCAGCACTGTCTCTGTGGGCGCGGGTATCCGGCAGAATCTGGACAACCAGAAGAAAGAGTTCATCCAGCCCTTTTTTTCCACCATGCAGCTCGTGCTGGCAGGCAATGATACCGAAGGGTTGCGCTACGGAACGATTGAAACCAAGGAAAAGTATTACCTGAACTGGAAGGAGCCGGGCGAGATCGATAATCTGCTGGACCGTCAGCTCGTCCAGATGTGCTCCAAGCCGCGGCTGCTGGAACTCATCCACGACTATGTGGTCTATGACGCCGGGACAAAGAAGCTCTGCCGACACAATCAGTTCTTCGGCGTGCAGGCGGCGCAGGAATACCTACGCCGTCGCGAAGGCGGCATCATCTGGCACACGCAGGGCAGCGGCAAGAGCCTGACCATGGTATGGCTGGCGAAATGGATTCGTGAGAACATTACGGATGCGCGTGTGCTGATCATCACTGACCGCACGGAGTTGGACGAGCAAATCGAAAAGGTCTTCGTGGGGGTCAATGAGGAGATCTACCGCAGCAAAAGTGGCGCTGACCTGGTGGCGAATCTGAATGCGGCCAAGCCCTGGCTGCTGTGCTCACTGATTCACAAGTTCGGCACCAAAGAGGATGATGACACGGATGAAGAGAGCGCGAAGGAGTTCATTGAGGCCATGAAGAAAGCCCTGCCGCCGGATTTTCGCGTGAAGGGAAACCTGTTTGTCTTCGTGGACGAATGCCACCGCACCCAAAGCGGCAAGCTGCATGAGGCGATGAAGGCCATTCTGGGGGAAGCTGTGTTCATCGGCTTCACGGGCACGCCCCTGCTCAAGTCGGACAAGGCAAAGAGCGTGGAGACCTTTGGGCGCTACATTCACACCTACAAGTTTGACGAGGCAGTGCGGGACAAGGTGGTGCTGGACCTGCGCTATGAGGCGCGTGACATCGACCAGAACATCACGTCGCAGAAGAAAATCGACCAATGGTTTGAACTGAAGACGAAGGGACTCACCCCACTGGCGAAGGCCCAGCTCAAGCAACGTTGGGGCACAATGCAAAAAGTGATGAGCTGCCAGGACCGGCTGGAGAAGATCGTGGCGGACATCCTGCTGGACATGGAGCTGAAGGACCGCCTGAAAAGTGGCCATGGCAACGCCATGCTGGTGGCCGGAAGCATCTACGAGGCTTGCAAGTTCTATGAGTTGTTCGCCAAGACCGACCTTAAGGGCAAGTGCGCCATCGTGACCTCCTACGTGCCGAGCAATGCCAGCATCAAGGGTGAGGAATCCGGCGAAGGCCAGACCGAGAAGTTACGCCAATATGCCATCTACCAGCAGATGCTGGCCGAGTGGTTCAATGAACCAGCAGAGTCGGCTCTGAACAAGATCGAGGCTTTTGAGAAAGCTGTGAAGCAGAAGTTTATCAATGATCCCGGCCAGATGAAGCTCATCATCGTGGTGGACAAGCTGCTGACCGGCTTTGATGCGCCCTGTGCCTCCTACCTCTACATCGACAAGCAGATGCGTGACCACGGCCTGTTCCAAGCCATCTGCCGTGTGAACCGGCTGGACGGTGATGACAAGGAGTTTGGCTACATCATCGACTACAAGGATCTCTTCAAGAGCATCGAGTCCGCCGTGGATGACTACACCTCGGGCGCTCTGGATGGCTTCGACAAGGAAGACGTGGCTGGTTTGCTGGAAGACAGGCTCAAGAAAGCGCGTGAACGCCTGGAGGAGACTCTGGAGGCGGCGCGTGCCCTTTGTGAAGCTGTGGAGCCGCCCAAGGATCAGTCCGCCTACCTGCGCTATTTCTCCTCCAAGGAGCCGGGGAATGCGGCCCAGCTCAAAGCCAACGAGCCGCAGCGCCTTTCTCTCTACCGGCTGACGGCTTCTTTGATCCGGGCCTATGCGGACATCGCCGGCGAAATGGAGAAGGCAGGATACAGCGCGGACGAAGCCGCTGGCATCAAGAAGGAGGTCTCCTTTTACGAAAACCTGCGCAACGAGGTGAAGATCCACAGCGGTGATGCCATCGACCTCAAGCAGTATGAGCCTGCCATGCGGCACCTGATCGACGCCTACATCCGCGCCGAGGAGAGTGAGAAGGTCTCTGACTTCGACGACATGTCACTGGTGGAACTCATCGTGGAACGAGGTGTGGAGGCAGTAAAGGATCTGCCCGACGGCATCCGCAAGAACCAAAAAGCGGTCGCGGAGACCATCGAGAACAATGTTCGCCGACTGATCATCGACGAATCACCGATCAATCCGAAGTATTACGAAACGATGTCAGCACTGCTGGATGCCCTGATCGCAGAGCGGAAGGCGGGTGCGACTGAATATGCCAAGTATCTGGCCAAGCTCGTCGAGCTGACAAAGAAGGCGAAGACAGGACCTGAGAGAGCTGCCTATCCTGCTGCTTTGAACTCACGGGGCAAGCGCTCGCTCTACGACAACCTCGGCAAGAACGAGAAGGTAGCGCTGGCGGTGGATGAAGCCGTGAAGAGCCGCCGACAAGATGGCTGGCGAGGCAATGCGGCCAAAATCAAACGCGTGCGGATAGCCATCAGTGAAGTGCTGGAGGGCTTCATGGAAGCTGTGGTGAGGGAGTCATCCCATGATGAATTGGTGGATCGAATCATGGAGATCGTGAAGAAGCATGAAGACGACTACTAAACCGCGCCAGCTTGTGGTAGGCGGCGTGGAAGTCTCCGTCCTCCGCAAGTGCATCAAGAACCTGCATCTGGGAGTTTACCCGCCGCAGGGCCGTGTGCGCGTGGCGGCACCGCTTAAGATGAGTGATGACGCCATCCGTCTCGCCATCGTGACGCGACTGGCCTGGATCAAGCGCCAGAAGAGCAAGTTTGCCGAGCAGCCCCGCGAAACGAAACGTGAAATGGTGCGTGGTGAGAGTCATTTCTTCCTGGGGAAGCGCTACCGGTTGAAGATCGTGCCAGGCACCGGGGCAGCCAAGGTTCTGCTACCAAACAACACCTCCATGGAATTGCATGTGCCCGTCTCTTCAACCGCAGAGCAACGGGAGAGAGCACTCCACCGCTGGTATCGTGCGCAACTCAAGGAGCTGGTGCCGCCCTTGCTCGCCAAGTGGCAGCCTCTCCTCGGCGTGACCACCAGCGAGTGGGGCATCAAACGCATGAGAACCAAGTGGGGCACCTGCAATGCCGAAGCTCACCGCATCTGGCTGAATCTGGAACTGGTCAAGAAACCTGTGCAGTGCCTCGAATACATTCTGGTGCATGAGCTGACCCATTTGTTGGAGCCCTCCCACAACGCTCGCTTCGTGAGTTTGATGGATCGCTTCATGCCCAAATGGCAGTTCTACCGTGAGATGCTCAATCGTCTGCCGGTGAAGCATGAGCGGTGGGGAGCTTGAAATACCTGGTGCTGATTCGCCGCCATGAACACCGCCCTCCAATCCCTCATCGCCGAAGCCACTCGCTACGCTCGTTTCACCATGAAAAAGAGCGCTTCGCTGGCTCCGATCATGATGGCTTCAACAGAGAAGGGCATCATTCTGTTTAGCCCGAACGGTTTGAGCGATACGGGTGCCAAGGACGATTTCGCCAACAAGGTCCGCCTGATCACTGCCTCGTATGGTGCTTCTGCGGTGGTGCTCATTGTGGAATCCTGGATCACGAAGGCCAAGGCAGATGAGCCGCTGGACGCGTTGACTCCACCTTCAGAATCGTATGATCGGGAGGAAGTTGTGGTTCTGATCGGTCAGGCTCCGCAGGGCAACATCACACACCTCCTGCCCATCCATCGTCTCGGAAACGGCAAATTCTGGAACCTGGGTGATGCCGAAGACATGCCCGCCGACAGTTTTGAAGGGAGGTTTGCCGGCATGCTTCCACCCAAACCCGTCGATGAGAAAACACGGCAGATGGGAAAGATGCTGCTTGAGGCGATGGGAGTGAAGGTGACGCCTTTGAAGGGCAGGTGATGTGCAACGAGCGCTGGGTATGCACT
>NZ_JBIIKX010000033.1:0-63860 GCF_044232965.1 Prosthecobacter sp.
CCATAGACCAGCCAGTCACCGATCACAAAAGCAATGCCGCGCGCGGCATTCCCCAGGGAAGGGGCGACTTGGCTCCATTCCTCAAAGGTTAGAGGCGCGAGGACATCCAGACCCGTGGGAGAGATTTGGATCTTGGAATGGCTGGGCAGGGCGAGACTCATGCAGGAACTGGATCACGAAACCATGACAGTGACCGCCGGACAAGCTCATCGGCGAACAAAATCAGGCAGCACCAGTCTGGGCTGTAGCAGGGCCACAATCTTCATTTTCACGGAACCAGAAACCGCTTTCCGGCCCAGTGCGCTATGGGCAGGTAGTGTAGGGCTTGAGGCGGTGGTGAAGGCGAGGCACCCGATAAGACTGGAATTTCTCTCTGCGCTTGTGACAAGCGAACGGGGTCAATCCTCAAACCACTGCTTCACAGCTTCGGGACTAAATCTGACCAAGCGACCCAGTTTGCGATATGGAAGGCCCTTCTGCTCGCGGAGCGTGGTGACATGGCGGGTGCTGCAACGCGCATAGCGGGCAACATCATCAACCTTCCAAAGAACGGATTCAGACTGGATGGCGGACTGAGGATCAGGAGATGGTAGTGGCGTATCTGGGTGAGTTTGAGATGGGCTCATAACACAACAAATAACCTGACCAAATCTTGGCGCTAGTCACCCTTTGAGGTTTCGAGGGTGCATAAGAACGTTGATCGTTTGAGGGTGCGTTCCGTTGCTCGGATGGGATGACATCTATTGTTCAATCCTCAAACCATCGTTTCACTGCCTCAGGGCTAAACCGGACCAGGCGACCAGTCTTGCGGAAAGGCAGGCCTTGGTTTCGCAGATTGCTGACATGTCGAGTGCTACAGCGTGCATATTCAGCCACATCCCGAACAGTCCAGAGGACGGGTCTGTTTTGGGTAGAAGAGTTAACGGCAGCAGGGGTTTCAGAGGGATTTGGGGTTGCGTTCATCGCCATGATTAGCGTGTCAACCAGTGGGTGCATGTCATCACCATTAGCTTCCACACAAAGCAACTTGTTGCGCAACGAGCACTGCTGCACCTCTGGGCACCCTCACCATTCTTTGAAAAGGGTAGAGATTCGTGTCATGACAAGTTGTGACAACCAACTTTCAAAGTCATTCCATGATGAGCACGATGCCAAAAACCAAGGGGAGAACTATAGCCAGTGAAATGGAAGAGGATGGCAGTATGGTGAACAATGATTGCCCGATAAGTATCCATTGCCAATCGAAGCTACATCGCCGCCAGCGTCGTCGTGAGCAGCTTCCAGAACTTCTGCACGGAGGAAATGCTACAGCACTCTTTCTCAGAGTGAGCCTCATGGATGTTCGGGCCGAAGGAGATCATGTCGAGATCGGGGTAAGAAATGGCGATGACGCCGCATTCGAGACCGGCGTGGCATGCGCTTACTTTGACTTCATGGCCGAAGAGTTCGCGATAGAGTGTCTTCATCTTCTCCAAGATCGGCGATTCGGCGCTGGGACTCCAGCCGGGATAGGGGTCGCCAGATCGGACGTAAGCACCGATGAGTTCAAACGGTGCGCGGAAGGCACAGGCCACATCGAGCTTGCTCGACTCCACGGAACTGCGTTGAAGGCTGCCCCACTCGGCCTTGCCGCTGCCGAGTGCGATGGTGGAAAAATTTGAAGATGCCTCCACCAGTCCGGGCACGACTGGACTCATGCGATAGACTCCGTTCACAACCGCCTGCATGGCGAGGACGAGGGACTTCTGATGCTCTGCGCACATCGTTTGAACGTCGGCACTTGCGACACTCACAGGGGTCGTGGTGATGTTCAGTCCCGGTTCGATCAGGCTAAACTCTGCGCGAATGCCATCGGCTTCGCGTTGAAAGCGTTCCTCAAATCGCGACTGATCCAAAATCACCACATGCGCCACGCATTGCGCCGGGATGGCGTTGCGCGCGCTGCCGCCGCGCATCGTCGAGAGAGCTGCGACATCCTCGCCGCACGCATGGAGAAGCCGTGTCATAAGCTTGATCGCATTCGCACGTCCTTCGTGAATCTGCAGCCCGGAATGCCCGCCGCGCAGACCGCTGATCTGGATGGCGACCATGGGTGCGGTGGTTGCATGGGTAGTTTGGGTGTATTCATAACATCCCGTCGTGTCGATGCCGCCCGCGCAGCCGATGGTGAAGGTGTCGTCTTCCTCCGAGTCGAGATTGAGCATCGTTTTGCCCGTCAACAGCCCGGGTTGCAACCCCAGCGCACCGCCCATGCCCTGTTCTTCATCCAGGGTGAAAAGCGCCTCAATGGGGGGATGCGACAGGTCTTTAGAGGCCAGCACCGCGAGGATCGCCGCCACGCCGAGGCCATTGTCTGCACCTAGCGTGGTGCCGCGCGCCCGCACCCAATCGCCATCGACCCACATGTCGATGCCCTGCGTGTCGAAGTCGAATTTCAGCCCATCCGCCGCCTTGTGGACCATGTCGAGATGCGCCTGCATGATGACCGCTGGCCTTCCATGTCGATCCGGTGTTGCTGGCTTCTTCACGATGACATTGCCAGCGCTATCGAGCATCGACGTGAGGCCGTGGCGCTCTGCAAAACTGCGCACAAAAGCCACGACACGTTCCTCGTGCTTCGAAGGCCGCGGCACGGCATTCAGATCGACAAAGCAGTTCCAGAGAGGGCGAGGTTCGAGGGCGCGGAGGTCAGACATGTGGCGAATGGTTAAACATACGCTGCATTCAAAGCCAGCGCGCATGTTTCATTTCAACGAGCCATGGCCAATTCGGGTGGTTGTTACGCCTCCGCGTAAGCCTCGCCCAGCTTGGTGAGGCTGCCGCTAGCATCGAAGAGGGCCGAGCAACCGGTCGCGCTATTTCCCGGACCGGTGCCGAACCATGCGTAGCGCTGCACATCGTTCGAGCGCTCCAAACGCGGCAGCGCATCCTTGATGAAGCGAAGCACGTCTTTCTCCGCGTGCTGGTTCTTGCCGGTCTTGGTGGCGCTCCAGTCAGCGGGGCAAAACTCCGTGATCCACACGGGCCGCTTGTAGAGTCGCGCGATCTTGTCCACGTGCGAGGTGAGCTGCGACGCGCTCGGACCGCCATACCAATGGATGGTGATGAAATCGATGCGGTATTTGCGCTTCAGCGCCTCCTTCATGAAGGCCTGCATCCACGGGCTATCGGCATGCACGCCCGCCGGACTACCGAGTGGCAGATTGAGCTCCTCCAGCTTCGGCCAGACCGCCAGCGCCTGCTCGACGGTCGTGTTGCCCTGGTCCTTGCCTTCGGGTTCGTTGAAGCCGAGCACGGCGGGCGGTTTGTTGGCCAAATCGCCGCGGATTTCCTCGACGGCCTTCGCAGCAAACTGGTTCTCGTTGTCTTTGAAGACCATCGGCACCCATTCGATGCCTTCGGGAAGTCCTGCGGGGCGTTTCGAGGTCCAGTTGTAGATCCACTTCACGTTCAGCTCGGAGAGCTTGGTCGGTGTGACCGCGCCGCGAAGGCCGGTCGCGTAGCCTTTTTTACCGGCCTTCTTGCTGGCGGACTGCGCTTGAGCCGCGCCGGAAATGAGCAACGTGGAAAGCGAGAGGCTTGAGTGCAGAAAGTGACGGCGCGTGGGGAGAGTGATCATGCGCAGTGTTTGTATCAGAACGGCTCTGCCACGGTCAATGAGCATGTTCAGCCCCCAATCGGCCGCACACTCGGCCCATCGACCCAGCGCGGCGGGATCATGATCTGCCGTGGCACCGCGGGAACGCCGTGCTCGTGCTGCGAGAGCTGCGTGACGACCAAATCGACCGCAGCCGCCGCCAGATGATCGCGTTGCTGATAAATGCCGGCGAAACCGGTCATCTTCGGCGTCCAGTCGTGAACGACGAAGCCGATGTCTTGCGGCACACGCAGACCGAGACGCTTCAGCCAGCCGGGCACATGCGTGTCAAAGGTGATGAGCGCGTCTGGCTGGTGCTCGCGCATCCATTTCGAGAAGGCGTCGAAGCCCTGGCTGATGTCGTTGCTCGGAAAGAGCAGCAGCGGCACGCGATCCGCCTCTGGCAGGCCGTGCTGCCAGTGAAACAGGCCGCCGCTGTAGCCGAACTGCGAGCGATTCACGATCCACTTCGTCACCGCCACCCCGATGCGCTGGTAGCCGCGCGCCGCGAGCTGCTCAGCGGCCATGTGAATGCCCAGCGTCATGTTTCCGGCGCACATGTGCAGCGCGGGCGTGCTCATGGCATTGCCAAAGGTCACCACCGCGAAAGGCGAGTAGTCGAGCCTGCTGCACGGCAACTGCATGCTCTGCGGCGACACGATCACGCCCTCGATGCCGCGTGCGTGGAGGATCTTTTGCAGCTTTTTCGGCGTGAGGCCGTCCTTACCGAGATAAAACTCCTCCACCGCATAACCATGCCCGTGCGCACGACGTCGGATGTCCTCGATGGGCACATATTGATACGAAGGCCCCAGCAAACCATCCTGCGGCACATGCTCACGGATCACGGCGATGACCGCCCGCAGCCGCTTCTCCTTCTTCCCGCGCACGACCTGCATCATGCGCATCAAATGCGGGTCCGGTTGGTAATCGAGCCGCTTCGCTTCCTTCAAAATGAGTTCCCGCTTCTCCGTCGCCACTTTCGGCGCCCCACGCAGCACCCGCGACACCGTCATGATCGACACGCCCGTGGCACGGGCGATGTCTTTGAGCGTGGGTTGTCCGGTGGTGGGCATGATGTTAGCATAACACGCCACGCCACCATTCAAGACGCGAAATGCTTCCGCCGCTCCCGTTTTCTCGAATCATGTCTCTTCGATCCCTTTCCTGCTTTCTCGCGATCTCCTGCAGCGCCTTCATCCATGCGGCGGACGTGCCCACCTTTGCCGGGCCTACTCCGGGCACCTTGCGCACCATTTCGATTCCGACCGTGGACATCTCGGCCGATGCGGCACGGCATGTCATCATCGCCCGTGGCACGGAGAAGGAATACCAGGGCCATTGCGATACGGTGCTCATGGCGGATGGCCGGGCGATGTTCACGGCATGGTGCATGAATCATGCTGGGCACCTCGGCCCGCTCGCCCGCAGCGATGACGGTGGCCTCACCTGGACTTCGCCTTTGTCCACGCCGCCGGACTGGCAGCTCGTGAAAAAGACCACGCCTGTGCTCCATCGCCTCACCGATCCGCAAGGCGTCGAGCGCCTCTTCATCTTCGGTGGCTGTGACTTTCCTGGCAATCTGCGCAGCGCGTTCTCCACGGACCTTGGCAAAACGTGGTCGCCGATGAAGGAACTCGGCCTCGTGGGCGAAGTCGCCCCCAAGAGCATCCTGTCCTTCGATGGCGGCAAGCGGCTCGTCATGTGGTCCGACCGCCGCGATCCCAAAAACGCCAAGGATCCGCATCCCGTCGTCTGGCAGAGCGAATCGCTCGATGGTGGTCTCACTTGGAGCAAGGAGCGCGTCATTCTCATCGTCCCGGGCCAATGGGCGCAGCCGAGCGTGACCAGATCCGATGATGAAAAGCAGCTCGTCATGCTCCTGCGCGAGAACACGCGCCAGCACCACTCGCTCTACTCGATCAGCACCGACGACGCACGCACCTGGAGCGAGCCCAAAGAACTCCCCGCCGCGCTCACGGGGGACCGCCATGTCTTCAAACATGCTCCAGATGGCCGCCTCGTGATCGCCTTCCGCGACATGGCAAAAACAAGCGCCACCTACGGTCACTACGTCGCATGGGTCGGCACCTTCGAGGACATCGTGAACCGCCGCGAGGGCCAATACCGCATCAAGCTCCTCCACAACGCCAACCACAAGCCCAGCGACCTGCCAGGCACCGGCAACACCGATTGCGGCTACTCCGATCTCGAACTCCTCGGCGACGGCACCCTCATCGCGACCACCTACATCCAGTATGCCGCCGGTCCGGAAAAGAGCAGCGTCGTCAGCACTCGTTTCAAGCTCAGTGAGACCGATGCTCTGGCCAAGAAGGCCATCGCATCCACCAAAAGCCTCCTCCCCGCCAACTGGGACCCCGCGCTCGCGGGCGACATCGTCATGCAGGGTCTCGTCCGCGTCTCGGCACCGCAGGTGAAAGGGGCGCATGATGCGGAGTTCGTCTGTGTGGGCGAGCGAGCCTACCTCGTCGAGCATGACAACGACGTGTCACCCGGCCATGGCGCGGGTGCGGCGATGTATTGTGTGCTGTCGGTGGTGAACCTGAAGACGCTCCAGGTCGAAAAGACGCACCTGCTTGCCAAAGCGGGCCAGGCATTCGCCAACGTCACGTTGCCACAGGCGCAGGTTTTCGTGCCACGCATCATCCGCAAGGACGAGCACACGTTGCGCACCTACTTTTGCAGCAAGTCGGCGAGCGAGCTGACGTGGTATCGCGACTTCGATCTGCGCACACAAAGTTTTGAGGACAGCATTCACAAAGCCAAGCTCAAGACCGCAGCCGGCACCTTCGACATGGAACCACGTCATTTTCATGCCGATGCAGCAGCCCTGGGCTTCAAAAGGCCCGCCGTGAACCACGGCCTCTACATCTTCGATTCGTTCAAGGAGTTCGACGGCCGACGCTACGTCGCGCTCAACAACTTCCCCGGCAAACAAAACGCCCTCGCCGTGCTGCATGATGACTTCACCACCTTCGAAGTCATCGGCCACTACAACGAGCCGCAGTCGCAGCAGCTCAGCGAATCCGCCGTGAACCGCCTGCCCGACGGCACCTGGATGGCCATCGTGCGCAACGACGCGGGCAACTACCACTTCACCACCAGCCAGGACGGCAAAACATGGACCGCCGCCGAGCCAAAGCCCTTCGTGCCGAACGGACTGAACTCGAAACCGACCTTCGACAAGTTCGGTGGCGTCTATTACCTCGGCTGGCAGGAGAACACCAAGATCCAGAACTGCAATCGCAGCGTCTTCAACGTGGACATCTCCCGCGACGGCAAAACCTGGCAGCGCAAATACCGCTTCGAGTCCCCGCATTCCTTCCAGTATCCCACCTTCCACGAACACGAAGGCACGCTCTGGCTCACCGTCAGCCAAAGCGACCACGGCGGCTCTACCGACCGCATCATGTTCGGCAAACTGGAAGCCGTGGGCGACTTCGAATCGCAAAAAGGCCAAAAACGCATCGAATGGCCCGCACCGCCGCCACCCGCGCCCGCCGTCATGAAACGCGGCGTGACGCTCTTCACCGACCGCGACTACGTCATCGATGAAATGCCCGCTGAAGTGCGTGATCGGCTGTTTCTGCGCACGAGCATCGAGAAATGCGCCGTCGAGGTGAAAAAGCCAGGCGTGCTTTTCGCGCTCACACCAACGATTCGTCCGGGGGCGGCGAGTCAGGACCCGGCTTTGCTTCGTCAGGGCTTCACGAAGGTGAATGTGCCCGAGGTGCAGCTTTTTCCCGGCGAGATCAATCGCGTGAGTTTGTATCAAAAGACCGCGAAGGCGGGCGAGCGGCTGCGATTCACCAAGATGGTCGTGCTCATCATGGGCGAAGGCTGCGAGATCGGCCTCTACGAACCAAAAGCGCCGAACCCATGGCCGACGAACAACGGCGAGAAGCTCTACAACGGCATCGTGCTGCCGAAGGTGTGGCCGCCGGAGCATTACGATCAGGATTCAGCCGAGCCGATGCCGGTGCCGTATGTGCAGCATCCGCCGAAGGTCATTCCGATTGATGTGGGCCGTCAGCTCTTCGTGGACGATTTCCTCATCGAGAGCAGCACGCTGAAGCGCACGTTTCACACCGCGACGAAGTTCAGCGGCAATCCCGTCTTCAAAGCCGAGACGAAGCACGAACTCGGCTCCTCGGGCGGCGCGGAAGGCGCGCAGGAGGCCGTGACCTACCTCGGCCACGGCGGCGTGTTTTACGATCCGTCGGTGAAGCTCTTCAAGATGTTCTACACCGCCGGCTGGCGCGGTCCGCTGGCCCTGGCGACGAGTCCCGATCTGAAAAAATGGACGCGACCCAGTCTCGGCATCCGCGAGGACAATCTGCTGCGCGACAAAGGCAACGAAGCCGGCGGCGACAACTGCGTTTGGCTCGATCTCGCATCGCAGGACGCACGCATCAAGTTCATGACCGATCGCGGCAAGCTCGGGCATCAACTGCAAACCTCCGCCGATGGCCGCGAGTGGACGCAGCCCGTCTTCACCGGCCCTGCGGGCGACTACTGCTCGTTTTTCTTCAATCCCTTTCGCGAGCGCTGGGTTTACAGCATCAAACAAGGCAGCAAACAGGGCCGCAATCGCTGGTATCATGAATCGCGCGACTTCATCGCGGGCGCGGATTGGTCCAAGTCGGTGTTTTGGGCCAACGCCGACCGCCTTGACCTGCCTGATCCGCAGATCGGCAAACCCGCGCAACTCTACAGCCTCAGCGCCGTCGCGTATGAGAGCGTGATGCTCGGGATGTTTCAGATTCACCTCGGCCCTGACAACAAAGTCTGCGATGCCGGCAAGTTCCCGAAGATCACCGAGCTGAAGGTCGGCTTCAGCCGCGATGGCTTTCACTGGGATCGTCCCGACCGCCGCGCCTTCATCGCCGCCACGCGCCGCGAAGGCGATTGGGATCGCGCGTATCTGCACACGACCGCAGGCGTGTGTGTGGTGCTCGATGACCAACTCGTCTTCCCCTACTGCGCCTACTCCGGCATCGCGCCGAATGGCCATCGCGGCATGTATTGCGGCGGCAGCATTGGCCTCGCCACGCTGCGTCGCGATGGCTTTGCCTCAATGGACGGCTCCGGTGAGCTGATGACACGGTCTGTTCAGTTCAAAGGCAAACATCTCTTCGTGAACGTGAACGGCGAGTTGCGTGTGGAGTTGTTGAATGAAGCTGGAGAAGTCGTCACGACCTCGAAACCGATCTCGGGTGATCACACCAAAGCCAAGCTGGAGTTGCCTGAGCTATTGTCGTTTGTTGGCAAACCGGTGCGTTTCCGCTTCCATCTCACGAAGGGCTCGCTGTATGCCTTCTGGGTCACCGACGATGCCAGCGGCGCCAGCCACGGCTTCGTCGGCGCAGGCGGACCGCAGTTCAATGGCGTGCGTGACATCTCGAATTGATCCCACATGAAACGCTTCCTCGATTGGTTCAACAATCTCTACCCCGTCTGGCTCGTCACGCTGGCGGTCATCTCATTCATCAAGCCGCAGACGATGCTGTGGTTCGACAAGCCGTGGATCTTCTGGTCGCTGGCCGCTTCGATGCTCGGCATGGGGCTCACGTTGAGCCTCGATGACTTCAAGGCCATCGGGAAGATGCCGGGAAGCGTGGCGCTCGGCTTCGTAGCACAATACACGATCATGCCGTTGTCCGGCTGGCTCGTTGCCACGACGTTGAAGCTTGAGCCAGGCCTTGCCGTGGGCATCATTCTCGTGGCGAGCTGTCCGGGCGGCATGGCGTCGAACATGATCAGCTACCTAGCCAAAGCGAACGTGGCGCTCTCGGTGGTGCTCACGCTTGCCTCGACGATGCTCGCATTCTTCTTCACCCCGATGTGGACGAGCACTCTGGCAGGCAAATACGTGCCGGTGGATGCGTGGGGCCTGTGCGTGTCCGCTTTTCAGCTCACCATCGCGCCGGTGGTGATTGGCGTGCTCATCCGATGGAAGCTGCCGCGCACTGCGGATCGCATTGGTGCCTGTGGTCCCACCGTGGCAGTGCTCGCCTTTACGCTCGTGAGCGGCGGCATCGTGGCCGCGAGTGCGGACGCCATCGCATCCAACTTCGGTCGTCTGGCACTCGCTGCGTTCGTTCTGCATGTCCTTGGCTTTGGCGTCGGCTACGGAGTTTCCAAAGTGTTGCGTTATCCCGAATCCGTGGCCCGCACGGTGAGCATCGAAGTTGGTATGCAAAACGGTGGCATGGCTGCCTCATTGGCACGTGAGCACTTCGCCACCATGCCGCTCGCGGCTGCCGCAGGTGTCTTCAGCGGCGTCATGCAAAACATCATCGGCGGGCTCATGGCCGCTTGGTGGAAACGCCGTCCGCCGTCCGCATGAGCCGCCGCGACATCTACTACTGGAAGTGCGACCGCCCGGCGGCGTTTCACGGCACGCAGGCGCGTGGCGAGGCGGATGCGGACATCGAACAACAACTCCGTGAAGCCCTGCTGCGCAAACTGAACGCGAAAGTCGTGAAACTAAGTCCTGGAGCGGGGCAGGGGAATCACCTCACCTGGAATGCCGAGGTGGATGGCAAGGCGATGTTTGTGCGCGTGGAGAACGGGCCGGAGAAGGATGATCATTTGGCGATTGAGTCTGCTGTGCTCGATCAAGTGCGTGCGGTCGGCGTCGTCACGCCGAAGGTTTTCGGCTGCGATGCCGCGCGGAGCCGTGTTCCTTTTGCCTGGCAGGCTTTGGAGCGGATCGCCGCACCTGATCTGAATCATTGGTTCAAGCTCGGGAGTCTTGATGTCTCGCGCATTGCCTTCGACATCGGTCAGGCGGTGGCGAAGTGGCAGTCGATTACCTTTGAGGGCTTCGGCGTGCTGGAGCACGACGATGTAGGCCGGGTGTGGCGACAGCCCGCCCGGCTGTTAGCGGTCACCGAGGAGCCGGGCGGTTCGGCGAAGGAATGGAACGTGTCATCGGAGTCTCATCCGCCGAACACACCCGGCCTACGAGGCTGTCGCACCTCTTACGCCGACTACTTCCACCTTCGTCTCGAAGAGCATCTCAAATTCCTCGTTTCGCGCGGCTTCCTCACAGTCACACAACTCGACGAAATCGCTGCCGATCTCAAAAACCACCGCGCCTTGCTCGATCTGCCGCAAGGCTGCCTCGTCCACAAAGACCTCGCGCTCTGGAACATTCTCGGCAGCGAACATGAAATTGCCGCCTTCATCGACTTCGATGACGCGATCAGCGGCGATCCGATGGACGATCTCTCGCTGCTCGCCTGCTTTCATGATCAGGCATTTCTTCAAAGAGCTTTTGAGGGCTATCAAAGCATCCGCGACTTGCCGGAGCATCACCTGCGTCGCTTCTGGCTGCATCTGCTGCGGAACATGATCGTGAAGGCCGTCATTCGCGTCGGCGCGGGTTACTTTGATCGCGATGACGGCTTCTTCCTCATCAGCAGCGGCTCCTCAGGCTCAAACCTGCGCGAAATGACGCATTTCCGGCTCGCCCTGGCTTTGCGCGGCTTGCGGGAGGGCAGTGGCCTCGACATTCTCTCACCATGAAAACACACATCGGCACCTTTCTCTCCATCGGATCACCAGCAGTCACGGAACTCGCGGCGGAATGCGGCTTCGACTGGGTGCTCATCGACCTGGAGCACGGCTGCGAATCGGAAGCCGCATTGCCAAACCAACTGCGTGCCCTCCGCGGCAGCCAGACGCTGGCGATTGTGCGTGTGAGCGCTCCGCATCCTGACTTGATCAGCCGTGTGCTCGATTGGGGCGCGGATGGCATCATGGTGCCTCATGTGGACACCGCCGCGCAGGCGCAGCACTGTGTGGACGCGGCGTATTATCCGCCGAAGGGGCATCGCGGAGTTTCACGCACCGTTCGGGCTTATGGCTACGGCATGAGGCTTCCTGCGGGTGAGATGCCGAAGCCGATCATTCTGGCGCAGATCGAAACTGCTGATGCCGTGGCGAACGCGGATCAAATTGCTGCCGTGGAGGGTATTGATGCGCTCTTCATCGGTCCGGCGGATTTGAGCTACGACTTGAAGGCCCGGAACTCGCCGCTGCCTTACGATGACTGCGTGAACGCCATCGCGAAAGCCGCGAAGGATCACGGCAAAGGCTGCGGCATCCTCGTCCGACATGCGGATGACAAGGAGAAGCTCAAAGCCTTGGGCTTCACCTGGCTGGCGATGGATTCCGACCTCTCGCTCGTGCGCGAGGGCTTCAAGCGGAATCTGGAGATGGCTCGAAGCTGGTAAGGTTCATTTCGATAGCTCGGCCACCTTGGCAGCCAGCGCTTCAAACGAAAGCCGGTCCGCGTTGCTCTTGCCAACATAACGAAAGACCTCCTTGCCATCCGGGCCTATCACAATGGTGGCGGGATAATGCACGACTTGGCCGTGGAACTTGTAGCCATCAGGGATGTCGAAGGCTTTGGCGATCTTGGCGTAGGGATCGCGATAGATGGGATTCTTCGCGAGATCCTCGGCAGGCAGTTTCGCGGCCCATGCCTCGATCTCGTTGTCAGAGTCGGGCTTGAGGAAGACTTGGACGACGTTTAATAGCGCGGGCGCTTTGGTGAAGTAGTCGCGCGTGTGTTTGAGGCACAAAGGGCACTCGGTTTTGAGGAGAAAGTGGATCGCCACGAATTTTCCACGAGCCTCTTTGAGAGCGAAGCTGCCTTTGCCCGCAGCAGCTCTGACGATGAAGTCCTCAGGTGTGGCGGCATTGGCGGAGAGTGTGACGAGTAGCAGGCTGGCAAGGAGGTGTTTCATGGCGCGTCATGCTGTGAGCCGGTGCGGCGGTAAATATTCCGACTTTTTCCTGCGCACCGGGCTTTTTTGCCTACCCTCGCGGCCCCATGAACGCGTCCCCCCAAATCAAATCCAAGATCGTCGAACTGTGTGAAACCCTTGTGGCTGACAACGAGGTGCAGAGCGCCCGCGAGAAGGCCGAGGCCTTCCTCGCCAATGAAGAAGCCGTGTCGCTCTATCGTGAGATGGCCACTATGGGCCGTGCGCTCCACCAGAAGCAGCACAATGGCGAAGAACCCACAGGCGAGGAAATCAGCCGCTTCACCGACCTGCAGGACACTTGCGATGCGAATCCGGCCATCTTGAGCTTCATCGAGGCGCAGGACGTGCTGCGCGGCATCGCCGAGGTGGTGACGAGTTTCGTCGGCAAGAGCCTCGAACGCGGCCAGGTGCCAACTGAGGCGGAAATCTTTTCCAAGGGCTGTGGCGAAGGTTGCGGCTGTCATTAAACCATCGCATGCGATGAAAGCGATCGTCCTGCTCGTTTCGCTGCTGTTTTGCGTCTCGTCCGCGCTGGGCGAGGCCAAAACGGTTCGCATCCTCACCATAGGCAACAGCTTCTCCCGCAATGCGACGAATCATCTCGATGACCTCGCGCTGGCGGGCGGGCAAACGTTGATTCACACGCCGCTGGTGATCGTCGGCTCGTCGTTTCAGGTGCATTCGGATAAGGCGAAGACGGAGGGGAAGGCGCGGTTGTACACGAATGGCCGTGATTTGATCGCGAACCTCACGGCGGAGAAGTGGGACTACGTCACGATCCAACAGGCGAGTATCAAGAGCCACGACTTCGCTACTTACCAGCCGTATGCGGGCATCCTGCGCGACTACATCACCGGGCACGCGCCGCAGGCCAAACTGCTGATTCATCAGACGTGGGCGTATCGGAAGGATGATCCGCGCTTTACGAAGCCTTCGGACAAAGCGGGCGAGCCGAAGACGCAGGAGGAGATGTATCGTGGTCTGACCGCGGCCTACGACAAGATCGCCGCTGAACTCGGCGGGAAGGTGATTCCGGTGGGCGATGCGCTTTTCATGGCCGACACGGATGCGACCTGGGGTTATCAAACCGACACCTCGTTTGATCCCAAGACCGCCAAGCAGCCCGCGTTGCCAAACCAGAAGCATTCGCTGCATGTCGGCTGGCGCTGGGCTAAGTCGAAGGATGGCAAAAAGGTGTCGCTCGGCATGGACGGGCATCACGCGAACACAGCGGGCGAGTATCTCGGGGCCTGCGTGTGGTATGAGGTGTTGTTTGGCGAGAGCGCCAAAGGCATCAGCTTCATCCCGAAAGGGCTCGATGTGGAGTTTGCGCGTTTTCTTCAAGAGACCGCTCACCAGGCGGTGCAGGCACGGATAAAATGACTGTCCAAATCGCGGTCTTCGTGACCTACTGAAGGCCATGACACGTTTACTCGCCTCCTTTTTTCTCCTCGCCTTTTCATGCCATGCGGCCACGCAGGCAGATGTAATCGTTTATGGAGCCACACCTGGCGGATTCTGCGCGGCCATTGCGGCGGCGCGTGAAGGCGCGTCCGTCATCCTGCTGGAGCCGACGGGGCACGTCGGGGGCGTTAACACGGGCGGTCTTTGCTTCTCGGATTCAAACCAAACGGTGCGCAGCACGGTGATGGGGCTGTTTGAGGAGTGGCATGCTCGCGTCGAGGCGGACTACAAGGCTCGCGGTGTCACGTTGCCCTATCAGGTGAGTGTGAAGGATCACGCGCACTGGACTTATGAGCCGCATGTGGCGGCCAAGATCACGCGGGAGATGCTCGATGAGGCGAAAGTGAAGGTGCTGACTCGGCAGGTGCTGAAATCGCTGATCAAAGACGGCACGCGCATCGCGAAGCTTATCACGAGCGGCGGCGAGTTTGAGGCAAAGATGTTCATCGATGGCACTTACGAGGGCGATTTGATGGCGGCGGCGGGTGTGAGCTGGACGATTGGTCGCGAGGGCCGGAAGGAGTTCGGCGAGTCGCTGGCGGGGAAGCAGTATCCGAAGCCGAAGATGCGCATCTCGGGTCTCGGTGACGATGGGAAGCCGCTGCCGTTGATCACGACGACGGATGCGGGGCCGGAGGACGCGGGAGACAAGAATGTGATGGTGTATAGCTTCCGTCTTTGTGTGACGAAGGACGCGGCGAACCGCGTGCCGTTTCCGAAGCCGGCGAAGTATGACCCAGCGCGGTTTGAGGTCGTGCGGCGCTATTTCGCGAAGGAAAAGCGGCCTGTTTTGCCTTGGGATCTTTATCCGCTGCCAGGGAACAAGTTCGATGCGAACAACGGCATCGGAAAACAATTCTCGATGGGCCTCGTGGGTGCCTGCAACGGCTGGAGCGAAGCGGATGAGGCGGGTCGTGCTGCGATCTGGGAGGCGCACAAGCAATACACGCTGGAGTTTTATCACTTCCTCACGACGGACGCGGCGGTGCCGGAGAAGATCCGGAAGGAGATGGGCGAGCTGGGGCTGTGTCGCGATGAATTCGCGGACTATGAGCACTGGTCGCCGCAGCTTTATGTTCGCGAAGGTCGGCGCATGATCGGCGAATACGTCGTCTCGCAGAAAGACATCATGGAACAGCCGAAGAAGGATGACGCCATAGTCGTGTCGTCCTTCCCCATCGACTCGCATGACTGCCAGCGTGTAGGCACTGCAAAGTTTGTGGTCAATGAAGGCACCATCATGCCAGTGCGTGTCCCAGGTCGAAAACATGGCTACGCGTATCACATCCCGTATCGCGCCATCACGCCAAAAGCGGCCGAGTGCGCGAACCTGCTCGTGCCGGTGGCGCTGTCCTGCACGCACGTGGGCATGTCGTCGATCCGCGTGGAGCCGACGTGGATGATCCTCGGCCAGAGCGCAGGCATCGCTGCGGCGATGTGCGCGAAACAGAACGTCACCGTGCAAAAGCTGCCGTATCCCGCGCTGCGTGAACGGTTGCTCGCTCAAAAGCAGGTGCTCGATCTTCCCATCCTCGCTGAT
Organism: Prosthecobacter sp.; assembly: GCF_044232965.1. Taxonomy (GTDB): domain Bacteria; phylum Verrucomicrobiota; class Verrucomicrobiia; order Verrucomicrobiales; family Verrucomicrobiaceae; genus Prosthecobacter. The sequence goes on from NZ_JBIIKX010000033.1 coordinate 15,443, forward strand.
CTGCCACCTGAACCGAAAGGCGCGATGAATATCGACCCGAAGACGCTTCCCGGCATCGTGCTCGATGACAAACAGGCCGATCTCAAAGGCGAATGGAGCCATTCCTCCGGCTTCAAGCCACACATCGGCACCGGTTACCTCCACGACGACAAACGCGCCGATGGACAGTCCATCGCCATCTTCCGCTTCAAAGCACCGAAGCCAGGCCAATACGATCTACGCATGGCCTACTCCGCGCACGAAACCCGCGCCACGAAAGTGCCGGTGACGATTGAAAGCGGTGGCCGCAAGATCGAAATTAAAGTTGATCAAACGAAGCCGCTGCCCGCTGGCGAGGCATTTCGAAGCATCGGCACCATCGAACTTAACGGCGACAGCACGATCACCGTCACGAACCAAGAGACAGAAGGCTTTGTGATCCTCGATGCGCTGCAATTGCTGCCTGTGCCTTGATGGCAAAATAGGCAGGTTTTTTTGTAACCGATTTCCTCGGCTGGAATTTCATGAGAAGACGCTCACCCCTTCGCCAAAATGAAACACCCCACGCTCAAATCGCTCGCCTTTCTAGTCGCCACCATCTGCCTGATGAGTTCCACCTTCGGCCAAGGACCGTTGATCAAGCGGCTGCGTGAACGCATGGCGGAACGGAAAGGCTCTGTTGACGCGGTCGAGCTGAGCTACGGCAAAGATCCGCTTCAAAAACTCGATTACTGGAGGCCCACGAAGGCAGGATCGCCGCTGGTGATCTTTGTGCATGGCGGTGGCTGGAAACGTGGCGACAAGAAGAATGCCACGGGTGAAGAGAAGCCGGAGCATTATCTCCAGCAGGGCTATGCCTTCGCATCAATCAACTACCGTCTCGTGCCCGCCGCCACGGTGGAGCAGCAGACGCAGGATGTGGCGAATGCCATCGCGCATCTCATCGGTCGTGTGGAGTCGCTTGGTTTTGATTCGAGTCGTATCGTTTTAATGGGGCACAGCGCCGGGGCGCATTTGTCGGCGCTGGTTGGCACGGACATGAAGTATCTGAAACAGGCCGAGCTGGGACCGAAGTCGCTACGCGGCGTCATCCCGCTCGATGGCGCGTGCTACGATGTGCCGCGCCAGATCGCCGATGGCGGTGATTTCATGCATGACACCTATCTCAAGGCCTTTGGCAGTGAAAAGGATCGTCAGCTCGCGCTTTCGCCGACACATCATGCCACCGCTCCAAACGTACCTGCTTTTCTGATCCTGCATGTGCAACGTGTGGATGGCACGGCGCAATCGCGCGCGCTTGGTGAGGCTTTGCAAAAGGGGGGGCGCCCGCCGAGGTGCGCGGCTTTGACGGTGTGGGTCTCAAAGGTCACGTCGAGATCAACCGCCGCCTCGGTGATCCGTCGTATCCTGCGACTCCGGTGGTAGATGCCTGGCTGGAACGAGTGTTTGCCAAGTGAAAATGGAAAGCAGGCCAGATCGTGTCCAAAACGCCGTTTCAGCGACCTTTCCAAGGTCTCCACACATCATGTCCACACGCCGTCATTTCATCTCCGCCCTCACCGCCGCTCTCGGCGGCTCCGTTCTTGCCGCTGATGGCAAACCGAAGACCCTCGTGCTGCAATCCGCGTGGGACACCATCAACATCGGCGACATCGGCCACACGCCGGGCACACTGCGTGTGATCGAGCAGCATCTGCCGGAGCTGAAGGTCATCGTTTGGGCGATGAAGGTGGACGAGCGCATCCTCGCGATGCTGAAGCGCCGCTTTCCGAAGGTCGAGTTCCTGCAAGGTAAGCTCGACGGCAAAAGCGAGAAGGACCTGAAGCTTCAGGACGCGATCAAGAGCTGCGATCTCTTCATCCGTAACTCCGGCATGGGCCAGGACCTCAGCTACATGAAGTTCTGCCGACAGCACGGCCGCCGCTACGGCCTCTTTGGCCAGTCGTTCTTCCCCACGATGGTGCAGGGCGTCGACGCGGCGGAGCGCATCGAGCTGCTGAACGCGGCCGCTTTCATCTACACGCGTGAAACGAAGACGCTGAGCATCCTCGAAGGCGCGGGCGTGAAAGCGCAGTTCGGACCGGATGGCTGTTTCGGCATCGACGTGCGCGATGACGAGCGCGGGCTCGCCACGATGAAGAAGCTCGGTTTGGAGGAGAAGAAGTTCATCACCGTCATGATCCGTACCAACACGCCGAAGTACCCCGGCGTAGATGATTCACGGCCCGAGAAGCTCAACCCGCTGCATCCCACGCCGAAGCAAATCGCCGATGACGAACGCCGCGCGGCAAAATTCCGCGAACTCGTCACGCAGTGGGTGAAAAAGACCGGCCACAAGGTGCTCATCGCGCCGGAGACCATCAAGGAGATGGGCCACAACAAGCGCCTCATTCACGATCCGCTGCCGCCGGAGATCCAGAAGCACGTCGTGAATCTCGAAACGTTCTGGAATGCCGATGAAGCCGCCTCCATCTTCGCGAGAGCGCACACCGTCGTCTGCCACGAGCCGCATTCGCCGATCATCGCCCTCGCGAACGGCACGCCGATCATCCACACCTACTCCGAGTTCCACTCGCCGAAGTGCTGGATGTTCAAAGACATCGGCCTGCCCGAGTGGTTGCTCGAAATGGACGAAACACCCGTCGAGAAGATCCTCGAAACCCTCAGCGCCATTGATGCTGACTATCCCGCGGCCCAAGCCAAGGTGAAGAAGGCCATGGCTTATGTGCACGAGTGCTTTTCAGGCTCGATGAAGCATGTGAAGAGCGTTGTAGGCTGATCTCATGCTCTCCCGCCGCGCTTTACTCCAAAACAGCACGCTCTGCCTTGCCGGCTTCAGTGGTCTTCAAGCTGCCAATTCGAATGCCAAACCGCTCATCAAGGTCGGTTTGATGACGGATCTGCACTACGCGGACAAACCGCCGACCAAAACACGCTTTTACCGCGAGGTGCTCGCGAAGCTCGATGAGGCCGTGGAGGTCATGAATCGCGAAAAACCGGCTTTGGTGGTCGAACTGGGTGACTTCATTGACCAAGCTGACTCTGTTGACCGGGAGATCGAGTGGCTGCGGACGATGGAATCACACTTCGCGCGGCTTTCGATGCCCCGGCATTATGTTTTGGGAAACCACTGCGTCGGCACACTCACCAAGCAGGAGTTTGCGGCCAATACGAAGGCCAGCGGCGGCTTTGAGAGCTTCGAGGCTGGTGGCGTGACCTTTGTCATTCTCGATTCCTGCTTCCGTAGTGACGGCACGTCTTATTCACGCAAAAACTTCGATTGGAAGGATGCGAACGTGCCGAAGGACGAACTCTCGTGGCTCGACAGCCAGCTCAGCAAGGCCAGCGGGCCCGTCATTGTGCTCGCGCATCAACGTCTCGACGCCGACAAGGCCCACGCCGTGCAAAACGCCGCTGAAGTGCGCTCGCTGCTCGAAAAGTCCGGCAAGGTGCTCGCGGTCTTCCAAGGTCACTCGCACAAAAACGACTACCAGCAGATCGCAGGCATCCATTACACAACTTTGGTCGCGATGGTGGAAGGCAGCGGCGTGGAGAACAACGGCTACACGATGCTGGATGTGTTCGCGGATGGCTCGCTGCGACTGAATGGCTTCCGCAAACAAGCAAACCGCGATTTGAAACACGCATGAAGGCTCTTCTCTTCCTCCTCGCCACTTCCGCTTGGGCCATCGAACCCGGCTTTGAGGCTCTTTTTGACGGCAAGACGCTCGATGGCTGGAAACACGACGGCAACTGGGCTGTCGTGAACGGCAAGATTGCTCGCGTGAAGAAAGGCGGCTCGCTGGTGTATGAGAAGGCGAAGGTGCCGGATGATTTTGAGCTGCGCTTTGAGTGGAAGGTCGCCAAGGGCTGCAACAGCGGCATCTACTACCGACCGGGGCAGTATGAGTATCAACTCCTCGACAACGCCAACAGCCCTTACGGCGAAAATCCGCGTCAGGCGGCCGCGTCGCTCTTTTTTGGCATGGCACCGACGAAGGACGTGGTGAAGCCGCACGGCGAATGGAACGAAGGCCGCATCGTGTGCCAAGGCACGGTCATCCAGCACTGGCTGAATGGCGAAAAGGTCATCGATTACGATTACAACGACCCGCGGTGGTTTCACGAACTGGAGGTGCTGCGCATCCGCGGCGGTGATCTGACCAAGCGAGGTGCGAATCTCTCACTGCAAGACCATGGAGCCGATGTGGGGTTCAAAAACCTGCGCTGGCGGGCCATTCCGGCCTCCGAGAAGCTCGTGAGCGAGAATTTGACGCCCATGCCGATTCCTGATGTCGCTTTGCGCAAGGAACAGGCACGCCTCGACAAGATGCTCGCCGGTCAGAAGGGCGAATGGCGGCATGAGGAGCTGAAACGCTTCAAGGCTGATGAAGCGCATCAAGGTGTCGCCATCGATGCGGAGCACTTTTATGCGATCACGAACGCCGCCATCGGCAAATATCGCAAAGACAGCGGCGAACGTGTCGGTGGCTGGAAGGAGACCGCTGGCCACATCAAGCATCTCAACGCCGGAATCGTGCTCGATGGCAAATTGTGGTGTGCGCACTCGAATTACCCCGAAATGCCGATGAAGAGCTCCGTGGAGGTCTTCGATCCGAAGACGATGCAGCACCTCGAAAGCATCGATCTGACGAGTGTGGGCGGTTCGCTGACGTGGGTCGATCGTCGTGATGGCTGGTGGTATGCCTGCTTTGCCCAATACGCGAAAACGGGTGATCCAGCTCGCACGCGTGTCGTGCGCTTTGATTTGAACTGGAAGCCTGCGGCGGAGATTCGCTTCCCACCAGAGATGGTGGCGAAGTTTGGCAAGAACAGCAGCTCGGGCGGCAGCTTTGGACCGGACCGGCATTTGTTCATCACCGGACATGATGCGCAGGAGTTGTATGTGCTCGATCTGCCGGTGGAAGGCGATGTTTGGACGTGGAAGACATCGATTCCGATCACCGCGCACGGCCAGGCATTTGCCTGGGATCGGGGTGAAGGCGGCGTTTTGTATTCCATCGACCGGAAGACGCACGAGGTGATTGTTTCGCGAGTCACGGGTGATTGACAAGATGGCGGCCCGGTGGATGACATGCGGCATGTCCGCCAAACCCAACCCCGCCTCGCTGCCTTGCAGTCCTCTCGATGAAACCTGCGGTTTGAAATACTTCCCGCGCATGCTGGGCAAGATCCGGCTGCATGCGGCTGGCAAGCTGTGGGAAGATCTGCACGCGAATCTTGGCAAAGGCAGTGATGGCGCTCTGGTGGACTTCCTGCATATCAATTACGAAGCCCTGAAGGCACGCGTGCTCCAAGGCGGCACGGACGAGGAGATCCTGCAATGGTGCCAGGATCAAACGCGTCCGCTGAACGATACCGACAAGCTGATCTGGAACCACTACGTCAAAGCACTCGGCTGGAATGACCACATCACGGCCATTCTGGCGAAACGTAAGGCCGATGGAGGCCTCGGTGATCGCGATGACATCCAGACCATCGCGCATTACATCGACGTGGATGAGGGAAGGCTGCCGTGAATGAGTGAGGAGGCGTCCCAGCCGGTTTCGTTCTGGCGCAGTGTGAGGCAATCGCTGCGCGGGGAGGAGCATGATTACACGTCGCTGCCGCTGAACCGTGCGGTCATCCTGCTTGCGGTGCCGATGGTGCTGGAGATGATCATGGAGTCGTTGTTCCCGGTGGCGGATGTGTTTTGGGTCTCGCGGCTAGGCAAAGAAGCGGTGGCTGTCGTCGGCATCACGGAGTCGATCATGACGCTGATCTATGCCGTGGCGATCGGCATCTCGATTGCGGCCACGGCGATTGTATCGCGCCGCATCGGTGAAAAGCAGCCCGAACTCGCGGCGCAGGCAGCAGGGCAGATCGTGCTGCTTGGTGTCCTTGTCTCGGCGGGCATCGGCATCGTACTGGGCATCTTTGCGCCGGATATTTTGCGGTTCATGGGCGCGGGCGAGGAGTTCGTGGCGCTCGGCTCTGATTTCACACGTGTGATGCTCGGCGGCAATGTCACGGTGTTCATGATCTTCCTCATCAACGCCATCTTTCGCGGCGCAGGCGATGCAGTGATCGCCATGCGTACGCTCTGGCTTGCGAACGTGCTAAACATCGTGCTGGGTCCGTGTTTTATCTTTGGTTGGTGGATTTTTCCCGAGATGGGTGTCACCGGCGCAGCCGTGGCGACGAACATCGGACGTGGAGTCGGCGTGTTGTATCAGCTCTGGCATCTCGCAGGTCATCACAGCCGCGTGAAGGTGCGCTGGTGCCATTTCAAACCAGAGCGCGAGATCATCGGCACGGTCTGGAGCAAGTCCGGCAGCGGCATCGCGCAGCTTTTGATCAGCACCACGAGCTGGGTGGGTCTGTTCAAGATTCTGGCGATGTTTGGAAGCACCGCGCTAGCGGGTTACACCATCGCAATTCGCATCGTGACCTTCGCCCTGATGCCTGCGTGGGGTTTGGCGAATGCGGGCGCGACCCTTGTGGGACAAAACCTCGGCGCAGGCAAGACGGAGCGCGCCGAGGAAGCGGTGAAGATTGCCACCAAGTTCAACATCCTCGTGTTGAGCGTCGTCGGCATCGGCTTCGTGCTGTTTGCGGGGCCTTTGATGCATTTGTTCAGTTCGGAGCCGGAGGTGCTGGCCTTTGGGACCCAATCGCTGTGGATCGTGAGCCTCGCGTTCCCACTGTATGCCGCCGGGATGTGCTTCGAGGCAGCGTTCAACGGCTCCGGTGACACCTGGACACCAGCGCGGCTGAACTTCATGTGCTTGTGGGTCGGGCGGATTCCCATCGCCTGGATCTTGTCGAAATCACTCGGCTTCGGCCCTGTGGGCGTGTTCATCTCTGTGCCTGTGGCGTTCTCCATGCTCGCCATCTGGAGCTGGTTCTTGTTCAAACGCGGGCGGTGGAAAATGCAGAAGGTCTGAGCGTAAATTTCAGCCATGATCTTCCGCACCCTCATCTTCCTTTTTGTTGCCGACCTGCTCTCTGCTGACACGCCGGAAGAAGCCGTCAAAAAAGCGCACGACGAGTTGTGGCGACGCTTTGTCTATGAACACGATCTCATCCTCGACTACGTCGGACTCAAAGGTGAGATCGTGCGGCCCACGCCGGAAGATTGCCGCGAGATGAAGCCGAGCGCTCTGAGCTGGGGCGTGCCGAATGAAGACGGGCCGATGTTCAACGGCTTCTACCTCGATGCGATGTGCACTCGCTGGCTGATCACTAAGGATGACGAAGATCGTGCGAAGGCGCGACGATTGATCGACGGACTTATCAAGGACTCCACCATCGGCAAAACGCCGGGCTTCATCGCCCGTGGTCTAGCCACGGATGGCAATACGACCTGCCCGATGGGCTCGAATGATCAGACGACACCATGGCTCTACGGCATCTGGCTTTATGTGACCGATGGGCTGTCCAAGGATGATGCCGAGCGGCAGGACCTCGTGCAGCGCTTCATCGCGCAGGTGAAGGTGCTCGAAAGCCACGCGTGGAAGGTGCCCACCGACGGCCCGCCATCGAAGTATCGCGGTGACTTTGCCAAACCGACCTGGGAGGCCGTGCCGAGGCTGCTTTTCATCATGAAAGCCATGCACGCCTTCACCGGCGACGCTTCGTGGCAGCAGCGCTACATCGCCGCCGCGCATGAAATGGTCGGTAAAGGCCAGCGTGAGCGATTGGAGGTCTGCCGCATCGGCATGGTCTTCGATCCCGGTTAGAGCGAGCGACACTCATGGACCGGCAGTGAGTGCGTCATCTGCCTGCGCGGCCTTTGGGAGATGGAAACGGACATCACTTTGAAAAAAATCTATGCCGAAGGCCTGCGCCACAGTGCCGAGGTAGCCACGCAAAGTCTGCCTCTCATAAAAGTTCGGCGTGAACGGCACGGAGCCTTTCAACGTGGACTGGCGCGTGATGAACGCCGCCTGGCCGCCCCAACACAGCGAGGCAGAAGCCGTCGAGGTGGCTCTGGCTGGCCTAAAACTCCAACACGCTGCCTCACCGCGCATGACCATCGAGAAAGACTACCTCCCCGAGCCGTGCTTCGCCGCGTGGGTGGTCACGCTTTGCCCGGATCGCGAATTCGTGATGTCGAACCGCCCCGCCATCGAAAAGGTCATCACGCACTATGATTTCAGCCGTGTGTATTTGAGCCAGTTCTTCCCCGTCGAGTCCGCGTGGTGGCGGATGCGGTTGTTGAAGTGAAGAGCTACTCCCACGCCACCCGCAAATACTCCGGCGAGGGGCCTTTCCAGAGCGGGACTTCGTTGGCTGGGAGGCCGTGGTTGGCGCAGAGGCCGAGTTGGTCGATTTCGGACCAGTTTGACGGCGAGCCTTCGGCAGAAGTGAAGTCGCTCAGAGCGAGCGTGAGGGTTTGTGGAGCATCAGAGCCTTGAATCTCGCGCTGGCAGACGAAGGTGCGGCGCGGGCCGCGATAGCTGCGCCATTCGTTTTGCTGGAGGACGATGCTGAGGCGGTTGGTTTGCGGGAGTTTGAGCGTGATAGCGAGTTTGGAGCCTTCGGGGCCGCGCCAGATGGGATCGGTGACTTTGCGCGTCCAGAGTTGCTGATGCGTGGTATTGCCGGCGTTGAGCGCATACCAGTCGCGGGTGCCGTGGGTGAAGTCGTCGATGAGCGTGGACGGTTTCGCGGTGAGTTTGGGGTTCGCTTGCTTGATTTCGTCGGCGCTGTGCGAGTGGAAAAGGCTGCTGAGGCAGACTTCGGTGACCGGTTTGCCGTAGCCGGGGATCTGCGCGAGCGATTCGGGCTTCGGCAGAGTGTGGTAAACGTTCGCGAAAGCAAAGAGTGGCAGGTCAAGCGTATGGATCGGCAGTTGGGCGATGTAGCCTTCGGATTCCTTCACGACCTCGGCGCTGCGCCAGAAGCGGGCACGGGGATCGGGATCGGTGCTGTAGTAGATCTCCACGCGGGCCACGGGCAGCGATTTCGCATCCGGCCGCACGCGAAGCATCGGCACGTCGTCGTTGGATTCGAGGCGAAGCTCGCTCTGCGGCGTCTCCGGCAAGGCGGTGCCGCCTTTGAGATGCTGATCAAACCACAGCGGCATCGTGATGGCGACCTCGGGCGTGAGGCGGTGGTTCATGTGCGGCACCCAACTGTATCGCGTGGGCTGTTTTTTGATGAGTGCGTTCGTGCGATACACGTCGTCCATCCAACCGTGGAAGTCGTTCGTGGCGCTGCGATGCAACACCGGGCACTGGATGAGCGGCGCGTAGCTTTCAAAGCTCAGCGTGCGCTGGAAGACCTCGACATCGCCTTTGATCCGGTCCTGCTGGTCCATGCCGCCGATGAACTCGTGTGCCTGCCAGCGCCAACCCTGACCGCCAACGCCGGGAACGGCGGCCTTCACCCGGCGATCGGTGCCCGCGACATACATCGTGAGATTGCCGCCCATCGAGTAACCATGCACGCCGAGGCGCTGCGGATCGACCTGCGGCTGCTGCTCGAGAAACGTGAGTCCGCGACGACAGCCGAGCGTGAGCAGATACCAGTTGTTGTTCTTCGGATGCTCACGGTCCTCGAGGAGTTGCCCCGGACCGGGCAGCATCGTGCTGTAGCCCTGCACATTGAGCTGCGAGGGATCGACCGCACCCCAGTCGGTGTTTGGATCGCCAGGCTCGGACTTTTCGCAGGTGTTGAACGGTGCCCTGCCCGTGCCGCTGCCGCCCCAGTTCACCGACAGCGCCGCGTAACCTCGCGCCACGAGCAGCTTCACCTCGCTCACCGATCCACGCTGCCCGCCGCCATGGATGTGCATCACCGCCGGGAGTTTCTCCCTCGCACCCTCCGGAAAACCATACACCGCCGCCATCCGCGCCGGCCTGTCTTTGAACGTGCCGATGAAATACCGCACATGGCGAAACACGCCGCCGTCCTCCTTCCACTCGCGGATCACCTCGACCTCCAGCGGGTCCTTCCTCGGATCAAAGTCGGCCCACAACTCCACCACCGATTGCGGCACGCCCTCCGCGGCAAAAAGCGAGTGCAGATCCAAGAGCGAAAGCGATGCGATGGCTCCAGTTTGAAGAAGGGTGCGGCGGGTGGTCATGGAGTTATTCTTTGCTGGCAGGGGAATGTCTGGGTCACATGCTACTTCGCTGCCGGCATCACCTTCAGCACCTCTTCCACGCACTTGTCGCCGAGGATTTGATAGGCGGGCCCGTTCCAGTGAAACTTGTCTTTGCCGCCGCGGGCGAGGTCGAGCTTGTCCACGAGCAGGGCGTAGAAGTCGCTCACGGGCACGCCGCATTCGGCCATGACTTGGGCGGCCATGCGGTTGTGCTCGATGATGGTGCCGTTGATGACGGGATCGATTTTTTTGACGTCGCCTTCGAGCAAAACAGGCGTGCTGCTGGCCCAGATGAGTTTGGCGTTCGGCAACTTCGCGCGGATGGCATCGACGTAGCCTTTCGTGAGCGGCTCGAAGGTGCCGGGCTTGATGCGGCCCTCCTGCCAGCCGTGCAGGCCCATGTTGAAATGAATCACGTCATACGGGCCTTTCGCGAGCACCTCGGGCAGGATCTTCGTGTTGAGATGCTCGGACTGGTTGTAGGGGTTCACCCAGGCATCGACGTAGGCCATGCCGTCGAGCTTCTTGATCGCGTGCGCCATGTAACCGCTCAGGATCGAGTCACCGATGAGCAGCACGCGCGGACGCTTTGGGTCTTTGATAGTCGCCTGGTTGAGCTTCCAGCCTTTGCCGTCGGAATGCAGCCGCGGATCGGTCTCGACCGTCGTTTCGGCGGCGAAGGTGTGAAAAGCAAAAACAGTGGCGAGGAGGAAGGCGAGGCGGTTCATGGTAGGATGCAGATTTAACGATGCGCGGAGATTCCGTCTTCAGTTTAGGCAGTAGAATGGGGGCAGAAGAATGGATCTCGTCATCATTCTACTGCCTACTTTCAGGCTGATTCGGACAGATCATTCATTCACAGGGTCCAATACGACCTCCATCTCGCGTTCTTCGCCCGCAGCGACATTGCAGACGATTTGCCAGCGCTGCGTCGCGGCATCCCAATTCGTCTGCCAATGCGTGAGTGGCTGGCCGTTCACGAGCACGCGATGGCCCTTCGGTGACTTCAGATTGGCAAAAGTGACCGGCACATGCCCGAGTCCGCCTTTCACGATGACTTGCGCACGCTGCTCTTCATCGACTGCAACGACGAGCGGATAGCTTTTCGTGATCTCACCGCGTTTTGCGATGGGTGTCAGCGCGTTGCTTTGGGCCTCGCGATGCACGGGACGCCAGGTATCGGCATCGCGGGCGAGCATGTCTCGCAGCTTGGCATCCGGGCCGTAGTAAGAGGCGGCATCGGCGGGGAAGATGACGAGTTCCAGCTCGGCCTCGACGAAATCACCAGGCTGCAACTCGCTGATGTCAGGCGGTGGCGCGAGCTCGACAGCGGTGCGGTGATTGTTCTTGCCCCACTCGGTGCAAAACGTCGCGAGATGCGGCGCGGCGGGTTTTCCACCGAGCACGGCACGCCACGAGCGCAAGATGAGGCCACGACTCGCGGCAGCGTGGCCTTTTTTCAGCACGGCACGCTCCACGCCATGCACGGAGACCCACGCGCCCTCGCCTGCGAGCGGCAGTGCGGTGCGATCAACCTCGTCCTTCGCGCGGCGCGGTTCCCATTCCTCGCGCAGGCCGGTGACATCGCCGATGGCCACGCGACGCGCAGGCACGTCGTTGTAGAAATCCGCGCCGAGTTGGAAGAACGCGAGTCTTTGCCAGCGCACCGGCTTTCGCACGTCGTAGCGCAGTCGTAGAAAGGTGCGCAGATGATCGTTCGCCGCGGGGACGGACACATCCATGCGAGCCGCGATCTCGCCGCCGCTCGATTCCTCGCGGTAGCGCACGTCGGTGAGGCACGGGCCTTGCGCTCGATACTCGGTGCGCGTGCCTTTCATCTCCTGATAGCGACCCTGCGCGTCCTTCCACATGAGAAAATCGCCGCCGCCACAGTTCTCGGCCCAGCCCCAGCGTTTCGCCTTCGCTTCGACGGGCAGCGTCATGAGCGGACGCACGTCCGTGATGAAACAACGCCGCTGCACACGTCCCGGCTCGAAGCAGATGCTCTCGCCAAAACTTCCCACCGCCGCCTGATCCCAGAATTGATTGTGCCCCCAGCCGATGAGGCAGAGCTGCGCATGCGACGCCGCGCACACGCCGCCGTAGCGGGCATGCACCATCTGGAAAACGAGCTCGCGTCGCGACTTCGGCGGAACACGCACCCACGCGAAGCCATGAAACCACTGCCCGTCATGCGGCAGCCGGCCCTTCTCCGCGCGGATGTGCCAGTTCTTCGAAATCTGCACGGGAATGCCCGTGGGCGTGCCATCAAGCTCGCAAAGCATCGGCGTGAAGCCCGTGATCGGCAGATGCTTCTCCTGCGTGAACATCAACCGCGCCACCGTGGGCTCATCGGTGTCATTGCGCAGCGTCACTCGCCAGCGGTCGATGCGATCCAGATGCTCCTCCGGGTAATACGTGCCGCCTGCATTGCTCCATCGCTCCTCCGGCAGGGCCAGCCGATGACAACCCAGCGCCTCATCCCGCGTCACCAGCAGCTCGGATTCCACCACGGCCTTCGAGTCACTCGCGAGCATCTCCAGCAACACACTGCGACTGCCGCTCACCGTTTTCCCGCCATGCCGCAACTCCATCACCGCCTCGCTTTCACTCTCCAGACGAAACGCCAGCCGGTCCGGCCACGCGCTGATCTCCAGCCGCGCCGTGCCGTTGAAGGCCTTCCCTTCCGCATCCGCAAACGTCAGACCCTCGATCACCACCCGCTGAAAAAACCGACCGCTCTCCACGAAGCGCACCGGCTGCTGCCACTCGTCGTCCGGCTGCGTGCGCCCGTTGCAAACATAGCGCCGCCCTTCCGCGATCACCACACACTCCCACTCGCCCTCCACCGGCCGCACGCGTCGCGTGTCGAAAAGCATCGTCTGCTTCCCAAACTGAAGCCCGAGGATCTCCTCCTTCGTCCGCTCCGCTCGCTGAAACATCTGCGGCGGCCCGTTCACCCACCAAAGCCCCGTTTGATCCTCCACCCGCGGCATCCAATCGACCATCGACGGCTCGGCCGCGAAGGTGTGTGAGGTGAGAAGAATGAGAAAGAGAGTGTTGAGAGGCCGCACGCCTGCACTGAACGCGAAGAAGGGTGGATTTTCCACCTCAGCTATGGCTTGTGCGACTTTAGTTTGTCTGGAGCCCAGATTCGCTCCATGACACTACTCCTTCACAGCGGGCGTGCTTCGATGCTCGGCGGCTCCGATGTCGCTGGGGGCATCGGTGCGGCGGGGGTGGGAGTTGAAGTCGTCGGCGCAATCGGCGGTGGTCAGGGGTGGGCGGAGTTTTTCCGCTGCGCTGACGATGCTGGTGACGGGTGATTTCAAATGCAGATCGCAGCCGGCTGGGTCGGTAAACATTGCGGGTGTCGCTTGGGTGAAGTTGCCATACACCTCGGCTTCGGCGTCGTTGCGGGAGAGGATATTGGCGTCGGTCAGGTTGTTGGCGATGATGACGCCCTTGGTGTTGGCGAAGCGATACTCGATGGCGTTGGGACAGGTGCCGTTGGTCAGGATGGTGTTGTGCAGGATTTTGGTGCCGGGTGAGTTCCAGGCCAGAATCGGCGCGTCGGCATTGGTGATGCGGCGTGAGGAGTAGAAGAAGTTGTTTCGAATGACGCCGCCGGAGTGGTCGCTGGGGCCGTCTTTGGGTTTTTCATTCACGCCAAATTGGACGCCGCGGTCGCAGTCGAGGAAGACGCAGCGCTCGACAATGGAGTCGCGCGAGTCATTCCACATGAGCACGGCCGGGCCGTGCTGGAACCTCAGCCCCGGCTTCACATGCATGTTCCGAAAGACGCAGTCGCGGACGATGTTGCGGTCGCCACGGTGGATGTCCACGCCTTGCGTATAGCCCTTATTCGCGATGGGTCCGATGTCGGTGTATTCGATGAGGCAGTGCTCGACGATGCAGTCTTTGGCTCCGATGCGGCCTAGTCCGCCGCTGGTGCCTTTCACGAACTGCTGGCCAGCGTCGAAGAGGCGGAGATTGCGCATGCGCACGGCACGGCAGCCGAATCGGCCATGCAGCATGATGGGGTGATGGAAGAAGTCGCCGATGGACATGTCGGCGACCAGTGTGCCATCCACGTTGTTGAACTGGAAGCAGCTTTGTGGGTTCCCCTCCGTGTTTTCCTGCCCCGGCCCACGAATGACGACGTCCTCGCGCTTCCCGGTCTCGCCACGGAAGGCGATGTTGCGCAGCGGCTCCGATGTCTTGGCCCCGAGCACGAGGTCGTGGGTGATGCGGTATTCGCCTGCGGCGAGCACGATGGTTTGACCCGATTTCATGGACCGAACTGCCTGCTCTAGCTCCGTGGCGGTCTTCACTTGCACCACCTCGCCGTCGGGCTTGGGCAAGGGTGCGGGGGCTTTTTGTTCGAGCAGCACTTTCGCGACCTCAGGCGGCATTTCTGCATGCAGTGGGCTGCCAGCGATGAGAACGGCGATGCTCAAGATGTGGGTGAAGCGGGAGATCATGTTGTTGGTGCTTTTAGCAGGGATTATCGACAGAAGAATGGGGACAAAAGAATAGGGACAAAAGAATAGGGCTTCAAACGCTGGGAGGGATGTTGTCATCATTCTTCTGTCCCCATTCTTCTGTCGAGTTATAGCCACTTTTCAAACCACGCCCAGGCATCGGCCTGACGCTCGGCGTTGAACTCGTGCGGGCGTTCTTCGATGATGCCTTTGAAGTGATCGGGGGCACCGGCTTTGGCGTAGCATTTCGCCAGTTTTTCATGAGCGGCGCGGACGCCATCGGGCTCGAACAGCGGGTCCTGGATGCCATTGATCACCAGGAGCGGCTTCGGCATCGCGAGGGAGGCGATGTCGGGATGATCCATGAGGCGGTAGATGCCAGGGATGATTTTGGTGTGGCCGATGGTGTTGCGGATGTGCTTCGCGAGTTGATTGGGAAATGAACACATCCATCCGCACACGACTGCGGCTTTGATCCGATCATCCAGGGCCGCAAGATAGGCGCTGCGCAGTCCGCCGACGCTGTGGCCCACGCAGCCGATGCGCTGCGGGTCTACCTCGGGCCGCGTCACGAGATAGTCCACCGTGCGGATGTCATCCCACGCGAGGATGCCCGACCATGTGACTCCCGCGCTGAGCAAGGTGCGGCCCATGAGTTGCTCGCTGGCATTGCTGCGCTGGTTGAACTTCACCACCGACTCGCTGCTGATGCCCGCAGGCCTTTCCTTCCACTCGGGCGGATCGTCTTCGAGCACCATGCGTCGCTCGCCCCAGAAAAACATGTCGATGCTGATCACCACATAGCCGCGCCGCACCATCTCGGTGCCGATGGCCTTCTTCCCATAGGATTCCCGCATCTCGATGAGCGTGGGATGCACGTCATCGCCCTCCAGTTCACGCTCACGGCCCCACATATAATAGGCCCCATGCGAATGCAGCAGCACCACGGCAGGCGCGGGCTTGGTGAGCCCCTTCGGGATCAAAACCGTGCCCGGCACGCGAAATACCGGTGTGGTGTTAAACCTGATCTCCTCGCGAATGTAGTCGCCGCAGTCCTTCCGCGAGATCACCTCCGCCTGCGGGTCGCACGCCTCCGGCGAGTAGTGCAGCAGCTCCAGCATCTTCGCGCGGGCCTTTGCCCTCCAGGCCGCGAGATCGGCATGCTCGTCGTTGAGAAACGAAAGCGGCACCTCGCCCCGTGGCTTCAACTTCTGGACGAAAATATCCAGTGTCCCCGTGTGTGGCCCGACCTTCGGCGGCGTGGGATTCATCGAATAACGAATCTCAGGCTTGGATTCAGCCGCGCCCGCCTTCGACGAGACCGCAGCGGCTCCAGCAACCGTGGCGATGAATTTTCGGCGAGTGTTCATGGTTTGCTATGTGTGCTCATCCACCGCACCGCGTTTTCGATCACGCGCAGCGTCTCGGCTTGCTGGAAAATGGGATAGGTTTCGTGGCCGGGGCGAAAGTAGAAGACGCGGCCCTGGCCCAAACTCCACACGCAGCCGCTGCGGAAGTGCTCGCCTTTGTCCCACTTTTCCTCGAACACGACTTCATCCGGTTGCGGCACGTGGAAGGGCTCACCATACATCTCGGTGCGTGGGATGTCCCACTGCGCGGGCAAGCCGGCGGCGATGGGATGCTGCGGCAGCAGCGTGGTGACGTGCGAGGGCATGCCGTCGTTGCGATACGCGGGAAACACGCACTGCGGCAGCGTGAGCCGCAACACCGCGCCCTCGGCCTTCTCGACATACGGCGTGATGCGCGACGCACGGCCGATGAGCTTGTAATACGGCGCGTCATTGACGAATTCCCACTTCGCCGTCGCCCGCTCCGCCTCCGGCACCTGCTTCAGCGCGTCGGCCTTCGCCCGCTCCTGCATCAGCCGCACGAACGGCTTCGCCCAATGCGCCGAGTGCAGGCCGATGAAGCCGAGTTTGCCTTCCTTCACCCGTTTCACCACCGCCCCCGCCCTCACATCATCTTGCTCCTTCGCGCGACGATGACTCCAAAAGATGAGCACGTCCGTCGCATCCAGCGCAGCATCGCTCAGCCCTTGATCGGCCTCGTCGAGCTTTGCCGTCTTCACGGCGAGCCCCGGCAGCTTCGCCAGATGCGCCGCGAGCGTCTCGCCGAGGAATTTTGCGCCATAGCCCTGCTTTTGCTCCGGCTGCTGCTCATCCCACACGAGCACGCGGATGGGCTCGGCGGCGAAAACCGGACAAACGAGAGAACAGAGGAGCAAAACGATGCATTTCATGGTTGGAGGAGGATGGGGAAACAACGTGTCACTTCAACTCCGCGATCGCCGCACGCATCGCCGTGAGCACTTTGACGACCTCGGCGGCGGGATCGTAGTCTTTGCGACCCATGGAGAGCGTTTCGATGGGCACGAAGCCGCGATAGCCACCGTCGTGGATGATCTTGGTGAGCTTCTTGAAGTCGGTGGGCGGGGTTTTGAGGCTGCTGCCGAGGGTTTCTTTGATCTGCCAGTTCACCGCGTGCGGCACCAGCATCGCGATGTCGGCATAAGGATCGGCGGTGAAGTATTTCCCGGTGTCCACCAAGGCACCGCACCAGGCATGATCGACGCGCTTCAGGAGGCTGATGTGCTCCGGGCCGGTGCTGAGGAAGTCGCCGTGATTTTGCACCGCGATGATGACGCCGAATTTCTCGCCATGCTCGGTGCATTCGCGTAACGCCTCGGCCATCCACTTCTCCACCTCATCGCGCGAGGCACCTCCAGCGGCACCTTGCCAGTCCTTCGCGTTCTTTTGCTGCGGACCTGCAAACACGCGCACCACTGGCGCTCCGAGCCGTGCCGCGACCTCGATCCAGAGCTTCGTCAAAGCCACGCCCTCGGCTCGCACGGCTTTGTCCGCCGTGGCGAAATCATTCTTCACGCCCGTGCCGCTGATCGTGATGCCGCGATCATGCGTGTAGCGCTTGATGCGGGCAATGTAGTCGTCCGACGGCGCTTTCGGATAGCCGGGAAAGAAGTAGCCCGTGAGATCCACCGCCTCGATGTCATGCTTCACGCAGAAATCGCACACGCCGAAGAGATCAATGCCCTTGGTCGGATCGGCGATATTGGCATTGAGCTGTTCAAGGAACGAATACGCATTCAGCGTCGGCGTGAAGCGTGCTTTGCCCGTGCTCGGGAGTGGCGAATAAGCAGCGTGCGCCGTGGTAGCTCCGAGTGGAGCAAGACCGGCGAGTTGAAGAAGGTGACGGCGGTTCATGAGAATTGAAATAGGCAGAAAAATGGGGGCAGGAGAACGAATTTGATCATTTCCCATCTTTGAGCAGAGCCGCACGAATCATTTCCGCCACCTGCTCCGCCATCACGGACGAGCCTTTGGCCTGGAAGTGGACATTGCGCGGTATTTGCAGCTCGGCCTGCCGTGGCTTCACGAGGGACCAGAGGTCGTTCCAGGTCACACCTTCCTCGGTCATGACCTGTTTCGCGATCTCGTTGTAGGGCAGCTCGGCGTCCTTCACATACTTCGCGGCATCGCTCTCGGGCACGGGCGTGGTGCTGGCAAAGATGAGCTTGGCCCCGGTTTGCTTCAGCCGCGCGGTGATCTGGCGCAGGTTCTTTTCATACTCGCCCGGCGGCACGTTTTGATGCCCGCCGTTCGTGGGCGAGGCATATTCGCCCTTGTCATTCTTGTCGCGATCATCGGCGAAACGATACGAGAGGTCGTGCAGGCCGTGATTGAAGTGGATGACGTCCCATTTCTCATTCGAGTCCGGCAGCCAGCGTTTGAGGCCGTAATAGCCGACCGCCACTTTCGTCGAGCCACAGTTCGCCGGCACGCGATGCACGTTCGCCACGCCCGCGAGCAGCTTCCGCACCTCCAGGGCATACGCGATGGAAACCGAGTCGCCCATCAAGAGCACGCGAGGGAGCTTGGAATCATCGGTGATGGCGACAAACTCAGGCGGTGTGGTGGTCTTGGGCTCCGCCGGAAGGTCGGCGGCATGCAAAGCCGACAATGATGCTAGAAGAACGATGGTGAGAAGTCGGGTCGTATTCAGCATGGTAAAAGACAATCGTCGTGAGCGACGAAGCTTTACGGTCACGATGCGGAGAATCTACCGCCGTTGCGCATACATGCTCAGCCGCGCTGCCTCTTGGAGTTCCCCAAGCCGCCTCGGCAACCGATCGCAGATGCACTCGGCGTAGTCGTGGGCGTCGTGGTTGTCCGGCGCGGTGGGCATGGGGAGCAAGCATCAAGGCGAGGTGCCTGGTTCTACTTCGTCTCCTTCGCATACTGCTGCCACGCGGCTTCGATCTTGGCGTTGGCAGCGTCGCCGGTGTGAAAGAGGAAGCGGTGGTGGAGCTTCAGATGCTCGCCGGGTTTCAGCGTGGTGGTGCCATCGGGCAAGGTGGGGTCGTAGTCGTGCTGGGCGAAGGGATTGGCAGTGAAGAGGCCGTAGGTGCGGACGTGCCAGCGCGTGGGATAGCGATAGCTGGCGGGGTGATTGAGAAAGGCGATGCCGAGGTGCTCGCCTTCCACCGGGCCATGGTAGTCGCACCACTTGGCGGGTTTGCCCCAGGCGTCTTTGTCGGTGAGACCGTCGCTGTTGATGATCTGGCCACCCTGTTTGCTGTCCACCGCCATGCTGGAGGGGATGCGTATGGATAGTCCGGCGTCCTTGCGGTCGGCAAAGCGCACTTCGCCATCGGTGGCGGTGAAGGTTTGATCCACGTCAATGGCTCGCATCTCGCTGATGACGAGGAAGGTGAGGCGACGCTCTTCTGAGAGGAAGCGTTTGCCACTGGGGTCGAGGTAATCGCACAACTCGACGATGGTGGCTTTGTCCGCATCGGCCTTCGCCTCGGTGAACTCGCGATGCCGGATGCTAGCGACCATGGGCAGGCGTTGCTTGCCGCGCAGTGCGAGCTTGGGGTTCTGCATGAACTCTTCGAAGGTCATCCGCTCATGCCAGGTGTCGCCGCCGCCGCTGTGCTTCTCGTCGCCGGTGATGGCGCTCCATTCCTCATTGGTCCCGGGGAATTTCCAGGTGCCGCCGCCGATGCTCTCATGGCCGAAGGTGATGCCGCGATGATGTGGGTGATCGCGCTGCTCCTTGGGCTCGCTCGACGCATCCTGCATCGGATAGGCGCGGGTCATCGCCTTGCCGGTAGGTCCATAGATGGGCCAGAGGTAAGGCTTGTTGGCCTGGTCGATGACGTAGCTGGCAAAAGCCTTGCCATTCACGCTGACGCTGATGCCGTGGTCATTCTTTTCGAGGGTAAAGCCACTGTCAGCGGCGTGCAGAGCCGCTGCGGTGAGGGCGGCGAGGATGGTGATGAATTGTGGTTTCATAAGGGGGATTTGGATCGTTTGGGGCAGGAGCCGTTTTGAACTATCCGATTCTGGCATG
The DNA here is from genome assembly GCF_044232965.1 of Prosthecobacter sp. Taxonomy (GTDB): domain Bacteria; phylum Verrucomicrobiota; class Verrucomicrobiia; order Verrucomicrobiales; family Verrucomicrobiaceae; genus Prosthecobacter. Next base: position 35,414 of record NZ_JBIIKX010000033.1, read on the forward strand.
AGTCACGCCAGGATCTCCTTCACCACCTTGCCCTTCACATCGGTGAGGCGGAAATCGCGGCCACTGTAGCGATACGTCAGTCTTTCGTGATCGAGACCGAGGAGGTGCAGCATGGTGGCGTGGAGGTCGTGGATGTGGACCTTGCCATCGACGCCCTCGGCGCCGTAGTCATCGCTTTCGCCGTGACGGTAGCCGGGCTTCACGCCACCGCCGGCCATCCAAATCGTGAAGGCGCGGTTGTTATGGTCCCGACCGTCACTCTGGGCCGAAGGGGTGCGGCCGAACTCGGTGCCAAAGATGACGAGTGTGTCATCGAGAAGGCCGCGCTGCCGCAGATCGGTGAGCAGGCCGGCGATGGGCTTGTCCGTGGCGGCGCAACTGGCGGGCAGGAGGTTTTTGATGTCGTAATGATGATCCCATCCGCTGGTTCCGATCTCGATGTAGCGGACACCGGCCTCGGCAAACTTGCGTGCGAAGAGGCACTGGCGGCCAAAGCCGTCCGTGGGCGACTGGCCGATGCCGTAGAGTTGGCGGGTCTCGGCGGATTCCTTGCTCACATCGAGCAGCGAGGGCACTGCCGACTGCATACGGAAGGCCATCTCGTAGGATGCGATGACGCCCTCGAGCTCCGGGTTCACCTCGTCGATGCTGAGGCGGCGCTGGTTGATCTTCCGCAGCAGGTCGAGCTGCGCCCGCTGCTGGGCGGAGCTGAGGTGAGCGGGCATGAGGTCAGGCACAGGCAGCTTCCCAGGCGCATCATTCGACGATCCGGGGCTGACCATGGTGGCCTGGCAAGCGGCGGGCAGGAAGGCGCTGCCGTGGTTGTTACCGCCGAAGGAGTTCAGGGAGTTCATCGCGATGTAACCGGGCAGGTCCTCGGTCTCGGAGCCAAGGCCATAAACGCTCCACGCCCCGGTGGAGGGCCGCGCCTGGGAGGCGATGCCCGTGTGGAAGAACGGCACGGCGGTCTCGTGCGCCTGCTGGTCGGTGTGCATGGCGTGGAGCATGCAGAGCTGGTCCGCGTGCTTCGCGACGTGGGGATAGAGTTCGCTGACCCAGTGCCCGCTCTGGCCGTGCTGGGCGGTCTTCCACATGCTGCCCATGAGCTTGGACGTGCCTTTCGAGCCAAAAGGCTTGCCGGCATCCGCGGTCAGCTTTGGCTTGTGATCAAAGGTGTCCACATGCGAGACGCCGCCCTGCATGAAGATCATGATGACGCGCTTGGCTCTGGCGGGGAAATGCGGCTGCCTGCCTGCGGCGAGCGTGGTCTGGGTGCTCAATCCGGCAAAGGCGGCATAGCCGAAGCCGTTGAGCGCGGTGCGCAGCAGGTGGCGGCGGGAATGGAGGATGGGGGCGTTCATGATCAGTAGAGGTAGCGGAACTCGGCGGAGGCGAAGAGCGTTTGGCAAAAGGCGGCGAGGGCTTCGTCTTCCTTGTCGCCGGGGAAGCCCGTGAGAAAGGTGGCAGCGTCGCCACGCTCACCATCCGAGGGTGCTCGGGCGAGGATGAGCTGGTAAGCGGCCTCGATGCGCGCGGGTGTGTCCTTCCCGAGACCTTTCACACGCCGCGCAGTGTGGCGGGCGTGCTCGACGATGAGGGGGCTGTTCATCAGGAAGAGCGCCTGCGTGGGCACGGTGGTGACACTGCGGCGGCCGGTGACCATTTCCGGTTCGGGGAAGTCAAAGACGCCCAGGTCGGCGGGCACGTTCTCGTGCATGATCGGCCGGAAGATCGTGCGATGCCGCTCGCTGGGCGCGAGGACCTTCGCGATATCGGTGGATTTGGTGCGGCTATCCTCGACGCGAAGATGGATCTGGGACTCGAGAGGCGGCGGCGTCAGGACGAGACGTCCGCTGACAGCCAGCAGGGAGTCGCGCAGGGCATTGGCATCGAGGCGGCGGCGGTTGGCCCTCCAGTTCAGCCGGTTGGCGGGATCGGCCTCGTAGGCCTTCGCATCGTGCGCGGTGCCGAGCTGGTAAACCCGGCTGCTGGTGATATCGCGAATGAGCTGTTTCACCGACCAGCCACTGGCGATGAAACGCTGCGCGAGGTGATCGAGCAGGGCGGCGTTCGCCGGTGTCTGGCCGGTCTTTCCGAAGTCGTCGCAGGATTCGACGATGCCGGCACCCATGAGGTGCTGCCAGATGCGGTTCACCATGACGCGGGCCGTGAGCGGGTTGTCCTTGCCGGTGATCCAAGCGGCGAGTTCGAGACGCCCGCTCTGGCTGCGGTTCACTTTTGGCGTGGTGGGTGTGGTGAACACTGCGGGGAAGCCGCGCGGCACCACCTCGCCCAGCTGCGATTCCTCGCCGCGGATGCGGACGGCGCAGTCGGCGGGCTTTGCCGCGTCCTTCATCGCGGAGGTCAGGAAAGGCAGGAGCTTGTTGAGCTTGTCGTTGTGCCGATCCACGATCTTCTGGAGCCGGTCCATCTCGTTCATCACCTCCATCACCTCGGGGCGTGTCTTGTAAAACGCTTCCTGCTCGGCAGTGGAGGCTTTGGTGAGGCCCGCCTCCTGGAGAGCGGCCCGCTGGACCTTGTAGCGCTTCCCATTGAGATCCATGCGGGTCTTGGCCGAGTTCAACTGCTCGGTGAGCTCCGCATCGGACAAGACGTCAGGAGCGCTCGAGAGTGGCTGCAGAGCCTGGGACCATTTCAGGAAATGGCGGCGCCAGGCTCCGGCCAGCGGCTCCGAACTGCGAAGAATGCCGGCGAGGGCATAATAGTCCCGCGTGGAGATGGGATCGAACTTGTGATCGTGACAACGGGCGCAGGCGAGAGTCAGGCCGAGCACGGAGCGGCCCATGCTGTCGATCTGCTCATCGACCACGGTCGTGATGTAGCGCGGATCGTTTTCATCGAGGGTGTTCTTGGTGCCGATGCTGAGGAAACCGGTGGCGATCAGCTGCTCGTCGCGCTGCGCGGCATCCTTCGCGGGCATGAGATCGCCGGCGATCTGCTCGCGCAGGAACTGGTCGTAGGGCTTGTCGGCATTGAAAGCGGCGATGACATAGTCGCGGTAACGAAAATTCACGGGCAGCACCATGTTCTGCCCGCCGCCGGTCGATTCACTGTAGCCCGCGATGTCCAGCCAGTGCCGCGCCCAGCGTTCGCCAAAGCGCGGGCTATCGAGCAAGGCGGAGACATCCACCGCGCCCGCCGGCTCCGAAGGATCGGGCGGCAGGCCGGTGAGATCATAATGAAGCCGCCGCCGCAGGTCATGCGGCGCGGCATCCGCCACCGGGCGCAGTCCCTTGGCCTCCAGCGAGGCGAGGATGAAGCGGTCGATGTCCGTGCGCGGCCACGACTTATCCTTCACCTCCGGCACGGGCGGATTCGAGAGCGGCTGAAATGACCAGTGCTTGCGCCCTTCCTCGAGATCGATGGTAGAGACTGCACCGGCCTTCCCTTCGCGCGGATCAGGCGCACCCATGGCGATCCACTTCTCGAAATCGGCGATCACTTCTGTAGGCAGCTTCTTCTTTGGCGGCATCTCAAAGTCGGGGTCCTCGTAGCGGATGGCCTTGATGAGCAGGCTTTGGGACGCATCCCCCGGCACCACGGCCGGACCAGTGTCCCCTCCGCGGCGGATGCCCTCGCGGGTGTCGAGCAGCAAGCCGCCCTTGATCTTTTTTGCCTCTGGACTGTGACAGGAATAACAATGCTCGACCAGCACGGGCCGGATCTTGTTTTCAAAGAAGGCCATATCCTCCGCGCCAGTGGCGAAGGCGGTGGATAGCATTAGGGCGGCAGGCCATTTCATGGTTGAAGTTATGGGTGAAGGTTCATTCCCGCATCCCAGCCGGACACGACGTCGCGCCAGGTGGTGCCGATGCGGATTTCCTCGATGCGTCGCGGTTTGGGGCCGATGGATTCCAGGACAACTCTGTCGAGAACCGCATCCAGTCTCAGACCACGCGTGACGACATCCCACGAATCCGGTTCGACCGGGCCCGGTGGTTCGCCAGCTTCAAAAACGCGCAGAAACACCTCGTCCTCGCCTTCCCGCCGCGAAAGAATCTTGCCCGCCATCATCAGACGCCGGCCTTCCGCCACCCGAACCCGGCTCTCGAAGCCCTGCCCGGCACCGGACTCGATGATGGGGTGCATGAGATAGTTTGTGCGCAGGCCGACCCGCTGCCCCGGCCCGGAGTCGCTTGCGCCGCGCAGATCAATCATGAGGTTGGCCATCGGCCAGAAATCGAAGACACGCTGTTCGGGAGGTAGCGCTTCCTCAAACCACATCAGACTGACATAGCGCACCGCATCTTCCTTCATCGACAGTGGCTGGGCGAGCATCCGCTGGCACCGGGTCTTCCCGACAGGAGAAATCCACGCCTTGCGTCCCTCGAACGTTCCCATCTCCATCTGATGCATTTTGGCCGACCACGGCTGCTCGGCATGCTTGCCTTGAAAAATCGTCCAAGGCCCCGCCCAGCCGACGCCTCCCGTGAGATCGGCGGGATCATGATCGCCCGCCGGGTAGTCAAAGGTCTCGTGCAGCAGCAGCTTCCCCGCTCGCAGTGCATCCTTCCCGTCCTTCGCCCACGGCTGCCACGGTTTGTCCGCTACACGCGCGATGATCGGGTGTGTCATTCCTTGGCGGTCGAGGGCCAGCGCCTTGCCAGTGGTGAGCCGGTGCACCACGCCATCGCCATCCGGCACCTCCACCTCGCCCTTCACGACGCTAACCTCCGTCTGTCCCTCGCGATTCACGCTGGTGATGAACTCGGTGCCCAGGTCCACCACCTTGCCTCCGGGTGTGTGGATGGTAAAACCCACCGCTGCTTCCGGCACCTCGGCGCGGACTTCCCCCGCCAGCAGCGTCACACTGCCGCCATCATCGAGCCGCAGATCCACCACGCCGCGCAGCAGCAGTTCCGCTCCACCATCGAGCCGCAGCATCGCATGCCCCCCGCGCAGCCGGACTGGCCCCGTGGACAATCTGCCTCCCTCCAGCGGAGCCTCCCCGGCCCAGACCGCGTCCTCCGTGCGGAGAAGCGTGGCCACCGGCACGGCGGGGGCTTTTTCCTGCCTCCAGAATGTCACCGCCATCAGCAACACGATGGCTGCCGCTGCGGCGAGCGGACGCCAGAAGAGCCAAACGGTCCAGCGCTTCAATTCGCTCCGACCCGGCGACACCAACATTTCGGTGACTGCTGCCTGCGACCCTGCATGGGCCTCTAAAGCTACATCCAGATTCATGTAGCGGAGATACAATCTGGCCACGGCATCATCCCGTTTGAGCGAGTCCTGAAGAAGCTCGGTTTCCTCCTCCGTGGTGAGTCCGGCGATGGAGCGCTGGATGAGATCGTGCCAGTCTGTGTTCATGCCAATTCCTCCTGGGACAGGGTGCGCTCAACGCAATCCAGCAATGCCTGCCGGATGCGGTGGAGCAGTTTGTAGAGCGACATTGGCGTCTGTCCGCGCCGGGTCGCGAGATCGTCAATGCGAGTGCCCTTCGTGTAAGCGGCGAGCACCAGTTCCTTTTGGGATTGCGGCAGCTTTTGCAGGCAGTGCTCCAGCACCTCGCGCTCGGTGAGATGTTGCGACTCCTGCTGGACGGCCATGTCAGCCAGGCGGTTAACCAGCTCGTCATCGAAGACATGGCGATCACGCACGCGACGGCGCAGATGCATACGCACCAAATTTCGCGCTACTCCGAAGGCCCAGGGCCGGAACTCGTCCGCCGACGCGAAACCCTGCCAAAGCGCTACAATCAACTCCTGCATCACCTCCGACGCCTCCTGCCGTGTGGGCAGCAGCGAGCGCACAAACGTATGCAACGCCACCTCGTGCTCCGCATAAAGGCGAAGGAACTGGTCATGCTGAGGATGGACTGACGGCTGCGACATGGTGACTACACCCTTCTCGTTGCCACTGGCCGCCTCATTTGCCGAAAATAGTTTTTAGAGGGTGAGAATGTCCGGCTGAGGGCACACTCACACGTTAAGGTGGACGTTGCTCAAACCCATCGCTTCTCGGAGCTCCTGCAAACGATGCGGCAGCCAAGTCGCGGATGCGTTGTCCGATGTCTGCGGGTGCAGGTGGGGGACTTCACGGCAGCTCGCGCACGCGCAGCTTGCGGAACTGAATGGGTGAGCCTTCGCTTTCCAGGCAGAGGAAACCTTTCTTGGGCTCGATGGCGGTGCCGCCGGAGACTTCTTCGCCGTTCACCCAGAGGCGCACTTCGCCGTTGATGGCGCGGATGTAGTAGTGGTTCCATTCGCCGTGGCCGTGGGCGAGGTGTTTGCGTGGGAAGCTGCGGCTGCCATCGGGCGACAGTGGCGGGAAGGGCGTCATCTTCACGCGCACGGGGAAGACATCGCCATTCGTGCCAAACCAGTCGGTCTTGGCTCCCTTGGCCTTCATCATGTCGGTGAAGCCGTGATCGAGGATCTGCACCTCAGTGCCATCCGGCAGACCCGGCTTGCCTGCGGCAGTGAGTTTCTCAATGGAGGCCGGTGTGGTCCACACGAAGACGCCGGAGTTGCCAGCGGCTTTCTCATGCATCCACTCGACGACCATCTCGAAGTTGCCGAACTCCTTCGTCGTGCGCTGCACGCTGACGGGCTGGCCGGTGCAATGCAGCACGCCGTCTTTCCATGACCAAGTGTCATCCGCGCTGTTCACCTTGGTGAAATCCGCTGCTGTGAGCGAGCGCCAGCCGGGGCCTTCATCGTCGATGAAGGCACGAACGGGGGCTGCGGTGTTGCTGGTGGTCGATGCGGCGGGTTTGTCCTGTGCGAAGCCGATGATGTTGGCCGTGACGAAGATGAGGGAGGTGGTGAGGAGGGTGCGTTTCATGGGATGTTGATTCAGGACTGGTGGGATCAAATCACAGGTTTCAAAGCCGCTTCACGCTCTCACCCATGCAGTGAAAAATCTCGCTGTGGCGTCCGCGCAATTCGACCGTGATGCGGCCCTTCTCCAAGAGCACTTCCACAGTCGAAATCGCTTCTTCGGATTGCCAGGGGTTCACGGCGAGGATGATCCACTCATCGGCGCTGACGCGCATCCGGCGGATGAGGGGACGCTTGGCTTTCCAGAGGACGTGCGCGGGTTCGTCAGGCATGAGTTTGGCGGCGGCGATCTTGGCGGAGAGATCGGAGACGCGGCCGAGGCTGGTCATGAAGACGGGGAGCGTGTGGTAGTATTGCCCTTGGCGCTTCGGCTCGGAGCCCCAGAGCGCGAGGCCGCGTGCGCCGCAGAAGTAGGGCAGCACGGCCATGGCTTCGGCCAGCCAGGGGGCGACTTCTTGGTCGGCGAGTTTCTTGTTGGAACTGTGGTAGCGCAGCCACTCGTAGGCGTAGAGCGGCTTGCTGCCGTAGCGGCGGGTGCGCTCGATGTTTTCCTCCACGTTGGCCGCCATGTAGTAGATGGAGTCGGGCTTGTCGTAGAAGACGTAGATGCTGGCGATGTAGTAATCGACGAAGGGATCGATGTGCTGCCACAACTCGGCATCGCTGTGATGCGTGCCGTCGATTTGCTGCGCGGATTTGCCGGAGATGCCGAAGTAATCGCGACGGAACGGCTGCGGGCCGTAGATGCCGATGGGGGTGCCGGGGAAGCGTTCTTTCGCCCACTGGCAGGGCAGTGTGAACCAGGTGGCCCACTCGCGCAGGTAGGCATCGGCGAACTGCTCGCGGGTCGTGGCCTTTGATGCGGCGCGCAACACGGGATCGGCCCAGACTTTGTCGATGTCCTCCTCGAAGCTGAACTCGATGTCGTGGACGAAGATGGCGTTCTGGTTGCCGCGCTTCTCGATGTTGCGTTTGACGATGCGCTCGAAGAACTCGGGCTTCTGCCAGGGATTGGTTTTGTTGGTATCGAGCGTCTTGCGGATGTTCTCCTTCTGCCTGCCAGGGTAGTCGGAATAGGTGCTCAAAAGGTCCACCATCTCGAATCCATGCGCAGCGGCCTCGCGATAGTTCGTCGCATTGTCACCACCCGCCACATTCCAAAAGGCCCGCAAGCCACCGCTCATCGGCACGCGGCGGATTTGCTCCCAAGAGGGCGGCGGCGCGGTGCTGGCGTCGCTGGTTGTATTGTTTGGCTGTAGTAGAGGAGCGGGTTTTGAGGACTCCAGTTTGCCAAACATGATGCGATCCGTGCTGCCGCCGGTGCCTTGGGTGACGGTGAACCAAATCGAGCCCTCATGTTGACGGAAGGTGGGATACTGGAACGAGCTCGGGGACTCGAAGCGGTATTTGCGCTCCCAGTTGATGCCATCGCGCGAGACCTCAACATTGAAGATGTAGCGTCCGACACCGTGGCCGTCGGTGATGCGCGTGGCTTCCTGCCAGCCGAGGTAATAGATGCCGTTGAACTTGTCGAAGGTGGGCTTGGAGTTGCTGCCTTTGCTGACAAAGGGTCGAGCCTCGCCCTGCGTCCACGTCTTGCCGTCCTTGCTCGTCGTGAAGACGTAGTTGCGGTCGCCGCTCTCGGTGCGGCAGATGGCCATCCAGGTGCCATCAGGCAGGCGATTGACGGAGGACTCCGTGAGCCTGCGCTCGGCGGGTTCGTTGTAGTGGCCGATGACTTCGATGGTGTCGCGCGCGTCATTCAGCATCGCGAGCGCGTTCTGCGCACCGGGGAAGTTGTTGATGGCGAGACAGGTCTTGCCGTCGATGACCTTGAACGCATCGAGCAGGTAGAAACCGAAGGCCTTGGCGGGTTGCTTGAAGCCTTGCTTGGCAGCATCCGCGTGGAAATACTGCGGCTGCATGTCGAAGGTGCCGTCGCTGGTCTTGAGCTTCACCCGATGGATGTCCGGCGCGAAGGTGAGCGAGGCGATGTCGAAGTCGCGATACCACGTCTGCGACTGGCGCTTGCCGCTCTGATCCTCGCAGACAAAGAAGCAACGTAGTGTGGTGTCGTTCATCTGAATGATGCGCGGGACAAAGCAGGCTCCCGCCGGCAGTGTTTCATTGGCGAAGGCTTGTGCAGACTTCGCCATCGGCACGACTCGCTCCACGCTCATCGTCTTCACATTCACGACCGTCAGCACGCAATACTGCGCCTTCCCCGCGCCGTGACCCGGCTTGATGTCATTGTCGTGCTCGACGATGAAGGCTCGCTCGCCGACCAGGACGAGGTCTGCATCGTGCGCACCCTTCACCTGCGGTGCGCTGACTTTGATCATCTTGGACAGGACTTCATCGCCTGCCCGTTTTGCGTTCCAGTTAGCAGGTAAAAGCTTGGGGGGCTCGGCGTGCAGCGCCGCAAGTGGCACTAGCAGTTGGGCGGTGAGGAGGATGTGGTGGATGATTCTCATAGCGTTATCGGTGTCGAGGAATCAGGCTTGCTCACGCACCTTGGCGATAACGTGCTGGACCTCGCTCCACGGCACGTCATGCGGAGCGGCCTTGTTTTTCGCGGCGACGGCGGCGGTGGCTCCGGCGGCTTCACCCATCGCGGTGGCGTTGCCGGTGACGCGGTAACTAGCGTGGGCGATGAAGTCGCCGCTGATGCAGCGGCCCGCCATCATGAGGCCATCGACATCGCGAGCAATGAGTGCACGCAGTGGGATGTCGTAGGGCTTCGTCTTCACGCCGGCGTTGTGGTAGGCGGCCTTTTTGTTGTCCTCGGCACTCAGGGCGTGGATGTCCACGGGGAATGTGGCGCGGACGACGGCGTCGGCTTGCACCGCTCCTTTGACGAGGTCTTCGCTTGTCATTATGTAGCGTCCCCGGATGCGGCGGCCATCGCGGACGCCGATTTGTTCAGGCGTGGCGGCGATTTGCAAGCCGTCCCAAGGGCCGCCGAGCTTGCGCAGGCCGCGCACGATTTGATGAATCTCGCCACGGGCGCGGAGAGTCGCCTCGGTGACTTGCGCGGCATCGGTGGCATTGATGCCGTATTCGTGGTTGGCCATGAGCAGCACGAGATTTCCCTGAATCGGGAACAAGCAGGCGTGGCCGTAGCTCGGCGTGACGCCGGCTCTCTTCAGCGTGTCCTGAAAGGCCTTCGGGCCGACATGGCGACCGCCATCGCCGGTGCCGTGGATGCAGTCGGCGATCTGCGCCACGTCCTTCACCACGAGCAGGGCATACATCGTCATGGGCTGGCAGGGACAGGCTTTTTCCCGGCCGATTTCGAACTCGCATCCCGCTTGGGCGCCGAGATCGCCATCGCCGGTGGTGTCGATGAAAACGGGGGCCCGCCAAGCCTGCCGTCCGCTCTTGGACTCAGTGACGATGGTGCGGAGCGTGCGCCCCTCGCGATACGCGGCGGTGACGCGGGTGTGGAGCTGCACTTTGACACCCGCAGCGGCGCAAAGCTCTTCCAACAGCAGCTTCATCTCCTCTGGCTGATAGCTCAGGCCGTTCATGCCGCCGCCGTTGATGGCATCGCGCTCCCGCAGGCGGCGCACGAGTTCCACGTTGAAGCCGGGCTTGTCGAAATCGAGCAAGTAACCGAGCAGCGAAGAAGTCCACACGCCGCCGAGCGAACCATGCGTTTCAAACAAGCGCACCTTCGCCCCGGCGCGTGCGGCAGTGATCGCAGCGGTCACTCCCGCAGGCCCCGCGCCGCAGACGATGACATCAGCGTCAGTATTGACGGGCAGGTCGCGGGCGGCTTCGAGAAAACCCTTGGGAGCACTGCCATCGGCCGCCGGCAGTGATCGGGCCGCCAGCAAACCGGAGGCGGCGGTGAGACTGCCAAGAAAGTGGCGACGGCTGGGGATGTCCATAAGAGAGGGGTTTGGCTGGGTGAGATGTTAAATTGACCGAGCGAGCACCTGCATCGTGTGACGCTGGCGTTCTTCGACGAAGACTCGCGCTTTCACTGCCTTCCCTTTCGCCGCTGCAGGATCCTTCGCAATGGCCAGCACGGCGGCAGGCATGGCTTTGATTTCGTCTTCGTTATCGAAGTCGAAAAGCCACTCACCGAGGCCGATGTCGCGCCACATGATGCCTTTGCTGGTTTGTTCCTCCCAGCGGCAGACGATGGCGGGGATGCCGTTGCCGATGCACATGATGGGGCTGTGCATCTCCGCGCCGAAGAGACCGGCGCTACGGATGTAGGTGCTGAGAGCTTCGCCAGTGAGCCAGAAGTCAGAACGCCAGACGACGTTCGCCTTCACATCGGCGGGAAGTTTGTCGAAGAGCATTTCTTTGCTGAGGGCCATCTGCGTTTCGTCCTCGGGGCAGAGAAGCACCTTCATGCTGGTCTGGCGGACGACTTCGACGATGGCCTGACGCAGCGGCGCGAGGTCGTGCTCCTTCATCGCTTCATTGCGGGCTTGCTTCGTCTCGTCCAGCGGTGTCTTCCGCGCGGGAATGGTCCAGTAAGGTGTGTAGCGAAGGCGTGGGATGCAGCAGAGGAAGCGGCCTTCTTCCAGCTTGTGCGCCTGAAGAAAGGCGATGGCGCGGGCGTCATCGCGCAAGTCGGTGGCAAAGGCTCCATCAGGGCCGAAGCCCATGACCGGGCAGCTGCAGCCGCGCTTCTTCGCCTCGGCAAGTGACACGGAATCGCGGAAGAAAACGAACTGCGCTCCACTCATGATGGGAATGCATTGCTGGAACTTTTTCACCAACTCGGGCTTCGCGGTGGCGGTGTCGGGCGCATTGAAGGTGATGCCATAGACGCCGTAGGGCTTGCCGGTGGCATCGCGCCATTTGGCGATGTCCTGCGCCGCGACGAGCGACGGGCCGGAGCCATGCAAAAGGAAGTCACACTCATCGAATGCGGCCTTCAACGCCTCGGGCGTCTGGATGATGTGGAGCTTCGGAAAGCGTGCGAGGAGCATCTCTGCCACGCCATTTCCCACGCTGCTGGGCCAAAGCCTCACCTCGACCTCCGGCAGATGTTTCTCCAGCAGAGCGAGCACGCCGGGTGTGTGCGCGATGTCGCCGATGTTCACCGTCTGCCATGATGAACGCAGCACGATGCGCCGTGGCCGTGATTCCGCCGCAGCGAGGCTGGCGATTGCCGCGCTGAGGCTGGAGGTCAGAAAGTGACGGCGGGAAGTTTGGCCGGAGCGTTGAGTGGGCATCGTGTTTTGAAAGTGGTTTAGCGCCCGCCTTTGGCCTTGAGGTCCTCTTTGCCCACGCCGCGTTGCATCAGCGTCTTCAAGTCATCGAGATGCTTTTCATACACGCCGCGTGGCGTGGTGGTGTTTTGTTTGCACAGGGAGGCTGCCATGCCGAGCACCTCGCCCATCATGCCGGTGGTGCGCTGCACACGCACGGTGCCAAGCGCGATGTGGGTCACACTGATGTTACGGCCGGCCATCATGAGGTTGCTGATATTGCGTGAATACAGGCACCGGTAAGGAATCGGGTAAGGCTGGATTCTAAACTGCCGGGCTTCGGATTGGAAGGCCTCGCAGGCGCACATGGGCTTCTCCGGGTAGTGCAGGTCGATGGTCCAGGTCGTGGTGACACTGGCATCGGGGAAGGGCCGCGCCGCCACGATGTCCTGCTGGCGCAAGAGCACATCACCGAGCAGGCGACGGCTCTCGCGCTTGCCGCCGATGTAGGCCACCCAACTGAGCTTCTGCCGGGCGAACTCGTCTTTGAACTTCGGATGATTCTTCAGCGTGGCCCAGTTGCCATAGACAACGCGCAGGCCGTAATCGCGGATTTCCTCGATGTCGGTGATGTGATTGCGCATGGCTCCAGTCTCCCAGTCCCAATCACCGCGCTTCGTTTTAATGGCGTGATCCGCGTCAAACTTCAGCGCCCACGGACACTCGGGGAAAGTGGAAGGCTCGGAGCCTTCCTCGGCGAACCATTGCACCGACGTGCCCATGACCAGTTCATCCGCCTTTTCAGGGGCGAACTCTTCGCCATGCTCCTCCTTGCTCTCGCGGCCATAGGCAGAATCCGCTCCCGCCAGTGCGCCGATGACACCATCGCCCGTGCAGTCGGCGACAAGCGCAGCTTTGAATCGCAGCCGCCTGCCGGTCTTGATCTCCTGAGCCAGCACCGCCGCGATGCGCTGGCCATCCATCTCCACGCCGTTCGCACGTGTGCTGAGATAGAGCGTGATATTTTTCTCCGTCGCGACGACGGCGAGCTTCTTCTCGTCCTCGTAGTTGGTGGACGGTCCGGCATTGTGAATCCGGCGCTGTGGCTCCTTCTCAAACAGCGCGATGACTTCCTGACTGCGCGGCAGGTCGCGGGATTTTTTCGCCTGTTGCAGACTCCAGTAACCCACCGGGCCGAGTTCTTCGAGGAGATTGCCGAGCTGCGGATACGGCATCTGATGAATGAGGCCGGACAAACCCACGCGCACCTCGGTGCTGTTGTTCCCACCCAGCACCGGGCGGTCGTGAATGAACGCCACCCGGCAGCCGAGCCGTGCCGCGCTCACCGCCGCACAGCACCCTGCTGCCCCACCTCCGACGACCACAAAATCAAACTCACCCGCCGCCTCCGGTTTCTCCGGCAAGCCCAGCAGCTTTCGACGCAGCGGGGCCAGCGTGGCCGCATCATTCGGTGGTGGAGTCGGTGCAGACTCCGGTGAAAAAAACAGCGCATCGCAACGACCCGCAAAGCCCGTGAGGTCATGTAGCGCGACCTGCGCCGTCTTCCCAGCGACCTCCACCACGCCGCCATCCTGCCAGTGCCAGTCCTCACCCTCATTCCCAAATGTCGTCGCCAATGTTTTGCCATCCACGATGACCTGAAAAATGCCCGGCGTGCCCTTCGCCCGCATGTCGGGATGCGTCTCCGCCGTCTTCCACGGTGCCACCCAGTCCCGCGTGCGCACCCACAGCCGATACTTGCCCGGCTGCGGAAACGCGACCGTCGTCGTCGCATCCGCCACAGGAACACCCATGCCGTGCGCCAGTAGAAAAGCGGAACCCATCACATCCATCGACTGCTGATCCATCACCCAGCCGCCATTGTCTTTGAAGCCCTCAGCCTCCACCAGCACCGCGTCAGCCGGTGCGGCGTGGAGTGCTGATATCTGGATGGAAAGGAAAAGGGCAACAGAGGCGAGCAAAGAGTGTGTTTTCATCATGGTGAGGGGCTGATTTCGGGCGGAAGAGGGACGTTGACGCAAAGTTTGGGCAGTTCGCGCACGCGTAATTTGCGGAACTGGATGGTCGAGCCTTCGCTTTCTAGACCGAGGAACCCTTGTTGGTTCTTGATACGGTAGGTTTGTCCTCCGCGAAGCCGATGATGGCGGCGGTGGCGACGATGAAGAGGGTGCATTTCATGGGTTGGCTCAAGGTTTCGTTCATCACACAAACTTTGTCACCCCAGGGATCGGACGCGGTGTGGGCTCGAACTTGTCGTTCCATTTCAAGGTCTCTTCCGGCGCGAGGTCTTGTTTGGACGCGAGGATCTGCTCCCAGGTGAGGCGCTGGCCGGTGTAGGCGGCCTCGCGGCCCATGATCGCGGCGAGCGTGGAGCGCATCATCCAGTCGCCATCAAACACGGACTTGCCACTGCGAATGGCGGCGAAGAGTTCATCGTGCTCGATTTGATACATGTTCTTTTCCTCACCACGGAAGCGCCAGCGTTTGGCGCCTTCGGCAAATGGGGCGCTACCTTTGCCGATGACCAGCTTGGCTTGGGAACACTGGATGTAGTCGATGTTCTCGTTGGAGCATCCCGTCATCTGCCGTGAACCAATGTGTCCCATGACGCCGTTGGCGAACTCATAGGCGACATGGAAGTGATCGAAGATGTTGCCGCCCTCGGCAGGCGTCTGGCGACCGCCGGTGGCGATGCAACTGACGGGCGGCTGATCACCCATGGCCCACATCAGCTTGTCCACTGAATGGACCGCCTGCTCCACATAGTTGTCACCCGACAGCCAGGAGAAACTGTTCCAACTGGCAAGCTGCCAGGCCAGATCGGTCTGCTCGGGCTGCCTTGAGGATGCCGGAGGCATGAGCCTAATCGGGCTGCCATAGTAGGTTCCGAAGTAGCTCATGAGATCGCCAAACTGCCCGTCCTTCAGCCGCTTGAAGCTCTCCCGGCGTGAGGTGTTGTAGCGCCAGCAGAAGCCAGCCGTGACATTGAGTTTCTTCTCCTTCGCTTTCGCCAGCGCCGCCATCGCCACATGGTAACCCACCGCATCCACCGCCATCGGCTTCTCGCAAAACAGGTGCTTTCCGGCTTCAACGGCCGCCGTGAGATGCAGCGGACGATACCCCGGCGGCGTGGCCAGGATCACCACATCCACCTCCGAGGCCAGCAGCTTCTGATAAGCATCCAGCCCGACGAATCGATGCTCCGGACTCACCGTCACACGATCCGGTGTCTTCGCCGAAAGCGAAGCGATGGCCGTGTCCATCTGCTTCTCAAACACATCCGCCACCGCCACCAGTCGCGCATTGTAATCCGCCTGAAGCGCCTGCGATGCCGCCCCCGTGCCGCGACCACCGCATCCGATCAAGCCGATGCGCAGCGTTTCATTCGAGTCTGCCTTCTGCTGCGCCCGCAGCGTGGTCGCCGCCGTGATGACGGCCGGAGCCATGAGCGAAGCGCTGCCAGAGCGGAGAAAGTGACGACGAGAAAGGGTAGTTGAGGGTATTTCCATAGCTTTAGACTTACATCCGCAAATCGCATTTCTTGACCGCTGTGTTTGCAAATCTTCCTAATGCCCGTTCGTTCCAGCCTAATGCCCAAGAAATCCGCATCACCCAAATCACCCGCACGCCGCTACTTCAAAGAAGTGCGCTTCCGGCAGATTCGCGCCCTCGTCGAGCTGTCGCGTCAGGGCAGCTTCGCCGCCGCCGCCACCTCGCTCGGTCTCGCGGTGCCGTCGGTGTGGCAGCAGGTCCGTGCTCTGGAGGACGAATACGGGGTGCAACTCGTCATCGCCCGTGGCTCCCAACTTTCCCTTACTGAAGATGGGCAAAGCCTCGTCGAGATGGCCGCGCCACTCGTCGAAGGCTTCGATTCCCTCCGCGAGATGTTCGCCGACCGCCACCGCATCACGCCGCGCACCCTCAGCATCGTCGCTCCTGCCCCGATGCTTCACGGAGCCCTGCGCAAGCCCATCGCCGCCTATCGAAAAAAATTCCCCGCCGTGAACCTCACGCTCATCGACCGCCCCTCGCAGATGGCCCGCGAGTTAATCGAAGCCGGTGCTGCCGACATCGCCATCATCGGCATCGCCCAGGGCGACGACCCGCTGCCGCAATTTCACGTCTGGCCGCTCGCCAGCTATCCCTTCCAACTCATCTGCCCGCACGACCACCCGCTCGCCACCACACGGCGCACCACCTTGGCCGACATCGTCCGGCATCCGCTCGTGCTCAGCGTTGAGCAATCCAGCTCCCACCGCCAAATCCGCCACATCTTCACCCAGGCAGGTTTAGGCGGACGCATGAACGTCACCACCACGGCGACGAATCGCGCCCTTCTGCTCGACTACGTCGCCATCCGCCTCGGCATCGCCATCTGCACCCGCGCCAACGACGCCAAACTCCCGCGTCCCGGCCCCGGCGAATGCGAACTCACCATGCGCCACCTCACCTCCCTCTTCGGCCACGAAGAAGTCTTCCTCCTCCAACGCAAAGGCCGCCACGAACTGCCGCATGTGAAAGCGTTTCGTGAAATCGTGGAGAAGGGCATGAGGGAGACCTAGGCCCGCATGTTAAGCCAAGGGCTCGCGTTGGCCTGGCGGTCCGATTAGTTGCAAGTGATCGGGAAAGTGAGGCCGCCTCGGCAGCCACTCGAGGATACGCTCGGCGTAGTCGTGGACGTCGTGGTTGTCCGGCGCGGTGGGTATGGTGGTTCATTCCCAGAGTTCGTTGAACATGAGTTGCTTCTCGGTCGCGTTGAGAGGAGAGCGCGAAACGGCGTTCCAAGCGGTGTTGATGTCTTGTTTGGGCCAGCTCTGAGCTATGAGGGCGGCGAGTTTCGAGCGCAGCTTAGCACAAGGGACCTTGGAGAGCAGTTGAAGTGCTTTTGCATGTTGCCCCCGCTCTCAAATGCTCGCGGATGCGTTCGCCGTTTTCGTGGGCGGCATGGGCGGGTGAAGGGAGCAAGTTTGCCTGAGTGATTTCAAAAGAATGTAGGAAACGCTGAGGGCTGGATTCATGCGGGGTGGCTTCGTTTTCATTCTCTCTCGCCGGGAGCGAGAAAGAGAATCTCCCACGCGGAGCGCCCTTTCAGGAAGAAGCGCGCCTTCCGCCCGGCACGTTTATCGGTTTCGCCTTTTCCGATGCCGATGATTTGCGGATACCAGTCGCCACTCGAATGGATTTTCTGCGGTTCTGTCCAGCCGGATGGATTGGAGAGGTCAGAGTTGAAGGTGACGTAGATCCCTTCCTGCTTCCAGCTCGTGTCCTGGGCGCGATTCATGAGGATGACGTAGCGATTCAGGTGCGTGTTGAAGTGGATGGAGGGTCCCCAGAAAACGTCGGGATCCGATTGGTGCCAACTGCGCTTTGCCGGAAAGACGGGGGTCAAACGACCGCCATCGCCCGGCTCCGCCCATCTTCCGTTGTGCCACTTGAACACCTTTCCAGCCGGGGCGTCCCTGTCCGCGTAGCTCATGCGCGCTACACCGATGCCCTGCTGCTCTGTCTCGCCCCAATAAGAGCTGAAGAAGAAGTAGAAATACTCCTTCCTGGCATCAAGCAGCACGGAGAAGTCCCCGTTCCCTCCCGCGAAGAACCTGTTCTTGGTGCCGCAGTCAACGCTCTGCGGCGGGGCTTGGAGGATGAATCCCAGATCGGTCCATGTCTTGCCATTGGCTCTCGACACGAGTGCACCGATTCGCGGTTCGGTCAGTGCAAATGACCGCTTCAACTGCGGGCAGCAGTCACCGGGCTCGTTGTGATACCAGCCGTAAAGGTTGCCAGACTTGTCGTCCTTGTGTGTCGCCTCGATCCAGCGGCCCCAACGGCCATGGTGGAAGACATCGTCATTGTTGATGCGGCTTTCGATGGCATTGCCGAGGTGGAACAGATCGGAACCGGTGGCCCGCTTCGTCAGCGGCTTGGGAATCCCGCCGCCGGACATGAAGACATGGAGCGTATCGCCCTCCCAATGTGCCGGGTTGTTGGCATCCACAGAATGCTTCTGGTCACCGGCGGGCAACACCAGTTCTGGCGCGGGTTTCAGGGTTGCGGAGGGCAGCGGGCCGTTTCGGTCAGATCGTTCGGCGAGGGAAGGCTCCAGTCTCAAGACGCCGTTCTCTCGCACGACTCCCAGATGAGCATCAATCGCTGCACCCACCGGGTCCAGGCCGGTTTGGCCAAGTCGGCGGCGGATTTCCTTCCGCAGCCAGACATAGGCGGAGTAGTCGGCATACGGCTTGTTGCCATGCGGTTCGCCGGTGACGGTGTTGATGTCCTCGCTGAATCCCGGATACCTCACGAGTTCGAGTTTGATGCGCTCGATCAAACGCGTGTCCACCTCGTCAGCCGGCAAGCCGTGCGCTCCGGCCAGGAGGTAGTTGCCAGAGTCGCAGAAGAACCAGGATCCCCCGAAGCAATAGATGCCATTGTGCCCTGGCAGCAGGGAGCCGTCCGCCTGGGAAATGACGCGCAGGCCGTAGGGTGATTTGACCTTTTCAGAGGTGTGGTAGTGCCTCAGCACCTGCTCATCGGTGAGCACTTTCCGCCCGAAGACGGCGTAGGTCAGTGTCGCGCCGTAAAACACGTCCTGGCCCAGTATGTCCTGCTGTTTCATGCTCGTGGGCATGAAGCCGAGTTTGGCGTTGAACATGCGTTGATACGCAGCCATCGCCCGCTGGATGTCTTCCTCCGTGACGGGCAGGCCAAGCTCCTTGGCGGCCATCAGCGCGCCGCAGTGGAAGCCTTGATTGCTCGCGGGCGCATCGTCATCGTCGTAATGGAGGACATCCATGTAGGTCTTCCATCCTTTAGGGTGCGTGGCGTTTTCGAGCGGCGGGGGGATGTAGGCCCCGTCTTTTTCGTGCTTCCGTATGAACTCGTAGGCGCGATGCACCAAAGCATCGTTCAAGGTGCCACCGGCCCGCTTGGCCAGCGCTGCCCAGATCAGGTAATACTGGGCGTTGTCTTCATAGTCCATGCGGTTCCAGAAGACGGCGCGTTGCGCTTCAGCCGTCACCTCCGGATCGTCCAGTCCGAGAGCCGAATAGATGCCCGTGCTCACCCACTGCTTCCACCCATAGCCCATGCCGGAGATGAAAATGTATTCCCCGTCCCGTGGACGGTCATTCTCGTCCCGCATGAGATTCCGGCGCAGGAGATACAACGAGGTGTTGCGCAGGATGGCTTCGAGGACGCTCGAGTTCCAGCCCTTGGCATTGGCCACGGCCAGGTGCATCGCCACCTGACGGTCGTAATGAGTGCGCGCAGGGCTGGCGAAAACCCATGTGGTGTAACGCCGCGTCTCTCCAGCAGCCAGCGACTGCCAGCCGCTCATTTGATACTGATAGTGATCGCGCGCATCCTCGCCGCCCTTTTGCCCAGGGATCTGCTTCTTGATGAAGATAGGATACGGATCGCTTCCATCTCCAGTCATGATCGCGATGCGTCGTTCTGGCGTCGGGGAAACAAGAACGTCACACCTGTTCTCCCAGAACCCAGGCGAATCCGCGACAATGCCGAACACGCGATCTGGGAGGTGAGCCATCGCCACTGGGAAGGTCTCTTTCTGCGGGCGGGAGCGTTCCGTTCCAAAGACGGTTCGCTTCACGACCGGTCCGGAGAAGGAAGAGACCTCGCCTTCGATCGCCAGATCGAGCGGAAACGCCGCTGTGAACTGCTGCGCTGCATCCGCCGTGACTTCCAGCGTGCGCTCGACCAGTGAAGGTGTCTTCTGCACCAGCCTCCAGCGCAGGGTGAGTGCACCGATCTTCTCCGGCCCGAGTTCCATGACACCATCGCGTTCGGTCTTCGCACGGAAGCGGACCGGCGTCCATTCTGCTCCGGGGAACTTCAACTCGACGCCTGCTGGCGCGGTGTCGGCGGAGCGGGCGATGAGGTTTTCTCCTGTGTGGTATTCGATCCGTTGAATGCCGTCCTTCTCGACACACACAGGACGAATGGGGGCATCCGCTTGAAGGAGCGTTTGCGAAGCAAAAGAGAGACCAAAGAAAAGATAGGCAGCGCGATGCATGATTCGAACTCTCTAGCAGGACGTCCACGGTCGTAAAATGGCCGAACCTGTCGAAAACATGGCAATTCCTGAACGGTCAATGTGACGAATCCAGTTGGCTGGACGCGTTCAGTCAAGTCACACTCAGGAATACCCATCATGCATTTCGGAGGAAACTTTGATCTCGACGGCCAGCGATTCAGCGCGCGGCTCGTCAGCGCCTTGACAGAGGTCCGGCAGTTCAAGTCCGACTGCTGGTTTCCCTCGTGCTGGAACCACTGGGTCATCGACATGGTTCACGCCGACCAGCATCACCGCATCGGTGACGGAAAGGCGTTTGTGCGTGAGGCGGGCAGCGCTGTCATCTATCGCCCGAAACTACGCTACTGGGAGCGGCAGGAGGCCGGGAAGTCCCAATACGAATCGTGGATCATCTTCAACCTCGGCGGGCAGTTGGAACAGACGTTTCAATCGCTGGTCGGCCGGGCTGGTTACTGCCACTTCCGCGATCCCGACCATGTGGTGACGAATCACCTCCGCAACATCAGCGAACACGCTTTTCATCGTCGGCAGGGATTTGAATTGCTGGCTCAGGGAGAAATGCTCGGGCTGCTGGGCAGATTCATTGCCGCGCCACAGGTCGGCTCACACCTGCGTGAAGTCCGCAGTCTGGAGTCCCTCGCCCAGGCGGGCAGCATGGAAGCCCGGATCGAGGCATTCATTCGTGCCCACATCAATCAACCCCTGACCGTCGCCGACCTTGCCGGACACTTGAACCAGAGCGTGTCCGCCTTCGGCCATGCCTATGCCAAGCAAACGGGAGAGACTCCCTATCGAGCGATCACCCGGCTGAAGATGGAAGCGGCCAAACGGCTTCTGATCGACCAGGGGAGCAGCGTGAAACAAACTGCCCAGCATCTTGGTTTCTCATCGGAGTATCAGTTCTCCCGCGCCTTTAAGCGTAACGAGGGAGTAGCTCCGAAACTGTATGTCAAAGCCATGACGGCCAAACACTTGGACTGACCGGGATGGCCTGGGAAATCAGGAACGCACTCGTCGCCCCCGCTCTTGACGCGTTCGGCGCTTTCTCGCACAGGTTTGTCGATCCTCAGCTCGGTTCTTCTACCTAGCATCATCTCGGCACCCTCCCCGGCTCCAAGCCCACCGGCTTGCCATCGCTCGCCTTGCTCAGCGGATTCTCCGCAGCGGGGATGAAGTCTTCAAAATTGAGCGCGGTGAGGGTGCGGCCGGTTTGGTGGAGTTCGGTTTCGCGCCAGGCGGTTTCGATTTTTTGCCACTCGGGGGCCGTTGCTGTTTGGTTGTCTGTTATTCTCACTTCTTCACCGCAGGCCAGTCATCGGTGCGGAAAGGCGAGGCAGGCAGGCCCGCGCCATTGGCGAGGCTGTAGTCGGGCCAGTCTTTCCACGCGTAACGAACGGCCACGGGCTGTGCGACCTCGGCGCTGCGGATGACGACGGTTTCGCCGACGATCTTGGCCTCAGCGGGCTTCCATTGTTGATCGGCTCCGGCAATCTGGAAGCCGGTGAGCGGACCGCCGGTGATGGATTTGAGGCCGCCATTCGTGTGCTGGAAGGAAACGGTGATCGCATCGCCGTTGATCGTCGAGCCAGCGGGCAGCGGGCCGCTGATGGCGGGGACGTTTTTGCCATAGACGGTGCCGAGCGCCCAGTAGGAGAGGCGTTTGCCGACGTCCTGCTTGTTCTTCGGATGGATGTCCTTTGCATCGCCGAGGTCGATGGTGATGGCCATGCCGGTCTTTGGCAGGGCGAGCGTTTTGAGCATGGATTCACGCACGCGCGGCCAGCCTTCGCCGGGGGCGGTGTAGTTCGGCAGTTGCACCCACGCGAAGGGCACTTCATCCTGCCAAAGTGTGCGCCAACTGGTGACGAGCTGCGTGAGTTGCTTGTGGTAGAGGCCGGCATTGCTGCTGGCGTTTCCTTCGCCTTGATACCAAAGCATGCCGCGCAGCGTGTAGGGCACGAGGTTCACGACTTTGCCATTGAAGAGGCCGGCGGGGCCGCCTTTGAGCTTCCACATCGCGAGCGGGTCCTTCGGCGGCGGGGTGACGAACGGCGTGCCATTGGCTTTGGCCTTCTCGGACGCGGCTTTCCAGATGGCGAGCTGCTTTTGATGCAAAGCGGGCGCCTGCGCGGGATCGAACTTCCGATGGGCCTCCAGGCGCGTGTCGTAGTTCGCCTTCGTCTCGGGATCGGAGGACTGCACCTCGGCGGCGACCCAGGATTCGATGGGCGTGCCGCCCACGGAGGTGTTGATGAGGCCGACAGGCACGCCGACCTCCTTGTGAATCTCGCGGCCGAAGAAATACAGCGCCGCCGAGAAGCCGCCGACGGTATCTGGCGTGCATGTTTGCCATGCGCCTTTGCCCTCGGCCTGTGGCTGCTCAGCAGGGCCGGAGCTTTCGCGATAATGACGGATGAGAGGGAACTTCGCCGCCGCCTTCTCCGCATCAAAGTGGTAACAACCCGCGACTGTCATCGCCATGTTCGACTGGCCGGAGCCGAGCCATACCTCGCCCACGAGCACGTCTGTGCATTTATGACTGATGATTTGTGATTGATGATTTGAAGAGATGAGGAGATCGCGTGGCTGGTCACTCGCGGGCATGGGATCGAGCTTCACGAGCCATTTGCCATGGGCGTCGGCTTTCGACGTTTTCTTCTGTGCGGCGAACTCGACCGTGACCTCTGCGCCCGCGTCCGCCCAGCCCCAAACCGCGACGGGCTTGTCGCGTTGCAGAACCATGTGATCGGCCAGCACGGAGGCGAGCCGCAACTCCGCTGCGGTGAGCGGCAGGAGCGATGCGAGAAAAAGAGCGGAGAGCAGGGTGAGCGTGGGTTTCATGGAATCAGGGCAGCCAGCGGGCTTTGTAAGGACGGGCGTCGTCGAAGGTGATTTTCCCTTCCGGCGCAAAAAGGCGCAAAGTCGCGCCCCAGGTGCTGAGCACGATGCGTTGAGTCACCGGATGCACATCCACGGACTTCACCTTGGCGAGATCCTTCAGCACAGGATGCGGGCGAAAGGTCGCCTGATCGCGATCAAAGAGATGCACGCCATGCTCGGTGGTGAGCAGCAGGTCCGCGCTGGCGGGCACGGGGCGCAGATCATGGCCATCGGCATCCGGCAGCTTGTGCGAGCTCTTGAGTTTCAGTGACGGCGTGGCCGTGTCCCAGTCCGCCAGCGTGTAGCAGCGCAGTTCATCGAACCCCAAGGCCCACAGGCACTGCCGCGCCTCATCCCACAGCACGCCATGCGCGGAACGCAGCGGTGTTTTGAAAACTGGCACCGCCGCGCCTTTCAAATCGAAGACCTCCAGATGATCGCCGCTCAGCGAACTGGCCACCACCACGCGATCATGCGGCAGCAGATCGAGCGAGTGCGCATTTCGCGACTTCGCCCGCCACAGCACGCGCTTCGTGGCCCGCTCGATCAACGCACAGCCGCCGTTCGAGGCGCACACCAGCAGCTTCGCGCCCTGCTCCACCGCCTTGCACTCATCCATGTGATGAAAATCCCGCCGCGCCGCCTCCGGCACATCCGCCGCTTCCTGTGCGTTCCAGCGCCAGAGTTTGTTCGCCTTGCCCGCGGTCGCCTCCGCCGCGTCCACGATGAAAACCTCGTCGCCACCGGCCAGGATGATCTCATCGGCGTGCACCATGGCAGACAATGCGAGCTGCAAGACAGCGAGTGACACCAACGACAGGGTAGCAGCAAGATGGCGTTTCATTTTCAGGCGGGGCTACTGTTTGAGGTCTTCACTTCAGCTCCGGCCGCAGGTAGGCCTTGATGTAGTCGCTGTCGGTGGCGTGTTTCACGTTCGGGGCGCCGGGATAGACGAGGTCGCAGGGGACTTGATGAGCATCGCAGTGCTCCTTGAGCTTCATGCCGAAGTTCGCGGTGTGGGTGGGGTCTTTTTCGTCGTGGCCGAGGTTAGGCGGGCTGCTGTAAAAGAGGCCCACGGGTGGATCGCCGCGGCTGACGAGTTCATAGGGTGAGTATTCTTTGATCCAAGGCAGCAGGCGCTCACGAGCATCGTAGAACATCTGGAAGGACCCAATTTTCTTCTTCGCATCCCACGCGATGCCGAAGGCGTGCGAGCCGTATTTGCTGTTCGGCGTCCATTCACGCATCTGATGTGGGTCGAGCGTGGTCTGAGCACCGGACACGGCGGCGCAGAGCACGCGGGTGGACTCACGGGCGATGGGATCGGGGCTGCTCGGGTCCGCCATCTCATCGTGAAAGGCCAGCCAGAGACTCGTGCAGGCACCCGCGGACCCGCCGGAGAGAGCGACCTTGGTTTTGTCGAGATTCCACTCCTTCGCCTTGCTGCGGCAGAACTGCAAAGCGCGGGCGCAGTCGAGCATCGGCCCCTTCACGGGCGGCACCAGTCCATCGGCGGTGGAGTCTTTGATCGTGCGGTATTCCACGGAGGCCACCGAGATGCCGGCACTGAGCGCTGGCAGGATCATGCTTCGAGCCACTGACCGGTCGCCGCCCTGCCAGCCGCCGCCATGGATGTAAACGAGCAGCGGCGTGGGCTGCTCGGACTTCGCCCGCCAAAAGTAAATCACCTGCATCCGATGCGTGCCATACGCGACATTTTCATCCGGCTCGACTGGCAGCTCGTATTTCCGAAACTCGGGTGCAGGCTTCTGCTCCTTGGCCGGGGCATCGGCGGCGAGCAGTGAGGTGAGCGGGACAAGGAAAAGGGCGCAGGCGAGGGCTTTCATGGATCGGATCGCTTCGGTGGTTGGTTGGATAAAAAACGTAATCGAGCAGCCGGTTCACGGCACCCATTTGAAATCGGCAAAGATCACCTTGGTGAGGTCGGAGCCTTGTTTGGGTAGAAAATGGATTTTGCCCACGCTCGACCAGTTCGACATAGGCTTTTGGTTGTGGCGATTGATGAGCCGCTCAGGGGCGATGGTCATCTCCTGCCAGTCGTCGGAGGCGGTGATCTCCAGTTCGACCGAGTTGTGATCGGCAGCAGTGAAGACCACCGTTTGCGGCTCGGTGCAGTAGAACTTGAAGCTCAGCCGCGAGTTGGCCGGAGCCTGCCATTTGGGGTCGTGCAGTTGCTCGGTGCCGGAACCGCGTCCGTTGTTCGTCGGACGAAAGCCCTTGATGCCCTTGGGGCCTTCCAGCTCGGCGATGTTACTCCAGTCGCTGTAACCGCTGCCGGAAAGATCGCTCGATGGTTTGTCGGTGGCCCGTGCGTTGCCGAGCTTGGCAGGGATCGCCGCGTTGAAGTCGGTCGAGCGCACGATCATCGTGTCGTAGGTGATGTTGGCGTAGCCGAAGACATAGTCGTCCACATTGAGCACCGGCATCTTGGCGATCCACTGCTGTCCCACCCGCACGCTCGGCGTGTCACGCCAGGCACGGGCGTAGCTGCATGGGTTCTTGAGCGCATAAAACAGCTCCACCTTGCGCACGGTGTCGGGTGACGCCGGAGTGATGACGAGTTCCGGCACGCCTTCGGCATCCAGACGGATCTCAGACCTCGGATGCTCCGGCCAGGCCACATCTTGGCCGAGCACATGCTTTTCGAGCCAGAACTTCGTATTGTGCCCGATCTTCTCGGTGTCGTGATGTCCGCGGGCCTGAATCGCAAACGACCACGGCACGTTCTTCGGGAATTTCTTGAAGCTCTCCAGTCCGCGTTCGTGGCCGCCATGATGATCGTTGGAGCCATTCAAAAACAACGTCGCCGCCGTGATGAAGGGCACATGCGCCTCAGGAACGATCGAAGCCAGGATGATCTCTTCGCCCGACGACTTCGGCGGCTCGACGTAAGGCACGTTGTAGAGCCAGACCTGCTTGTCGCGGTAGTAGTCGTTGTAGCCGATGCCAAAGTAAGCCGCGACCGCCTTCACGCGCGGATCGGTGGCGAGATTCCACATCAACGTGCCGCCATACGAGTAACCCGTCGCCCCGAGCCGCGTGCGATCCACCTCCTTCTGCTGCTCCAGATAGCTCAGCACCCGCCGCTGGATCGCATACCAAAGGTAGTCGGAGGTCTGTTTCGGATCGGTGATTTGCTTTCCGTCCAGATCCTGCGCCCTCGCTGGTCCAGCCACCGTCCGATCCATGTTCCCATGTCGCAGCTTCTCCGGATACTTCGTGAAGTGCGGACGTGTCCCCGTCTTGCCACAGTAGTCATGCGCCATCACGGCCCAGCCCTCTTCGACAAACTTCCGATCCGGTTCCGCTGCACCCATCCAGCCATGCACCACCAGCAGACCGGGAGCCTTCGCCGCAACCGTCTTGACCTTGTAGCGGCAGTAAACGCGAATCTCCTCGCCCAGCACATACGCGCTGATGTAGGAGTCCCGGCTGAAGATGCCATCACGCGTTTCTTGCTTCACGATCTCCTCTTTGAACTCGTCATGATTCGGATCGTAGCCCTTCCACAGCGCGGCTGGAGTCGGG
This sequence comes from Prosthecobacter sp., assembly GCF_044232965.1. GTDB lineage: Bacteria > Verrucomicrobiota > Verrucomicrobiia > Verrucomicrobiales > Verrucomicrobiaceae > Prosthecobacter. The sequence goes on from NZ_JBIIKX010000033.1 coordinate 61,894, forward strand.
AAAGGCTCGGCGGCGTGCAGTGTGACCAGCGGCGCGAGGAGCAGGGCGATGAGAAAAGGGAAAGAACGGTTCATGCTGAGGTCTGGTGGAGGTGCCTTGATCAAAGCGTTCATTTGCCGGTGAACTCTGCGCGGGTGAGTTTGCCGTCGCCGTTTTGATCAAAGCTCTTGTAGCGTGATTCGAGGTCGGACTGGCCTTTGAGGCCCGTTTGGTATTCTTCGAGCGTGAGGATGTCGTCCCGGTTGGTGTCCCATCTGGCAAAGGCCTTGGCACGGACTTCGGGCGTGACCTTGGGACTCTTCGCGCCGGGCTTGGCCGGAAGGGGGTGTTTGCTCAGGCATTCGGGGTTCGGCTTGGCGGGCAGCGTCGCCTTCCACTCGAGGGCCATCTGGCTGAGACGTGCGACGATGTCGGGATGGTCCTTCGAGACATCTTCCGTCTCGGCGCGGTCGCGGCTGAGGTGATGCAACTCGACGCGCTTGCCATCCTCGGTGAGCATCAGTTTCCAATCGCCCTCACGCACGGCCAATCGCGGCCAGTAGTCGGGTTCGGCGGCTTTTCCCATCCAGTGCCAAAAAAGCGGCCGTGTGCGTGCTGTTGTTTTGCCGTGGAAGGCGGCGAGCAGGTTCTCACCATCGCTTTGGTAGTCGGCTGGCAGGCCCACATTGGCCGCTGCGCACAGCGTGGGCAGCAGATCGACAGCGGTGAAGACGGTGGTGTCATTTTTTGCACCTGCCGGAGTGTGGCCGGGCCAGCGGACGATGAAGGGCACTCGCACACCGCCTTCAAACAGACTGCGCTTGCGACCTCTCAAACCGCCCGTTTCGCCGATGCTGTAGAACGTGTCGTAGCCGGTCACGTTGGCATCAGGATCGAACTTGCTTCCCGTGCGCTTCGCTGCGGTGGATTCAGGGCCGTTGTCGCTGCTGAACATGACGATGGTGTTTTCCTCCAAGCCCTCTGCTTTCAGCGCATCGAGGATGGTGCCCACCGCATTGTCGCCATCGGTGATGACGGCGGCATAGACCTGCTTTTGCTCATCGAGATGCTTCCATTTCTCCATGGACTCTGCCGTGGGCACATGCGGCGTGTGGCTCTCGTGCAGCCAGGCGTTGATGAAGAACGGCTGCGACTTGTTCGCTTTGATAAAGGCTGCGGTGTCAGCAGCCGTCGCCTGCAGGTCCGCCGACTCCCAGCCTGCACCCCCGTTGAAGACACGGGCTTCATCGTAACCATACGCCTCGGGTTTCGGCGCGCCTTTGGTATCGCGATTGGTCAGGTGCCATTTGCCGAAGTGGGCGGTGCGATAGCCCGCTTGTTTGAGCAAACGAGGCAGCATGTGAGCCTTCGGATCCAGCCAGTCCGGCATGCCACGCTCGTGATTCTGTTCCGGTGTCGCGAAATGCTGATGCACCGAAAGCCGCGCAGGATAGAGCCCAGTCATCACCGCCGAGCGACTCGGCGAACACACGGGATTCAACACATTGAACTGCTGAAAATCCGTGCCCTGGCTGGCCAGCTTATCGAGGTTTGGCGTCTTCAGCCAGGTGCTGCCATGGCAGGAGAGATCGCCCCAGCCCCAGTCGTCGGCATAAATAAAGATGATGTTGGGCTTATGGGTTGGCGCATCAACGCCATGAAGGATGCCCAGCGGCGCGAGCAACAGAGCGGTGAGGTGGGTGAGGGCAAATTTCATGAAGAAGGCAACATTCAAATTGACCGCGTGGAAACGTGAACGCTGCCAGGGCATTTCAGCCGAAACCGTGTCCGATCCAGCAACGCACGATGACTGCGATGCCACTGGCTTTCGGGCCTGCTTTTCACAATCGCAAAGGTTCATCCACTTGGATATATTGTTTGGACTCCACTTCTAGCAGCCTGTTGAAAAACCTCTCCTCCTGGGTGATGAGAACAACCCTGCATGTTTGAGCAACGCCAAACCAAGCAACGCCAGCAGGAACTCTGGA
>NZ_JBIIKX010000136.1:0-5832 GCF_044232965.1 Prosthecobacter sp.
ACTCTGCGCTCTGCTTCATGATGTTGTCCCGCGCGGCAATGAGGTCCGCATGACTGGGAACACCTGGCTTCCCATAAAAATGCCATTCCGGCCGCTTTGTAGAACTTCTCCAAGACGCTGCGCGGGAGGTGCAGGGCTTCGACTCTGCGCTCTGCTTCATGATGTTGTCCCGCGCGGCAATGAGGTCCGCATGACTGGGAACACCTGGCTTCCCATAAAAATGCCATTCCGGCCGCTTTGAATAGTAACGAACATCATCGTATTGTTCCTCTATCGTTTGTTCGTCGTGATGTTTGCCATCATTTCGAAGTTCTTGTTGAACGCCTTGCCTGTCGGTGAGAGCTGGTAGAACTCGGGCTTGTCTCCGGCGAGACGCTGATGCGAGATCTGCATGCCCCACGGTGCCGAGACATTGGGGATAAGTGCGCCGAGCGATGCGTAATCAATGCGGATCTCGATGCACCATTTGTCGGTGTATTTCTTCACCGCATAATCGGTCACGCTGTAGAACGCTGGAAGGTTGGCGACGTTCGGGTCCGTGGTGTCCTGATCGAAGATGGCACCAGCGGGATTGATGTTGATGACAGGCATGCGCCCGTTCGGACTCTCCAACCGTATCTCCACAAAATCATCGGACCAAATGCCCGAGTCGTCGCGCGCCTTGGTGCGGTCGTGGAGGCGGTCCATTTTCGGCTCGCGGCAGTCGATAGCGATGTAGAGGGCGGTCGGTGTGGCGCGGAACGCGACGGTGCTGGAGATGTGGTTGGGCTTGGCGCTGGTGAACATGTCCTTCAGCGGATAGGATGGCACGCCCTTCCAGAAGGCTTTGGTGAAATCGCCATCGCACTTGGTGTCTTCGGCGAAGCGTCCGGCTTGGATGGTCGGACCTTTGCGATGCAGGTTCACGAACAGCCGCTTGAGGGGTTCCATTTCAGAGGCGAGGCGGTCGAGCCTTTTCGCATAGATGCTGCCAGCTTCGGTTTTCGCTCGGGCCTTGCCGAACATGTCGAAGAGTTTCGTCACATCCTCCTCCTTGAAGTTTCCTGAAGAAGCCGTCACGCGGCGTGGGGCTCTCCGCATCCAGATCTCCTCGCCGAACTGATCCAGCGCCTTCATTTCTTCCGCAGCGGGGCCGTAGTAGAGCGTGTAGTATTCGGCGAGCAGCTTGTCCACATCCACCTTCGGATCCCACATGAGCTTCGAGTAGAGATACATCATGAGGTGCGTCTGTGCCGGGCAGCCGATGTTGGTGTTTTGGTTTTCGGGTTTTGTCATGCCGCCAAAGGGTCCGTCGTATTCGAGGAGGAATCCCTGGCATTTGTCGGGCGTGACATTTTTGAAGAGCTGCTTCAGGCTTTCCGTGAAAATATACGGGGTGGGCGGGTAGTTGCGGTGGGGACCGCGGTCGTAGAGGTAGTCGTAATAGATGAACTGTTCCGGCTGTTTGACGCACTTGAACCACTCCTTCATGATGCCGATAAAATCAGGGTTAAGGTGGTCATAGGCCGTCGTGTTTGCGAACACGCAGGTCATGTCATCCGGGATGAACTTGCCGCTGAGCTGGGTGGGCACGCCTACCGTGCCGGAGTAAGCGTAGAAGGCCTTGCGCTGCTGGTTGCCAGGATACTTCTTGTTGTAGCGCTCGAGCATGTTCGCATTGAAATCCCAGGCGTAGTCGCTGTAGCGCCCGGAATCGCCACGCTCCTTCAGTTTGTCCCATCCGTTGGCGACGTCCTCGTCTCCGATGGTGCTCCATCCGTCCGGCTGGTTGAAGCTGACATACGGAAGCATCTTCGGATAGAAGGTATTGGCGGACTCCAGATACTGCATGAACGTTGAGCGGAACTTTTCGCCAGAGAGCTTCGGCACCCGGAAGTCGGCCTGCCCGTTGACTTTTCCGGCACACTCGGGGTCTTCTTTGCCGTCGAGGATACGCCCTGCGGCATGGTAGAAGAAGATGAACTCGCTCATCCCGCCGCCAAGCGATTTGAACCACATGGCTTCATCGCGGCAGCCACGCCAGTGGCTCCAGTTGCGGTAACGGAAGGCCGGTTCACTCTTGATGTCCTGATCGGCAACGGAAATGTCCTTCTTTTCGGGGATGACCTGCCCGATGTCGGCGAAGGGCATATACCAGCGGAACCCGAGTTGTTCGAGCAGCGCGTAGGCGGCGAAAAGGGTGCCGGTGGAATCAATGCCATCATGAAACCCAAGGCTCCTCGACGCATCCCTTTCGCGGCACTGGTTGTAGAGGCCTTCCATGAACATCGGCGAGCGCCAGTTGTGCCCTGTGTGCTTCAGCCATTTGTCTTGGACCCTGTAGAGGTTGTCCTCGCTGAGACCGTAGTGTTGATACCATTCAATATCGACACCGGCAGCGATGACATCGTCGCCTTTGACGATGATCTTGTATCCGTCGTATTTGACCTCCTTGAGATCCATCCCGATCTTCTTCGTCATCTCGTTTTCACCGAACCAAACCTTGGTCTTCACCTTGCCGGTTGGTTCGTTCACAATATCGAGTTTAGCGCCCGACATCTTGGCGATGATGCCCTGAAACTCCGTTGCGGCTGCCTTCACGATCGGATTGGCGTCCTTCGGGATGACGATTTCGGCCGTCGCCTTGCCGTCCTTCACGATCGGTGCTGCGGAAACGGGCACAGAGATACAGAAGGTCAGTAGCAGGGTGGTGAGGAGTGTGGAGGTGTGTTTCATGGCGGAGTCTTTCAATCAGGGGCGTTCATTCAGCAGCTTATCAAGTGTGGGGCCCATCGCCTTCATCCAGCGCGTGTAGCCGGGGCCGGCGACGTGGAGTTTGTCGGGCATCACTGCTGGGCTGATGCTTCCATCGGGCTCGACGAGTTGGTCGCCCACGTCGAGGTAGAAGACCTGCTTTTGGTCGGACAGCGTGGCGAGTTTGGCGTTGGTCTGGCGGATTGCCCCGTTGATTTCGTCTTTGATCGAGGCACCGCGCGGCAGAATGCCCAGCAGCAGGATTTTGCTCTGGGCGGTCTTGCTCTGGATCGCTTGGATCAGCCCGCCGATGTTCGCCGCGATCTCGTCAGGAGTGAACTTGCCCGTGAGGTTGTTGGTGCCGATGAGCAGCACGACGACCTTTGGCTTAGCCTTGTCGAGCGTGCCGTTCTGCACGCGCCAGTGGACGTTTTGAATCCAGTCCCCGCCGATGCCGAGATTGAGTGGGCGGTGTTTGCCAAACCGCGCCTCCAGCACTTCCTGCGGCCAGCGTGCGGTGATGGAGTCGCCGATGAAGACCAGCTCCGGGCGGGTCGCCACGACCGCTGCGCAGTGCGCCTTGTGCTTGTCCGCATAGGCGGCACCGATTTGTCCATTCGCCCCGAACTGCGGCGCAGAGGCATGGAGCGTCGGCGAGATGATGTTCACCGGCTCCGCAGGCTTCTGGCCCGCCGGACAATCCTCGATGACATAAAAAAGCCGACCCGCGGCTTTGGGCGAGTTCTCTGAGGGGCCGACGGCGACGTGGATGACGTCCTCCTTTTTCAAGCGTCCGAGATTGAACCGAAAGACCTGGGCGAAGCGGTCCTTCTTCTTGATGAGCGACTGCACCTTCAACTGCTCATTTACATAGACCTGCAAATCGGTGCCGTATCTGAGTGGCGTGGTCAGGTTGCCGTGGTTGATCCAAACCTCGCCCACCGAGTCGGCGCTGAGTCTGTAAGACGCGATGTAACACCGCGCGACACCATCCTTGTCCCGCATCGCCGAGACATCGAGGTAGCCAATGCCCCGCGAAATGGTGTGGCCCGGCGCGTCGGCCCGCAACGCTCCCGACGCATCCCGCACGCCATAGGCCCTTGCCTCCTCATCGTAGCTCAAGGGAGCGTAGCCTGTGGAGTCGCCGAGCTTGCCGCGCGCATTCCATTGAAAGCTCCAGCCCGCTCGCGGGGTCGGGGCCGCAGCGGCGTCTCCATAGACGGCGATGATTGTCTCTGCTCTGACGCCGCTGGCCTTCGGAGTGGCTGTTTCAGCGTGAAGGCAGGCCAGCAGTGCCAGCAGCAAAGCAACGAGAGTTTCCGGGAAGCGTTTCATGTTGGGGATGATGGAATCGTTCATTTCGAAGCCTTCGGCGGGGATGTGAGGTCTTGAAGTCGGGCCACCGCTTCGCCCACCATCTTCTCGCCAGCCTCTGCTGCGAGAAAGCTGCACTCGCTGGCACCATAGCCGCCTTCTTTCACCGCCTGGGCGGTGGGGATATAGACGACGAATGGCGTGCCTTTGCCGTGATAGGCGAGACCGAGGATGAAGGTGTTGGCGATGGGGGATTGCGCGGTGAGATCGAGTTGGTGCTGAATGAAGGGTTCGCCGGGGATGGCGACGAGGGCGAGTTCGCGGCCAATCGCCATGGTCAGAAGACCGACCTCGGCGCTGAGGTTGCCGTGGCGATTGGGGATGGTGAGCAGGCTTTCCTTCACCTGGATCGCGCTGGCGGATTGCGGCTTGAGATTTTGGGCGATTTGCAGCGCTCCTTTGGCGAGCGAGATGCCGGCTTGTTTGGCGATGTTGAAGCGGTTTTCGCCTCGCAGGTTGTGCAAGTCATAGGGATCGAGATCGCCTGACGCGCCTTGGAGAAACATGGCCATGCAGTCGGGGCCGAGTTCTTGCTCAATGTGATCGACCATGGCTCCTGGATAATCTCGTGAGACAGCACTGGCCCCCATGAGCGTCACGGGGTGGCAGGCATACTGCACGGCGAAGGCGCGGGGCTTGCCGGTCATGTCTTCGACGCGAATGACGCCGACCGTCGGATCGACTGGCTTGGTCGGTCGGCGGTCTGGATTCTCCCACAAGGCGCTGACGATGCCGGCGCGCACGAGTCGCCGATTGTGGGCCATGTAAGCGCTCTCAAAGGGGCCTTTGCCTGCCGCGAGTCGTGCCGGAAAGAGGTTCTGCATCGCCTGGCCGATGGCGGCGATGACTTTGGCCTCGGTGGTGGCATACCAGGGATCGGCGGACAAGCCGGGCCAGTCGATGACTTCCGCCGGTGCCTTCGGGCTGCGTGTCCAATCCGGCGCAGCAGGCGGCTTGATGAGCATGCCACGTGGTGCAGGCGCTGCATGCGTGTGAGTCGCGCAGAGGATGATGTGATCGAGGCCATACTTCGCTTTGGCTTCATCAATGACCTTCTTGGAAGCGAAGACGATGAGATCGACGGAGACGATGGCGATGGAGGTCTGCGGAGTCTTCAGCACGAGCACTCGCGCAAACAAGGGATCGCGGAGTTGCAGTGGCTGGCCCACCAGATTGACCGCGTGCTCGGCTGCGGGCGTGATTTCGACCTTGGCGGTACCTGCGAGTAGCTCCTGCGCGAACAAGGTGCTGAGACCCGAAGCAAAGATGGAGGTGATGAATAGAAATATCCTCATGGCAACAAAGGTGGAACGAACTCGAAACTTGAACATGATGTATTGGACTGAAGAACTTAACGGCGCGGAATGACCGGGAGCACGATGTGTGAATCGAACTGACGATCGTGATGAATGGTTTGTTGTGCGATGACCGCTTCTGTCTCCAGCCCGATGTTGTCCGCACCCGTGTTGAGGTTGCGCAGGTAATAGGGGAAGAAGCTGCTGGAGATTTCGATGCGAATGCGATGTCCCTTGGCGAAGGCGTTTCCAGTGGCCCGCCAAAACTCGATCACATACGGGTAAACTTGGTTCGGCTCCACGATGCTCAGACGATGGGCATTGAACGCTCCATCGCGCTGCGGGTCGCGATGCCGGGCGCGGATCACGCCTTCGCACAGGAAGGCCGCCTTGCCATCTGGATCGACATCGATCAGGCGAATCATCCAGT
>NZ_JBIIKX010000137.1:0-5823 GCF_044232965.1 Prosthecobacter sp.
TCTTCGAGTCGAGAGGGGGATTGAGGAGCACGGTAGCGCAGGCGGGGCATGGCCTGCGTCCGGAGTCAAATTGGAGATGTTTGAAGGAACGAGAACAAACGATTATTTGGCAGGATGTATCCAATTACAAGTCCTCGGCTCGCTCTTGCCAACACCGCTATTGCGCTTCTTACACAACTGACAAAACAAAAGCTAGTTAATCTAACTCCGAGCCAGAGAAGCGATGCTTTCAATCTTGCTGTGGCATGCGCAAGGGAGATTATGAGCCTATGTGATCGCGAGGGGAATGCGCCCACCGCTCCACAAGAGAAACAAGTCGTGGCTCACGTAACGCAGCCAGATGTTCAGGTTGGAAATCCCGAATGGATTCGTCTGCCCAAGTCAAATACTCGATGTGGCCATACCGGTCTGAGCAGAAGCACAATGAATACGCTGATACTACCGTGCGATCAAAATGGGTTTAAGCCTCAGGTTCACAGCATCTCACTTCGACGAAGAGGTGGGAAAAGAGGGCTTCGTCTTGTCAATCTTTCATCACTGCTGGATTACATCAAATCGCAAATGTCTGATGACTAGCGTCACAGCAGTTTCATCTGCTCCGGGTCATCGACCTGGCTCTCGATCTCGTCGGTGATCGTTTTGCTGATGCTGCACTTCACCTTGAGCTTGGCGGGTGCGCCGTTGAGAACGGAGATGCGCAGGCCGATGGCGAACTTGCCGTCTTCATCGGCGGAGTCTTTTGCCTCGCGCCAGTGCGTGGAGAGCAGTTCGCGAACGTGGTCGAGGGCTTGGTCTTGGAGGGGTTGATCGGTGTCCATAGTGGTGTGTTGGTGTGTTGGTGTGGGATGTTTGGGGTTAGGCTTGGAGTTCCTTGATGATGCGGGTCACGAGATTGAGGTCGCGCACGAGGATTTCCTTCTGCTCGCGGGTGGCGCGTTTGAGCCAGCCGTCCTCCTTCATCTGCCACCACCACGCGTTGAGGCGGTTGAGGAAGGGGATGTGGTTGAGGCGGCCACGGTCGGCCGGGTCGATCATCATTTCCTTGGGGGTGAGAAGGCGTCCGACGATGATGCTCTTGCGCAGGCGGCGGGTGGGCACGGGACCGATCACGGGGTCGGCATGGTCCAGCGCGATTTGCAGCCAGCGCTGCTGGCCAGTCTCATCCAGCTTCGCCACCGCCTTGTGATGTTCCCAGGAGAGTTGCTCGTTGCGCAACGAGGAGGACACGCGCCGGGCCACGTAGGCGTAGGTGGCCAGCGTGCTGCGGTCCAGGCCGGTGAGACGCAGGGCCTCCTCGTAGATCTCCTGGGGGATGCGGGCGCTGCCGATGGGTTCCTGCTCGAAGCCTGGGAGGCGTTTCTGGCCGCGAAAGTGGTCCTCGCCATAGACGAGCCAGTCGCCGATGACGAAGGCGGCGCTGGCCATGGCTGCGCCGAAGCGGGCGGCCATGTCCTTCCATTCGTCGAAGGTGAGATCCTTGGCGATTTGCAGTCCGGTGCGGGTGAGGGAGACTTTGGTTTGGATGCGAGCGGGTTTCATGGGTGGTTTTCGAGGTGGTTCACGCGCGAGGCGCAGGAGTTGTGACGGGCGCTGAGAGGGCGCATGGCGCGACTGGGCTTCACGTTGAGAGCGATAGTCAACTCGACGCAGCGCTTGGAGACGGCGGCGCGGGTCACGCCGTGGCGTTCTGCGATCGCGGTCATGGAGTCGCCGCGGTAGGCAAGGCCGGTGACCAGGGCGAGGCATTCGAGGGAGAGGCTGGCGTTGCTCTGCATGAGCATCTCGCCGATGAGGCGGCGCATGATCTCATGAGGGGCGTCGTCTTGCGCCAACTGATCGACGTCCAGTTCGGCTGGAGAAGTCCCGGCAGCGGCGGGTTCGTCTTCGGTGATTGGGGCGTCCTCGCAGCGGGCGCGGGATGACTCGGCGGCGTCCTTGGCGGCACCGCCAGAGCCGGAGGGCAGGTAGGCCTTGTCCAGCCCCATGTACTGGAGTTTCTGGCGCTCCTCGGGAGGCATGGATTTGATCCACTCCGTGTATTCGCGGCGGTAGTTGTCGTCGCGTTCCCGCTGCCTCGCGGCGTAGGAGGAGCTGATCGAAAGGTCATCATCGTCGTCGTTCATGGTGATGGCTCCTTTCATTTCTCGCCCCAGTGGGAACATGACCCCGCCTCGACCTCGATGGGCACCTGCGGGAACAGGGCGGCCATCGCCTCGATCATGATCGCTTGGACCAGATCGCGGACCTCGGTTGCCATTGCCTCGGGAGCTTCCACGAGTACTTCGTCATGCACGGTGGAGATGAGCCGGGCTTCAGCAGGCAACTGCTGTGCGATTAGCACGAGGGCCTGCTTCATGCCATCGGCGCAACCGCCTTGAACGGGCGTGTTCACCAGGGCGGTGAAGCGCTCCCATTCCGAGGCGGTCTCCGGCAGCAGTCTGCGTCTGCCCATCACGGTTCTCACTTCGCGTGCACCCGCGTCGGCCTTGTTGCGGCTCTCGCCGTGCCACTGGCGCAGATGGCCGTAGGTGCGGAAGAACTGCCGGCGAATCTGCTCAGCTTGCTCCAGCTCCAGTTGCACGCCGTAGCTCGATGCGGCGTAACGCACGAGGCCCGGAGCGCTCTGGCCATAGAGCAAACCGAAGTTGCAGTTGCCCTGCACGCAGACCTTGCCATTGCGCCGCACGAGGATCGCGCCCGAAGGCACATGCACGCACCAGACCATTTCGCGGCGACCGGTTGGTTTCAGGTTCCATGAAGCACGCCAAGTGGAGGGGCCTCGCAGCACATAGGACAGGTGGTAGGTTGGCTTATGCTTCGGATTCGTCCTTGGACTGCTGCTAAGCAGGGACGGAATGCCGCTGAGTGCTGCCATCGCCTGCATCACCTCGGCAGTTTGCCTGGAAGTGGTGCAGAACAGCGCCCGGTCCCGTTGAGCCCCGAGAATCACGTGGCTGTCCCAGTTGGCGGCCTCTTCCAGATAAATGCGGGCAGGAAGTTGGTGCAGGCAGCTCCAGGCGAGATCCTTGCCACCCTGAGTCCATGCGCGCATGGCATCGACCCACGCCGCGTCCGCGACACGGATGGTGGTGACACTGCCCGCGGTGCTGACCTTTGGATGAAAACCAAGAGCCGAGAGCAGTTTCAGGCAGCGCTCCACTTTGCGCTGCTTGCTGAACCCGAAGCGGACACAGCGAGCTGAAGAGAAATATCCATCGGCTATGACCATCGCAAGGCTGCGTGTAAAAAGCTCCAGCCGGGTGTTTGGTGGCGGCTGCTCCCGGAGATGACCCGCCGCGATGAAGTGGCGGCAGTTGCCGGCAGTGACTTCTGCGGCAGCAACCTTGCGTGCGTCGCCCGCGTTGGTGATGAACGCGATCTGGTGATCGGCAGTCACCAGCAAGTCGGTGTTGCGGTCTTCGTGGTGGAAGAGTTCCCGATCTTCGAAGGATTGAAATCCGATGGGTGTCGCAAACTCGATGATTCCTTTTCCGGCGTCCCAGTGAACCTTTCCTGTCGGATGCCCCCAGCGGTTTGATCTTGGCCGTGGGGGATTCCAAACGACGCCTTCTGGAAGCACATACTGGGCGACCTCGGCCCGACCATCATACTGGTCGAAACGCACCCATCCTTTCGGCGTCAGCACTTCAGTGTCTCCCGAGAAGCAGGCTTTCGATGTCTGCCGGTCCTGCTTGGTGACTTCCTCCAAAGGCTTGTTCAAAACCTCGGCAGCGGTCTGCTTGTGCAGGTCCACGCCGTTCTTGTAGGCCTCGATCATCTTAGTTTCGCCAGCGATCACCGCCGCAGCACGCAGCTCGATCTGCGAGTAGTCGGCCACGATGAGCCTGTTGCCCGGCTCAGGCACAAAGCAGGTGCGCAGATCGCCTCGACCAATGTTTTGCAGGTTGGGATCTTTGGAGGAGAACCGTCCCGTGGCAGTGCCAGTTGGATCGAAGCGGCCGTGAATGCGCCCATCTTGCTTCACGCATTCGAGCAACGATGCCGCCTGTTGGGCGAGCTTTTCAGCGCCTCGAAATTCAAGGATGAGCGGGATGATCTCGCCATCGTCTGCCGCCTTGAGCGTTTCCTCGTTGGTGTTTTCCAACTCGATGCCTGCGGCTTTGAGCGCCTCAAGCAATTGCTGCGGACTGCCAGGGTTGAGCTTGGGCATGTTGAGCTTCTGACGCAGCAACCCAGCGTGTTCCGCCGCAGAGGATCGGGCTTTCGCTTCGATCTCGCGCAGCTTGCCCTGATCCACGGCGATGCCCGCGTGCTCCATCTCGACGATCACTGGCACGAGTTGCATTTCCAGCTTCGCCACGGTTTCGAGGCCATCATGCTCCAGTTCGCCCCATAGCTTGTTGGTCAAGTCGTGCAGATGCAGCACGTCACGCGCCGCATAAGCGAGCTGGTCCTCATCGAGGAACATGGAGCCCCAGTCTGAGCGGCTGTGATCTGGCGCAGACTCGACGCCGAGGTAACGCTCCAGGCATTTATCGAGGTCGTTGCCTGGCTTGGTGCCGGCGGAGAGGAGGCGAGCGCCCACCAGCGTGCAGAACACCTTGGAGGCACGCAGGCCGCATTTCACGCGTAGCCAGAGCAGATCGAACTTCGCGTTGTGGGCGATGATTTCCACCGCTTCGAGCGCTGTCTTCAGTTCGCCGAGATCGTAGCCAAGCGCACGCAGATCCAGAATCAAGGGGTCTTGTCCTTCCACGCACAGCGATAGCAGGCGGATGTCGCCCGCCCATGGATCGAGACCATCGCCTTTGCGCGGGCCGTAGGTTTCCAGATCGAGCGCGACGGAGCCGACTGAGCGGATCGCGGTGGCAATGTCGGCGAGGTCATGCGTGTCGCTGATCAGCCGCTCAATCGGGTTCGGACAGGCTCGGACGTTTCGGACGGGTAACGGTCCGCACCTCTCCACTAGGAGAGCCTCATTATGTTTTTCGTTTTCAAAACTTTTCGTTTTAGTTTTCTCACGCGCGTACGCGTAAGGCACTTTGACCCCGTCCGAAACGTCCGAGATTTTGGTTTCGGTTTGATCTAGAAAACCGGTTCGGACGGTTCGGACGGCTGATTTCACCTCAGCGGGTAGGGCGGCGAGGATGTCAGCCTGCATCAAGTTGAAGCGGCGGATCATGGTGGGGAAGTCCACGGTGTGAAAAAACTCGCCATGGAGGGTGGGGGCGGGCGCAGTCATGGTTCGGAGGTGGGGGTGTCGGTTTCGATGATTTCGACGTGCATGAAGCCACGCTTGGAGGTGTTGCCGCGCTTGAGGTCGTTGCGCTTGGCAGCCTGATGGAACTCCATCATGAGGGGGCCGGCCTGGGACTCGAAGCGCTTGCGAGGGAGCGCGCTCCAGCCCTTCGTGGCGCAGTAGTTTTCATAGGCTGCGAGGATTTCGTCGGAGGTGATGGAGGCACCCCGCTCACGCCGAACGCACTGCTTGATGAACAGGCGCAATGAATCGCTCTCGGCGAGCAGGGACTCGATGCAGTCCTCCTGGGCGGATGTTAGCTGGATGTCTTTGCGCTGGTGGGAGAGCTCGCGCAGACGCATGGCCCCGATGATGAACCAGTTGAGAATGCCGCTGCCTTCTTCGGCCAGCAGCACGCGGTCGAAGTCGTCGATTTTGCAGGTGGCGGGGCGATCAAACGGGATGATGAGCAGACGGCGTTTCCAGGCGCTCTCATCACCATCGAGTTTGACCCGCAGGCGGTCGTTGCAAGTGATGAGGATGTTGTGCTCACCGACGATGTCGCGCTTGCGTCCGCCTTTGGTTTCCATGGTGAGCGGGTCGCCGCCGGTGAGTGCCTTGAT
>NZ_JBIIKX010000096.1:0-19373 GCF_044232965.1 Prosthecobacter sp.
TGAAGGTGTTTCGTGAACTGGTGGAACGATCCTTCCAGGTCGTTTGAGCGGACCACTCTACGCCACCCTCTCCAAGGCCGCCGCGATCTCGCTCTCGATCACTGACAGCGGATTGAGCAGCGCGAGCGGATCATCGACCGGCGTCACCTCATTCGTGCTCGGATCCCAGTTCACCGGCCCAAATCGACACGGCGCGGGGTTTCCAGTGAGGATATGCATTCCGGCATCATCTTTGTCGAAGTGCCAGAACTCAAAGGGGAAGGGGATGAAGCCGTGCTTTTCCATCATGGCGGCGATTTCGAGTCGCGTGGCGATAACCTCGGGCGCGACGAAGGGCGAGCGCATGGGCGTGCACTCGCTCATTTCGAGATATGGATAACCGCGCCAGACCTCCGTGCCGTCGTCGCGATTGAAGACCGAGATGTCGATGGCGGAGCCGGACATGTGCGCGCCGATCTTAGGCATGTTCGCCGTGAGCACGATGGCGCGGCGGAACATCATCTCGGGCGATGGAATCTCACCACCGAGTTCCCAGATCGTCTTCTTGAGCACGGTGTCGAAGACCGATGGCTTGCGCACCAACTGCCGCTGCATGTCCAGGGTGCGGAAGCAGTCCTCGATCGTCAAAATCCACCCTCGCTCATTCATCTCGCGACCGATGGTGACGACATCACGCACGAGGCTCTCACGCATGAAATAGACGCGATCCAGTTCACCCGCGATCTTGCTGGTCGAGAACAGCATCTCCACTCCACCGTCCGAAACAGCATCCCGCAATGACGCAAATCTCTCGCCACACTCGTTCACCGGAAAGGCGATGAGCTTCTCCACGATGGCATAGCCCGCTTCCATTTGTTCGGTCCAATACGCACGGCGTGCGGCTTCGTTGTTGGTGGAGGTCATCATTGTGGTTTCGGAATTGAAGTGGGCTATTTGAGCGAATCGAGATACTCGAGCAGGTCGGCGGCTTCCTGGGCGGTGAGGGTTTGCAGGAGGCCATCGGGCATCGTGGAGACGGGGGTAGTGATGGTCTTGGCGATTTGGGTGGTGGCGATTTTTTCGGTGAGGCCACCAGCCATTTTGAGTGTCAGTTCGGTGTCGCTGCGGGCGGTGATGAAGCCGGCTTTGCTGTCACCGGTCTTGAGTTCGATGGTGGTGAGTTGCCATTGCGGCTCGATGACCTTCGACGGGGTGAGGATCTGCTCCAGCATGGCTGCGCGGTTCCACTTGGTGCCGATGTGGCTGAGGTCGGGACCGAAGTCGGTGCCGACTCCGTTGGCGCGATGACAGGCGATGCAGATGCCTGAGAACAAGGTCTTGCCGCGTGTCGCATCGCCTTTCAAGGCAAGCAAAGTGGCGGGTTTGATGTCGGGGCCGAGGACTTTGCGGCGTTGGGATTCGGGGAGGAATCGCTCGAACAAATCGCGGCGCAGCGGCTCGGTGAGGACGCTGCCTTTGGCGATGGCTTGGGTGCGGATGTCGGCGCTGAGTTTGTCGTCGAGGATGGCGAGGAGCACGCTGAGTGCGCCGCTGTTGGTGGCGAGTAGTTGGTCGAGTTGCGTGCTGTCGCCTGCTTTGAGTTGGGTGACCGCTTGTTCTTCGGCTTGGCGCTGCGAGATGGTGGCGGCGGTGAGGTCGGGTGCCTTGTTGCCCATGCTGGCGATCCAATCGCGCACGACGAGCAGTCCGCGATCATCGACAAGGTGACTGCCGAGGTAAGGCATGTGACCGCGACCCGCAGTAGCCATGCGATAGAGCAGCACACTGCGCGCGGGATCACCGCTGGCGATGACGCGCGCATCGGGAAGGCCGAGATCGCCTTGCACGGGTTTGGCGTCGATGAGTCTGGCGTCTTTGAGCGGCGCATTGATGTTCATGAAACTGGGCACACCACCGCCGCTGTTGAAACGATGACAGACGCTGCAATTGACGTGCAGGTAACTGCGTGCGCGGACCTCCACACTGCCCACGGTGCCATGTGGATCGGCGAGTCGCGGCTCTGCGGGCGTGAGGCCGAGGCGTATGAAGGCATCGAGTTGATCGCCTTTGTCCTGCGGCGTCGTGCGGTCGAGTTGCAGTGCGCTGAAGCCTTGTGCGAAATCATTCATCAGCGTGTGACAGCGGGCGCATTCACTGCGGCTGTAGAAGCGCCAGCGCTGTTGCATCACGCCGCCCGGCGCGGCTTTGTCCTTCACGGTGAACGTCGTTTCGTCGCCTTGTTTCGGCACGAGTTCGGCGTCGGTTTGTTCGGCGTTCCACCGATAGCTATAGGTGCCCCAGAGGCTGCCGTCGTAGTGCAGGATCTGTGTTTCAATCCTGCGACGTGTGGCGGGATTGCCACGTTCCATGTCGAGCGAGTAAGTCTTTGCGAGCACGGCTCCCGCAGGGAATCCCCAGTGGCCACGCAGCACCACGCCCTTGGATTCACTGGCGACGGTGACGCCGGATTGATCTGAAAATGCAGCCCAGCGTTGCGCGACCGCGTGATCGGCCCAGCGCGGCGCATTGATCTCATACGGCAGCACACCGGGCGCGAGTGATTGCTTTAGCGTATCGGTAAAGAGTCCGGTTTCGCTGAGCTTTCGCGGAAAGTCGGAGTTCTTCCCGGAGCGCGGATTTCTCGCCAGTCGCCACAGGCCGCCGCCGCTGTGGTCTGCAATGATCAACTCACCCTCCTGATCGATGCCGAAGCCCGCTGGCATGAGCGAGCTGCGCGCCAGTTCGCGATGCTCGGTGACCTTTTCGCCTTCATTGCGCAGCGACCAGAAGGTGCCCATCTGCCAGTCACCGTAGAGATACGCGCCCTTCAACTCAGGCAGCTTTTCGCCGTGATAAAACTCGCCGCCGGTGATGCTCGCCGCTTCTTCATGCGAATGCGCGACGAGCGGCGGCAGGATCGGCGATGGGCCGCGCAGGCGATCCGGCCGCACGTCTTGCTTGCTCCCCTCGGTAATGCTCCAGCCGTAGTTGCCACCGCGCTGGATGCGATAAATCATCTCCCACAACTCCCAGCCGACATCGCCCACGAACAGCTCCTCATTCTTCGGATTGAAACTCATGCGCCAAGGATTGCGCAGCCCGTAGGCCCACACTTCACCGCGCGCTTTCGGCCCACCGACGAAAGGATTGTCCATCGGGATGCTATAAGCGCGACCTGCCTCGGGATGATCCACGTCAATGCGCAGCACGCTCGATAGCAAGTCGCTGATGTCCTGCCCAGTGACGAAGCTATCCGGCGGGTCCGGCCTCGTGGCGTCGCCCGTGGAAATGTAGAGCATGCCATCGGGACCGAAGCGCAGATTGCCGCCATTGTGACCTCCGGCGCGCCAGGAGATGATGACCTTGGCACTGCTGAGATCGACTTTCGGCGGTGATTCATCAGTCACACGGAAGCGCACGATGCGAGTGCCGTTCTCGCGATTGCCCGCACCCTTGAGATCGAAATTGGCCCATGTGAAGACGAAGCGATTCTCCGTGAAGCGCGGATGAAACGTGAGCGCATACGAGGACGTGATCTCCGGATCAAAGGCCGCGAGTTCGCCGAAGAGATCCGCTTTCTCGACACTCGCACCCGGAACGAATGAAAGCATCCGCCCGCCTTCCTCCAGCACCACCAGTCTGTCACTGCCGGGCAGTGATTTGATGTCGAGCGGATTCTTGAAAGTAAGCCTAGGGTAAAGACGCTCGACCACATAAGGCGGCGGCGGCTCCGGCGTGCCTTGGATGCGCGAGGTCGTCCACGGCACGCGCTCCTGCGCGAAGGCCGCGAGGCAAGTCAGGTGAAGGATGAGGAGGTAACGCATGGGTGGCTTTGGTTTTGGAAGGAAAAAAAGTGAAATCCATTTTTCTACCTGAAAATCCTTTTGCCTTGTTTCAGGACTCCCCGTCCCGTCACTCCATCCAGCGGAGGCACGAGGCCATCGGCACCTCGACGGGGGTTCCGTGGGGCGTGATGCTGCCGCTGGCGGAATCGATTTTGAATACGACGACGTTGTTGCCGGGCATGTTGGCACACAGCAGCCAGCGGCCGTCCGGACTGATAAGGAGGTTTTGCGGGCCTTTGCCGCCGCTGGGCTCGATCGCCAGCAGCGTGAGCGTGCCGTCCTCGGCGATGCGGTAGCTGGCGAGGCTGTCGTGACCGCGATTGGTGCCGTAGAGGTGCTTGCCATCGGGCGTGATTTTCAAATCAGCGGTGGCGCTCTTGCCGGTGAAATCTTTCGGCAGTGTGGCGATGGTTTGCTTCTCCTTCAGCGTGCCGTCGGCGGCGTTCCAGTCGAAGACGGTGACGGTGTTGGCCAGTTCGCTGATGACATAGACGAGCTTGCCGCCGGGGTGAAACACCAGATGACGCGGGCCACTGCCGGGCGCGAGCTTGGCAAAGGGTTGCGCGGCATTCGGCACGAGTTTCGCGGTGGCGGCGTCGAGCGCGTAGATCATGACCTTGTCGATGCCGAGATCGGCAGCGAGGGCGTGTTTGCCATCGGGACTGACGACGAAACAATGCGCGTTCGGCCCTTTCTGCCGCTCGGGATCACCACCTGATCCTCTATGCTGAAAAAACGAAACCGCCTCCCCCAGCGAGCCATCACTCTTCACCGGCAGCGAGGCGACGTTGCCACTGCTGTAGTTCGCGACGATCACCGATTTGCCCGTGGGATCGACATCGACATAGCACGCGGCCGTGCCGCGAGAGTTATGACGATTGAGCGCTCGCAAATCTCCCCCACGGCCCTCGATGGCAAACGCGGCGACGAAATTGTCCTTCCCGCCGAACTCATCGATGGAATACAAAAATCGCCGGTCGGGTGAAAGCGCGATGAAAAACGGCTTCTGCACGCCCGTGGTGCGTTTCAGCGGCTTCAGCGTGCCTTTTTCCGAATCGAAGCCAAACGCATGAATCCCAGCCTTTTCACCCGAGGCGAAAGCGGAAACGAAAACGAGCGGTTCAGCAGCTGAGGCAGACATGGAGGCGAGCAAGGTGAGAAGGAGAGTGCGCATGGTTTGGTGAAGAGGTGGAGAGGTGGTTCATTTAGACGGGTTTCCATTCGCGAGCATGTTGGGCAAAGGCCGGGGCGGATTTGGCAAGTGCGTCACGAATATCATTTTCAGAATGCGCGAGACTGATGAACCACAGGCCGCGCTCGATGGCGCGCACGCCGTGATCGAGCAGGCAGCGCCGCAGATGCGCCCAGCGCGTGGAATCCTGCCGGCTCACATAGTCGCGGTAGTCTTTGATTGGGCCTTCGGCTGCTCCGGGCTTGAGCATGACAGCATGGAAGGCTGGCCCAGGCCCCTGCGGGCGGAGCGGAATGTCATGCTGATCGGCTAAGTCACGCAGCCCCGTCATCAACTGTTGTCCGAGCGCCGTAGCGACGCGCGGATGCTGGTCTCCGAGCGATTTCACATGATCGAGACACCACTTGCTGGCGGCAAGACAGAGCGGATTCCCATTGAGCGTGCCCGCGTGGACGACGGTGCCATCGATGATCTTTTGCATCGCTGATGCCTTGCCTGCGAGTGCCGCAAAGGGCAGCCCGCCACCGACCGCTTTGCCGAGGATGGTGATATCTGGGACGAAGCCGAGCGCCTGTTGTGCGCCGCCAGGAGCGACGCGAAAGCCGGTGATGGTTTCATCGGCAATCATGAGCATGCCTTCGCTGTCGCAAAGTTCGCGGATCGTCTCGATCATGCCGGGCACTGGCTCCATGCAGCAGGTGTTGCACATGATCGGCTCAAAGATGATCGCCGCGATCTGACCTTTGAACTCAGTGACTTTGCGTCGCAGATGCTCGTGATCATTCCAACGGGCCACGACGAAAGTATCGAGCACCTCCGGGATCACGCCCTGGCTGGGATGCAGTCGAGTAGGGCTTTCAGAGTCGCCCCATCGATCCGGCGGCGGCGCGAAACCAACGAGTCCCTCATCTGCCCAGCCATGGTAAGCGCCCTCAAATTTCAGAATGAGCGGTCGCCCGGTGTGCGCTCGTGCGAGCCGCAGCGCCGAGAGCACGACCTCGGTAGCCGAGTTGTTAAAGCGCACGCGCTCGGCCCCTGGCACCATCGCTTGAATCCGCTCGGCCACCTCAATCTCCAACTCACACTGCGCGGCCCAATGCGTGCCGAGTTTCGCCTGTGCGGCAATGGCCGCTGCCATCCCCGCCGGTGCGTGCCCATAAAGCAACGCGCCCTGACCGATCTGGAAGTCGATGTATTTGTTGCCATCCACATCCCACACGCGCGAGCCGCTGCCGTGCTGAAAATAGAGCGGCACCGGCTGCTCCATTTTGCGGATGCCGCTGTTCACTCCAGCGGCGATGGATTTGACGGCCCGCTCATAAAGGCGGCGGGAGGTGGCGTAACGGTCGTTCATGATGGGATGCATAAAGCGGGTGGGACTACTTCTGTCGCACAGCGACCGCTTCGACTTCGTATTTCAAATCGGGCGGCAGGCAGTCGGTGATGGTGGTGCGGGCGGGCGCGGGCTGGGGGAAATATTCGCGGTAAAGCTGGTTGTAGAGCGGCAGGTTCGCGGCATCGCGGACGTAGTTTCGCGTCTGCACGACGTGCGCGAGATCGCTACCGGCGGCCTCCAGCACGAGGCGCACGTTTTCCATGCTGCGGCGGAACTCACCTTCAAACGTGTCGGTGACGATGTTGCCTTCTTTGTCCACGGAAGCTTGGCCGGAGACGAAGATGAGGTCGCCAACGACGACGCATGGGCTGAAGGGCAGGTGCGACGTGGGTGTGTCGGGGAGTTGTGGGTAGGAGACGAGTGGGTTGTTCATGTTGATGCAGGATTCAGATCGGCGGGTTCATCGGCGATGAGCTTCTTCGTTGCGTCCATCGGCAGAACGATGAGGCCGGCGAGGACGAAGGCTCCGGCGAGTGTGAAGAAGACGAGCGTCTTGCCATCGCCGCCGCCGATCTTCATCAGCCAGGGGATGAGCAAGGCACCGGCGCTGGCACCAAAGTTGCCCCACATGTTCCCCCAACCTCCGGCGGCGGCGGTGGCGCGTCCACCCACGTCGCCCATGAAGGCCCAGAGCGCGGGATTGGCGAGATCGGTGCAAAAAGAAACGACCGCGCAGCAGGCAACGAGCGTCCAGGTCGATTCGACGAACGGACAACACATATAAGCCGCCGCGCAGACGAACATCGAGCTAGTCATCGGCAGCAAGCGACCCCAGCGCAGGCCAAAGCGCCGCGTGGCCCAGTCGCAGTAATAGCCGCCCGCGATTTGTCCCAACATGCCGAACGCGAGCACGTAGGTGAGCATCTTGCCGCCTTCGATCTCGCCCACACCGCGCTCTTTGACGAGGTAAGTCGGCAGCCAGGTCACGAGAAATCCCCAGCCGATGTTTTGCAGCATCTGCGCGGCAGAGTTGCACCACAGGCTGCGGCTTTTGGTGAAGCTCCAGAGAGCGCTCAGGAGCTCACGACCGCTCAACGATTTCTCGCCCTGCGGCCTGCCGATCAACTCCAACTCCGCCGCGTTGACCTGCGGATGCTCATGCGGATTCGAGCGCACCATCTTCCAGAAGATCGCCGCGATGACGAGACCGACAGCGGCATCAATCCACAATGACGTGCGCCAATTGCCCATCGTCACGATCATCCAGATGGTCAAAAACGGAGCGAGCGTGCCGCCGATGCGACCACCGAGCGCGACCATGCCACTGGCCCGTGCGCGACCCGTGAGCGGGATCCATTTGCGAATCAACGCCATCGACGTCGGATAAGCCCCCGCCTCCGCGACCCCGCACAGCAAACGTGCCACGAGCAGACCCGCGAAGCCCGTGACAAAGCCCGTCATCGCCGTGAACAGCGACCACAGCACGATGTAGATCGTCAGCATCGGGCGCGCGCCAAAGCGATCACTCGCCCAACCAGCGGGCACCTGGAACAGCGCATACATGAAGAAGAACGAGCCCAGGACATGCCCGATTTGTTCATCCGTGAGCTTGAGGTCATGGTTGAACGACACCGACTTTACGATCTCGCCCATGCAGATCCGGTCGAGATACAAAATGAACGCCATCAGCATCGTCACGCCGATGATGCGGTGGCGGATGGTCGTGGGGGTGGTGGGATGAGTCATGAATGGTGCGAGTGCATTAAATCAAACCCACTTCTCAAACCACGCCCACGCATCCGCCTGGCGCTCGGCGTTGAACTGATGCGGTGCGTCTTCGATGATGCTCTTGAAGTGCTCGGGCACGCCGGCTTTGGCGTAGCACTGGGCGATCTTTTCGTGCGCGGCGTGGACGCCGGCGAGTTCGAAGAGGCGGTCTTGCGAGCCGTTGATGACCATGAGCGGCTTCGGCATCGCGAGCGAGGCGATGTCGGGATGATCCATGTGGTGATACATGCCTGGGATGATTTTGGTGAAGCCGATGCCGCGGATGTGAGCCGCGAGCTGATTGGGAAATGAGCACATCCAACTGCTCACGACGGCCGCCTTGATGCGATCGTCCAGCGCGGCGAGATAGGAGCTGCGCAGGCCGCCGACACTTTGGCCGACGCAGGCGATGCGGCTCGGGTCCACATCCGGCCGCGTGATGAGGTAGTCCACGGTGCGGATGTCGTCCCACGCGATGATTCCCGCCCAACTCACGCCGGCGCAATACAGGGTCCTCGCCATGAACTCCTCATCGCGGTTGCAGCGGGTGTGATAGGCCTTCACGTCCTCATCGCTGAGTGTGAGCGACCGCGCTTTCCACTCCGGCGGATCATCGTCGAGCACCATGCGGCGCTCGCCCCAGTAGAACATGTCAATGGCGATGACCACGTAGCCGCGCCGCACCAGCTCGATGCCGTAGGCCTTGCCGCCGTAGCCGCGCTCGCGCATTTCTTTGAGCGTCGGATGAATCGCTTCGCTGGTCTCGACCTCGCGCTCGCGGCCCCACATGTAGTAGCCGCCGTGTGAATGCAGCGCGACGACGGCAGGCGCGGGCAGCTTGGCGTTCTTGGGAATCAGGACGGTCGCTGGCACGCGAAAAACCGGCGTGGTGTTGAAGCGCACTTCCTCGCGGATGTAATCGCCGCAGTCCTTGCGCGAGACGACCTCCGCGTTCGGGTCGCACTTCGCGGGCGCGTATTGAAGCAGCTCTAGCATCTTCGCGCGTCCCTTGGCTTTCCATGCAGCGAGGTCGTGGTGATCGCGATGCAGAAACGACAACGGCAAATCCGGCCCGCCTTTGAGCTTCTGGATCACCGCATTCACGGATCCAAACTCCGGTCCGTTCCTCCCCGAAAGCGAGGTGCTGTTCTTCGGCGCGGCTTTCGATTCTGCGGCGAGCGCACCGATGGGCGATGACGCCGCAGCGGATGCGGCAACCGTGGCAATGAAATGGCGGCGGGTATTCATGGGTCGAAAGTGCCTGGGTTCAAAGGTCGAATGGCGCTCGGTAGGTCCGTGTTTGCAGGGCGTTGGCGCGGTCATTGCCCACAAAGCGCTGTGTTTTCTGATCAAGGCTGAGGGCAACGCCGAGGATGAGCTTGTCCTTACGGGTATCCACTCCATTGGCATCCAGATGCGCCAGCATCCGTTCGTAGGCGTCGGTGGTGTCCTGGTTGCCTTTGATCCTCTCGCGAATCTCGGCCTGAGCCGCCTGTTGTCCGAGCCGGTGGGAAATGTTTGCGACGTGACACAGCGAACTGGAGATGTGTCCTTCACTGATGTCGGCAGTGAGGTCGCTTGCCTGGCGGCTGCGGATGGCCTTCACGAAATTGGCGTGATGGTTCTGGTAGATGCCCGTGAAAGTGCGCAGGATGCGCCCGCTTTGATCATAGGCCGCGATGGAGCCATCAATGCTGAGCAGCAGAAAGCCATGCTCGCAGTGAATCACGTTGCCGACGGATACGCCCAGCAGCGAGTCCATCGGCTCGCGACCCGCCTTTGCGGGCAGTCCGCGCACTTCAAAGATGAGCGGTGCGGCGGCATAGGCATGGTGAATGAGCTGGGTGTTAGGCGTGGCACCATCGTCGAGGTAGCCGACACGTCCGCCGATGCTGAACACATGAGGCGCGAGGTCTTTTTCGCCGAGAAACCACCGCGCAATATCCATGTGGTGGATGCCCTGGTTACCAAGGTCGCCATTGCCGGTCTCCCACACCCAATGCCAGTCGTAGTGCAGTTCCTTTCGCATCAAAGGCTGCATCGGCGCTGGCCCAGTCCACAGCTCGTAGTTGATGTGGGCGGGGACGGCTTGCGGTCCGGTGACTTTGCCGATGCTGGGCCGCCGCTTGTAGCAGAGACCACGTGCCAGCGTGATCTTACCCAAATTCCCCGCGTGAACCCAGGCGACGGCTTCCTGTATGCCGCTATGGGAACGACTCTGCGTGCCACTCTGAACAATGCGGCGGTGCTTGCGCGCTGTCTCGATCATTTGCTGGCCTTCCCAGATGTTGTGAGACACCGGCTTCTCGACATAGACATCCTTGCCCGCCTGACATGCCCAGATGGTGATCGGAGCATGCCAATGGTTCGGTGTGGCCGTGGAAATGGCGTCGATTTCCGTGCTCTCAAGCATCTGTCGCACATCCGAGTAGGTCCTGATGGTGTGACCGAGGTCTTTGAGCTTCTGGGCCTCGGCATCCAGCACCGTTTGATCCACGTCACAAAGCGCCACGATACGCGCTCCCTTGACCGCCAGAATGTCGGTGATGTGTGAGCGTCCCCGCCCCCTGAAACCCACGACACCGAAGCGAACATCGTCATTCGCGCCACGGACCTGCGCCCATGAACGCGGTGACAATCCGATGCCAGCAGCGGCCATGGCGGAGGTTTTGATGAAAGTGCGGCGGATGGTTCTGGTCATGTTTGTCATGGTGGGCGCTTTCTACTTTTTGATCATGTCCGCGAACGCTTCCGGTTGCAGGCCCATGCCACGCTTTACGACTTCGGGATTCGTGGCGAAGACTTCCTGGAAGTCGAATGTGCGGTTGATCGAGTCGATGGGAAACGGAGCGACTTTGGCAGGATCGAGTTTCTGGATCACGGGAAACTGCGGATCAGCGATGATCGAACCCGTGGGGCGGACGCGCCGATCGTAGTCCGCCAGACTCATGCGAGTGTGGCCGAGGTTTTTGCCGCCTTCAGAAAAACCGAGCACCCAGAAGAGCTGACGATCTTCATCGGGAGCGCGGAGGAAGTAGCAGTTGTTGCGATCCTCGATGCCGTTCTGGGTGCCATACTGCTGCAGAGGCACTTTGACCTTCGATGGGATGCTGTCGCAGAAAATGTTGTTCCTTACCGTGGCCGGGGTGGCGAGTTTGGTGGCCTGGATGAGGTTGCCGACGAAGACATTGTGCTCGAGGACAAAGCCGGGGCAACTCGTGACTTCCAGACCATCGAAACCACGGGCGATGACGCAGTTCGAGATGCGCAGATTTTCGCTGTTCCACGCGCAGACAAAGCCCGGCGCGTAGCCTTTGCCATAGCCGTCCCACATGCAGCGGCGGATGCTGACATCGGTACCGTGGCTTACATTCACCACGCGCGAACCGCTGTTGCCGCCGCCTTGCAGGCCGAATTGGCGGAAATAAAAACCGTCCAGCTCGATGTTCGTTTTGCCGTTGATGACCCAGGCGGCATCGAGACGGCGTTCGTTGCCGTCAAAAATGACTTTTTCTCCCGGGATGGACTTGAACTTGATGGGCAGTTCCTTGTCGCCGGACACGCGCACCCGCACTTTTTCGGAATAGGTGCCGCCAGCGATGAAGACGGTGTCGCCCGCGCTGATGCGGGAGGCCGCGTGGCCGACGGTGCGCCATGCCCGGCTCCGCTCCAGGCCGGAGTTTGCGTCATCGCCATCGGTCGCCACGTAGTAGGTTTTCGCGGCGGGTTGCTCGCGCTCGGTGGTGAAGGAGATCGCGCCGTATTGCGGATCGATGACCTCCGGCTTGCCTTTGCCATCAAAGGGATTCGCCGCAGAGATGGCGACGATGCGGAAATAATACGTTTTGCCCGGCTGCAAGCCCGTCAGGCTGAAGCTCCGGTGATTGTCGGTGGTGACACCGACGTGGAACTTCACGCGATTCGCGCACTCCGGCGTGTCACCCCAGGCCACTTCGCACGCGGCACCGCGGGTGACGAGCCATTCGATATTCGCCGTCGTCGTGCCCACCGAGTGCAGCACCGGCGCGGTCATCTCCAGCGTGTTCGACATGCGGTCCTGATGAAACCCGATGCTCTGCCCGAGTGCTCCAAATCCCATAAAAGACGCGGGATTGCTCAAGTAAGCCGTGCTTTCTTCGACCGCAAAGGTCGGCTGGATCGCGCGCGAGTAGCTGTCCTGAGTCTGCTGGACCTGGACCAGGGACATCACGCCGTCGCCGACTTTCCAGGCGTGTGCCGCGTCGGCGTAGCTGTGGTAGTCGCTGTATCGGATCGCAGACGCGCCGCCGCTGATCTCAACTGCGGGGGAGGTCAGGTTGTCATAGAGATTGCTGCTGAGGTGCACTTGCTGGCATTCGTCCAAAAGCAGCGCGGCCCGGGCAAACCCGGTGAACTCGCAGTGTGTGACCTTTAAAGCCGCGACCTTGCCGGCAGACAGGCTGATGTCCCTGCCGGTGAAGCGGCAGTTGTGAAAACGCAGGCTCGCGCTGGCGCTGGCGGTGACCGTTCCTAAGAAATGCAGCCGCTCGAACTCGACCCCGGCGCTGTTTTCAATGTGGAGATTATCGGCGATGACGACCCTGCCGGTTCCCCGGCCGCGCCATGCCACCGGCGCTGCGCCTGCCTTTCCCGCGCGGATCGTCACGCGCCCCGCATAGACACCCGGCTCCAAATACACTGTGTCACCGGGGCGCACCTGTTGCACGGCGCGGGCCAGCGTTTTCCACGCCGCCGTTACCGAGAGGCCATCCGCCGTGTCATCGCCCGTCGGCTTCACGAAAAACACATTGGCTTGGTAGGGAAACGGCCCGCGATCTTTTACATCTGGTGCGGAGTTGCGCATCGTGGAGGTCGATTGCAGCCGGAAATCGAAGTTCAGCGGGTCCGCAAACTCCTGCTCGAGATGCAGTCGCTCGGTTTTGAGGTGGATGTTGTCTTTGGTGATCTTTTCGTCAGGCACATAGATGTTCTGGCTGCCGAGGATGGAGTTCGAGACATTGAGCACCGGAAAGTATCCGAGACCCACCGAGTTCTTCGTTGCGCAAGTCTCTGCCCGGCCTGATTTGATGCCGACATCCGGACCTTCATTGCCCCAGCCCAGGCAGTGATCGAGCAAACCATGCTCAGCCGAAAGCCCGTAGATCCGCACACCCACGCCGATGGAGCGATAGCCCACGCAGTTACGCGCCACGTCATTTTTGCTTTGATACAGCATCACACCCGCGCACTCGGAGCTGTTGTGTGGCGAACTGTTGCCATAGCCCGTGCAGCCCTCGACCAGATTGCCCCCTTCGCCCTCACTGGCGATACAGATGCCGCCGCCATTCAGGAAAGCCGTGCAATCGCGGATGATGCAGTCGCGGGCACCAAGAAAGATAATGCCCCAATTTCCAAACAAGGTCCGCGAGTCAGCCATCCCGCTGCTCTCGCACCCGCGCACCGCGATGCCATCCAGCACCACCCGCACCGGCTTCTCCAACTCTAAACCATGCCGACCCAATATCGGCACGCTGTAACGATGATGCACAGCCGGGCGCAAGTCCGTGCTCGAAACATAAAGCCGCCCCGCAGCGGCATCATAAAAGTAGCTGCCCGGCTGAAACTCCACCTCGGCCAATGTCGCGCACTCCCCGAGCCGCGACCAGGTATCGACCTCATACACCGCCTGCACCGAAACCTTGAAATCCGCTGCGAAAGTCTGGCGCGTTCCAGGCACCGGCTTGAACACCGGCGCATCCACATCACCACGCAGCAGCACCGTGCCCGGAATCTCCGCGCGAATGACCGTTTCCTTCTCCGCGCTGCCGAGCCCCTTCCTCGCGACCGCCTCCGCATACTCGCCGCGACCGATGGAGAGCGTGTCTCCCGGCTGCAAAGCATCCACGCCCTTCTGAATCGTGAGGAACGCCGCCGCGCG
The DNA here is from genome assembly GCF_044232965.1 of Prosthecobacter sp. Lineage (GTDB taxonomy): Bacteria > Verrucomicrobiota > Verrucomicrobiia > Verrucomicrobiales > Verrucomicrobiaceae > Prosthecobacter. Next base: position 14,037 of record NZ_JBIIKX010000096.1, read on the forward strand.
ACTCGTGCCCGCATTCGAGTCGAGGCCCTGCTTGTTCACGAAGAACTCCGTGGCGTGCAGGGTGGCGGAGAGGAGGAGCAGGAGCAGTGTGATTTTCATGAGTCTGGTTTCGGTGGAATCGAATGCGAAAGATGGAGTCGAGTTTACGGCTGCCGCAGCCAGTCGAGGCTGATGCGGCCGTGCGGATGATCATCGTTTCCGCAGGAGGTCGAGCAGCACGGTGGTCATCGCTTGCACGCCGGTGCGGATGGTGGGTTCGGGCACGGGTTTGAAGAAAGGGGAATGCAGCGAAGGGCGCGGCTTGCCTTCGGCTTTTGCCTTGGCGATGTCCTCAGGCGACTGCGTGCCGAGGCGGAACATGCACAGCGGCACTTTCTCTTTCGTGATGCCAAACTCCGCGAAGTCCTCGCCGCCCATCGTGGGGTCAACGGTGACAAGATTCTCAGCGCCGACGACGGACTCCAGGCTGCGGCGCACTTCGCTGACGAGTTCGGGCGTATTGTAGAGCGATGCAGTGCTTTCCTCGGTGACGATGACCTCCGGCATCTTCTCCGCAGGCATCCCGGCGGCTTCGGCGAGGCTGCGGGTGATGCGCTTGATGGCCGCGATGAGTTGCTCGCGCGTCTCCGTCTTGTAAGAGCGCAGCGTGAGCTGCATGCGCACTTCATCCGGGATGATGTTCGCCTTCGTGCCGCCATGAAAGCTGCCCACGGTGACCACGGCGGGATCCCCCGGCTTCACCTCGCGGCTGACGATGCTTTGCAAAGCGACGACGATCTGCGAGGCGAGAAGGATGGGGTCCTTCCCCGTGTGGGGCTGCGCGCCGTGCGCGCCGACGCCGCGCACGACAATCTCCAGCGTGTCCACGTTCGCCGCCGCGTGGCCTTCACGCAGTCCGATGCGCCCATGCGCGAGGTCAGGCTGGCAGTGCAGCGCCACGGCTTTGTCGGGCTTTGGAAAACGGTCATACAATCCCGCACGGAGCATCAGCCGCGCACCGATGACGCGCTCCTCCGCCGGCTGGCCGATCATCACGAGCGTGCCGCTCCATTGCTCCCGCAGCCGCCCCATCGCACGCGCCGTGCCGACGAAGCAGGCCATGTGAATGTCGTGCCCGCAGGCGTGCATCACCGGCACATCGATCCCCTGGACATCCTTCACGATCCGGGTGCTCGCATAGGCGGCTCCGGTCTGTTCTTTGACAGGCAAGGCATCGAGGTCCGTGCGCACAAGGATAACGGGGCCAGCGCCATTTTTCAGAATGCCGACCAGACCATGTCCGCCGACCTTCTCCGTGACTTCGAGCCCGGCACCGCGCAGTTCCTTCGCGATGCGAGCCGCCGTCTGTTCCTCGTGCAGCGAGAGTTCAGGATGAGCGTGCAGCTCCTGGTAGAGCGTGACGAGTGAAGGTAGATCCTCAGTCGCAAGGGCCGCGACATCCGCGGCACTGGCGTGCGCGGCGAGAAGGCAAAGAGCGAGGAGTGCGGAGACGAGGTGCTTCATGCGTGGCGTGGTGGAGTGCGGACAAAAAGGGTGTGTGAGGATGAGTTTCATGGTTTGTTCCGCGCCTTGTTCACTTCTTCGATGGACTTGAGGATGTTCGTCTTCCATACGCCTTGCAGCTTGTTGGGTTCGGCTCGGTTCAGGGTCTTCAGGGCTTCGTCAAACTGCCCGCGTTTCACGAGGATGCGGGCGATGCCTTGGACAGCGTAGAACTGGTCGGAGCTGCCGAGTTGCCTGGCGGGATCGATGATCTCGTGATAGGCGGTCAAGGCAGCGCTGTCATCGTTGAGGTTGTTCTCGCGATTGCTGCCAAGCGCTTGCCGGATGCTGTCGCGAAGGCGCGAGTCGCCCGTCCATTCGAGGGCATGGAGCAGGTCGGCCTCGGCTTCTTTACCGGCTTTGGTGATGGCGTAAGCGCGACCCCGCGCGAGGTAGCCGTCGCCGCGTTTCCAGAACGGCCAGGCTCCGATTTCTTCTTTGCCAAACTGCGCGATCACTTGCGGGGCTTTGCTTTGATCGAGCAGGTTTTGCATGAGCGCCGCTTTCTTCACGGCTTCGATGGGAATGCGCGCGGTGAGTGGATCGGCAAGGTCCAGCTTGCGGAGACCGCGGGCATAGCCGGCGGCGAGTTCGAGCGCGTGGGACTTTTGCAGGTCGGTGACCTTGCCTTCGGCGGCGGCGGTGTAAGCGGCGAGCGCTTCCTCGCGCTTGCCGGTGCGCGCGAAGTCGGCGGCGATGCGCGTGGATTCGAGGAAATCGGCGTCGGGCAGGCCATGATCAAACTCGAAGCTGTTGCCGTCGTAGAAGGTCGCAAACTTCAGCACCTCGTGGAAGCCGTCGGTGCCCGTCGGCGAGAAGGCGGAGTATTCCGAGCCGTCCTCGCGGATGCGCTGGCGGCAGACGTTGATGTGCCAGGGCAGGCTCTTGTCGGGCTTGCGGCCGATGACTTGGTGCAGCGGATCGTTTTCATCCTGCGTGATGGGGATGCGCATTTCGATGATCCAATGATCATTCGCCAGATGAGTGGCGACTTGAGCCTCTGAGTCCCAACTGAAGCACTTGTCATGCGAGGTGCCGCGATCCAGGTCAACGACAGCGCCGCTCGGGCTGATGGCGATCTGATAATACGAGTGCGCTTCCGTTTCGATGAGCACCTCGACGGCGTCGCCATACCAGAGCGCGCCGTCGTCCTTGCGCGTGGTGCCGATGTTCAATTTCTCGCCGGGATGCTCGTCGCAACGGATCGCGAAGTAGAGATCGTTGCCGAACCAGGCCGACTTCACGGTGGTGCCAAAGGTGGGCTGGCGTCCGGTTTGCAGCTCGCGCAGGCGCACGGTGGCGGAAGGGAAAGCGTTGGTCCACGCCTCTTCGTCGAGCTTGCCATCGACCACAATCTTGCCCGGCGCGGTGCCGACGAGCCGCAGGACAGGCAACGGGCCGCGCACTTTACCGAGTTGCTGGCTCTTGCTGCGCAGGCCCTTGAGGAAGTCGTCGATGAGGGCGATGCGTTTGCCATAGACGCTCGATGCATCAGCCTTTGACTTGGCGGTGGCGAAGAGTTCCAGCGCGCGATCCGCTTTGGCTTTGTCCTTCTCCATCTCCTGCCAGTTGGCTTCGCAGTATTCAAAGAAGGCGCGCATCTGCTGCTCCGCAGGACGGTAGAAAAGGTGGCAGTATTCGCGGAACATCGCGTCCACGTCCGCATTCTTCCCGCCCCAAAACATCCGCGCGGTGAAATAGACTTGGAAGTGATTGAAGCCGATGCCGGAGGTGTCGGGATCTTGCCGCACGGTTAAAGAAATGTCTTCACCCTGCGAGATGCCCTTGGTCGCATTGATGCTCTCGCCCATCGCGTGCGGCGTGAACGCGGGCAGATACCAGCCGCGATCGACGAAGGGATAGTTCTCGAAGTTGATGAGCGGATTGTGCGTCTTCGCCACCCAGGCGTCGCGGAGTTTGCGACACTCCTCCTGCTGCTCCGGCTTGTTGTTTCGCGGCAAACGCCCGCCGACGATGGAGACGACGACATTGGGCTCGAGCTTGTCGATCTTCAGCGGCGGCAGCGAATAGATGCCGTAGGCACAGTTGAGCACCTTGCCGTCCGGGTGCGTCTTGCCGACCTCCTTTGCCACGCGATTGACGAAGCCCCAGACATAGTCCGAGGCGAGACCGCGCTGCTCGCGCTCGGGCGAGTCCTTGCCCGCGCACAAGGGACACTGGCAGATCGCGGTGTAGCCATCCGGCGGCATCACCGAGACCATGCTCATCTTGAAGTGATCGAACTGGGCGCGGACGTAGCGCACCGTCTCCTGGAAGAGTTCCTCGTTGGAGTAGCACAACTGGTTGTTCTCTCTCAGGTTGAAGCGCCGCTTGCCGCCATACATCGCGAACCAATCGGGATGCGCGGCGAAGACTTCCGCACGACTCGTCATGGTATCGAGCCCGTGGGCATCCTGGATGCCATACGGATCACGCACGCCGAGCCGCATGAACCACATCGACGTGTCGCGGCCATGCACGCCGCCGTGATAACTGAAGCGCCGCTGCGGCATGTCGGGCCGCACGGTTTCGTCGATCTTCGGCAGCGGGATCGACTTCATGCTCGGCAGCACCTCGCCCAACTCGCCCGGCATATACCAGCGCACCCCGAGGCGATGCAGGAAGCCATTCACCGCATTAAACGAGCCACGCTCATCCTGGTCCCAGAGCTGAAGCGGCACCGGCTTCTCGCCAGTCTGTGCCGTGGGTCGTCCGATGTCGCCAGGCAGGGTGAAGCGGCTCTTGTAGATGAGGATGTTCGGCAAGCCCCAGGTCGCGCCCGTGATCTTCTCCCACTCGGCCTGTGCTTTGCCGTTCACGATTTCCGCATTGTTTTTTGCCCATGGTTCGATCGGCGTGAACTCGGTGTCATCGCCAATCAGCGCCAGCCAGTCAGCACCCGACGCGATGCGGTAGGCACCGTCTTGAAGTCCATCGACCTTGATCGGCGACTGAGCACTGGCCCCGACGAAGAGCTTCGCCAAACCCTTGCCGCTCGGCGCGGTAACGATGGCCAATTTCGCTCCCGAGATCTTCTCGATGTAGTCCCGCAACTCCTGCGCCGCGAGCCGCACGGTGCGTTGCGGCTTCTCCGCGATGATGATCTCGGCGCGCGGCTGGCCGTTCTCGACGAGGAAGGTGTCAGCAGCGTGCAGCGTGGCGGAAAGCAGCAGCAGTGAGAGCGTGAAGGCTTTGGTGGGATTCATGGAGTGAGTGTCGAGCCGGAGCAACTGAGGTGGAGGCTTTTGCTTCCTCAAGGCTGACGCAGCCAGTCGAGGCTGATGCGCCGGATGCGAAGGGTGCCGAGATACGTGCCCAATTTGCTGTCACCGGCACAGTGACCGAGCAGCACGGTGTCGCCGACGAAATGGATGGCCGTGTAGCAATACCAGCCATCGGGATCGCCCTCGATCAACTTGCGCACCGGCCACGTCTTGCCGCCATCGCTGGAGATCGCTGCCACCAGCGGAGTGCGTTTGCCTTTCGGAAATGGGAACTTGCCCGAGTGGTCATTGTAGAGTGCGAGCAGATCATTGCTGCCGGGAATGCGCCGGATGCTCGCAGGCGACACGGGCGATTGCAGCTTCGTCGGCTCGGGCGGCGTCCACGTCTTGCCATCATCCGTGGAGCGGAAGCCCTGCTGCGCGCCCTGATCCGTGCGACCCCATGAAAAGAGCGAACCATCCGCGAGTTCGACGATGCCCGGCTCCTGCAAGCCCGTGCCGCTACGCATGGGCAAGGCCCACCAGCTTGCCGACTCCTGCCATGTCGTCCCATCGTCGTCTGAGTAGATCC
>NZ_JBIIKX010000138.1:0-5753 GCF_044232965.1 Prosthecobacter sp.
ATCTCGCCGTCCATGTACTTGAGCTTGTTCTGGATGTCGGCGGTCCACAGGCCGCGCTTTTTGAGGTCGCGGATGAGGTAGGGATTGAGGAGCATGAAGTCACCGGAGAGATTGGCCTTCACGAGCATGTTGCTGAGCAGGGGCTCGATGCAGGGGCTGGAGCCCATGATGTTGGAGATGGTGGCGGTCGGCGCGATGGCGATGACGTTGCTGTTCCGCATGCCCTGCTTGGCGATCTTGGCGCGGAGGGCGCTCCAGTCCATCTTGCCGCCGCGTGGCACCTCGACGGGGACGCCGCGCTCGTTTTCGAGGAGATCGACGGTGTCCTGCGGGAGGAGGCCGCGGTCCCACTTGCTGCCTTTGTAGCTGGAATACTGCCCACGCTCGGCGGCGAGGTCGCTGGAGGCCTCGTAGGCGTAGTAGGCGACGGCTTCCATGAACTCGTCGTTGAACTCGACGGCTTCCTTCGAGGCGAAGGGGATGCCTTTGCGGTAGAGGGCGTATTGCAGGCCCATGACGCCGAGGCCGATGGGGCGGTGGCGGGTGTTCGAGGTCTTGGCGGCCTCGGTGGGGTAGAAGTTGATGTCGATGACGTTGTCGAGCGCACGCACGGCGACGCGGATGGTCTCGCGCAGCTTGCTGTGATCAATGCCGCCGGAGTCGTCGAGGTGGTTGTCGATGAGGACGGAGCCGAGGTTGCAGACAGCGGTCTCGTCAGCGGAAGTGTTGAGCGTGATCTCGGTGCAGAGATTGGAGCTGTGGATGACGCCGACGTGGTCCTGCGGGCTGCGGACGTTGCAGGGGTCTTTGAAGGTGATCCAGGGATGGCCGGTCTCGAAGATGGACTTGAGCATCTTTTTCCAGAGATCGACGGCCTCGATTTCCTTGCCGAAGATCTTGCCGGTCTTGGCGAGGGCCTCGTACTCGACGTAGCGTTTTTCAAAGGCGCTGCCGTAGAGGTTGTGAAGGTCGGGGACTTCGTTGGCGCGGAAGAGGGTCCAGGTGCCACGGGCCTCCATGCGCTTCATGAAGAGATCGGGAATCCAGTTGGCGGTGTTGAGGTCGTGGGTGCGGCGGCGCTCGTCGCCGGTGTTCACACGGAGCTGGAGGAAGTCCTCGATGTCGTTGTGCCAGACCTCAAGGTAGGCGCAGCCGGAGCCACGGCGCTTGCCGCCTTGATTTACAGCGATGAGCTGGTCGTTGTGCAGCTTGAGGAAGGGAATGACGCCCTGGGACTCGCCGTTGGTGCCTTTGATGTAGCCGCCGGTGCCGCGCACGCTGGTCCAGGAGCCGCCGAGGCCGCCGGCCCACTTGGAGAGGAAGGCATTCTCCGCGATGCCACGGATCATGATGGACTCGATGCTGTCGTCCACTTTGTACAAGTAGCAGGAGCTGAGCTGGGAATGCAGCGTGCCGCTGTTGAAGAGCGTGGGGGTGCTGGAGCAGAAGCGGCGGCCTTTGTAGAGCTTGTAGATGGCGATGATCTTGTCCTCGGGATTGCCGTCGCGCTCGCCGACGTTGAGGCCCATGGCGACGCGCATCCAGAAGAGCTGCGGCGTTTCGAGGCGCTTGGAGGGCTTGATCTTTTTATCGACGATCAAGTAGCGGTCATAGAGGGTCTGGATGCCGAGGAAGTCGAAGTCCATGTCGGCGGCGGGGTCGAGCGCGTCGGCGAGCTTGTCGAGATCGAACTGAAGCAGGCGCGGGTTGTAGCGGTCGATCTCGACGCCACGGGCGAGATTGCGGCGGAAGGCGCGGCGATGGAAGTCGCGCAGGGCCTCGATGCCATCACGCACGATGTCCCAGCCGAGGACTTCCTCATAGATGTAGCTGAGCAGGATGCGGGCGGCGAACTTGGCGAAGTCGGCGTCCTTCTGCATCATCGTTTTCGCATTGAGCGTGATGGTCTGCTTCAGATGCTCCAGTGTGATGTCGGAATTGAGCGAGCGGCGCAGCTCCATCTCGATCTCGGCGCGGGTGAGGCACAAATCGAGGCCGAGCATGGCGAAGTCGATGCGCTTCTTCAGATCCGCGCCGTCCCAGAGGAAGGAATTGCCGTCGGCGGTCTTGACGACGATGAGCGCCTGCTGCTCCTGGCTCTCGATGTCATTGGCGATGGCGGCCTCCTGCTCGTCGGTGTCGCGCATGTTCGTGCGCAAGGCACGGTACTGGATGTAACCACGGGCGACCTTGAAGAAGCCCTGCTTCATCAATTCTTCCTCGACGAGGTTTTGCACGTCCTCGATGTGGATGAACTGCTTGTTTTCGTCGGCGATGTAGCGGCTGACGGTCTCGGCGATCTGGACGGCAGGCGAGGAGTCGAGTTCGAGGGAGAGGAAGGCCTTGCGGACGGCGATCTCGATCTTGTTGTGGTTCCAGGGGACGAGCTGGCCGCTGCGGCGGATGACTTTGGTGTTCACGATGAGGGGCTGCGGGATGGCATCGGCGAAGGGATCATGCGGCTCGGTGCGCTTGCGACGTTCGGCCAGGGTACGGGCCACGTCATGCGCGTTGTGCTTGATCAGGGCACGCTCGATGCAGTGGTAAATGTCCTTCGCGTTCAGCGTGGCCGCCCTGCCGTTCCCTTCGGCAAGCTGGGCCGTGCGCTGATGAATCTCCTCGGTGACCGCCTTGGAGATGTTCTGCACGAACTGGCGGTTCGTCTCATTGTAGATGTCCCCTTCCTTCTGACGGGCCAGGAACAGGTCGGTCAGGGCGCTTCCCACGGTGTCGGCGATCTCGGCAGAATCAAAGTCACGCTCCTTGCCGCCGATGCTCACCTTGATGGAGGCGGGCACGGTTTCACCGATGGCAGACACGGCCAGAGCGCTCCATTCAAAGTGGGGCTTCTGGTTTTTGGGGGTTTGGGTGACCCTTTTCAGGACTTTGTCTTCTTGGAGCAGGTTGGCGATCATGGCGGGAGGAGCGTTGAGTTTGATTAAGGAGCACGAGGGATTTTAGAGGATAAAAAATCTTCGCCGGATCACTCCAGCGAACATGTTCGATCCCGGAAACTTTACAGGTCGTCGTCGGAGCTGTGGACGAGGGCGGACGCCTTTTGGTAGTCCGTGACCTTGCCCTCAAAGAAGTTCTGCTCCTTGCGCACGTCCATCATCTCCGCCAGCCAGGGCAGCGGATTGGTGACACCGGGGCTCAGGGCGGGCAGACCGCAGCCGGCAAGGCGGCGGTCGGCGATGAAGTCGATGTACTGCTCAAACTCGTCGGCGCTGAGGCCCACGGCGTTCACGGGCAGGCAGTCGCGGATGAATTCCTTCTCCAGCCGGATGGCCTCGCGCATGATGCTGACGAGTTCCTCGCGGAATTCGGCGGTCCAGAGGTCCGGGTTTTCTTCCACGAGATCCATGAAGAGGTTGCGGAAGACCTCGATGTGGTTCGACTCATCCCGCAGCGTGTAGCGGAACATCTGGCCGATGCCGGGGAACTTGTTCTGGCGGTAGAGGCTCAGGATCATGCCGAAGAGGCCGTAGAACTGCGTCCCTTCCATGCACTGGCCGAACATGAAGATGTTCTTGGCCAGGAGCTGCTTGTTTTCGAGCTTCGTGAGGTCCAGATCACGGCGCATGTTGTTGGAGATGCGGGTGACGAACTCGTTTTTCTTCACGATCGTCGGGATCTGCTCAAACATCGCCTCGCACTCATGCGGATTGATGCCGAGGGAGGAAATCATGTACAGCAGCGAGTCGGCGTGGATGTTCTCCTCATGCGCATGGCGGCCGAGCACCAGCTTCAATTCGGGAGCGGTCACCAGCTCGCGCACGACGTGCTGGATGTTGTCCCCCACGATGCCCTCGGCGGCGGAAAAGTAGCCGATGCCCATCATGATGATCCAGCGCTCGTTCTGCGTGATCTCGTTGGAGCGCCATTGTTCCACATCCTTCTGCATCTGGATGTCCTCCGGCTCCCAGTGGTTGGCCTTCATCGTGCGATAGAGGTCATAGGCCCACTGGTACTTCAGCGGCAAGAGGTTAAAGGTCATGCTCTTGCGGCCATTGATGACCATCTTGTCCGCGAAGGCGGCTTCAGCCTTGTCTTGATCGAGAACAAACTCGCGGTTGCCAATTTTGAATGTCTTGTCCATGACGATTTCGTTGCAGAATGAGGAGTGATTGAGTCAATTACCGGGAAAACAGGAGAGCAACCAAAGCGCACTATAAATACTATATATTGCGGGTGCCGATGCGGATCATGCACAAGATATTGTGCCCTGGCGAGATTTTTTTCCCAGCCATTGTGCTGAAAAACGTTTCTCATCGCAAACTCAAGGGTTCCACGCTGAAAAAAAAGTTCAGGCGTCAAAATGCCGCCCATGAGGGCCGAATTTGAGAATTTTTTCAGTTCCAGCGCACCCCATTGAAAACCAATGAGGAACCGAAAAAAGACCAAAATCCCACCTGCTCTTTCGGCCTCCGGCCCGATCTTGTCATGCAATCTGCTTCCCTCTTTTAAACCATGAATATTCAGAAAATCGTCGGCTGTGGGCTGCTGGTCTGCCTTTTGGGCTCCTGTTCGGTCATTGTTCCACAGCGGACCCCTCCCGGCGTCACCGTCGATCTGGTACCCAAGGGCCGCTACTCGCGCATCAAGCACCGGTCGATGACGCCGCGCTATATCACCATCCACGCCACAGAAAACCGCTCGCGCGGCGGGAATGCCTACGCGCATGCCCAGATGCTCAAGCGCGGCTCCATCAAAGGCCGGCACAACGCCATCGGTTACATCGGCTGGCATTTCACCGTGGATGACCACTCCATTTATCAAAGCCTGCCCACCAACGAGCGCGGCGAGCACGCCGATTACGACGGCCCCGGCAACCGCAGTTCCATCGGCATCGAAATGTGCGAAAATCGCGGCAACGACCGCGCCCGTACCCTCGACAAGACCGCCCGCCTCACCGCCTGGCTGCTCAACGAGCATGGCATTCCCACCTCCCATGTCGTCCCGCACATGCACTGGCGCATGATCCGCCACGACGACGGACGTGACCTCGGGCACAAGCTCTGCCCGCATTTCCTTCTCGATCGCGGCCGTCTCGGCCCAAAATGGCAGGCGTTCATCGCCAAAGTGGAGTCCTATCGCCGGGCGCTGTGAAATTTCCTTGCCACCTCCACCTGCGCACGCTGGAGTCGCTCTCCCATGGCTCAAAATCTCGACGCGCTCCGCCTCGCCCTGCAACATTCGCCCGACAACGCCCCGCTGCTCATGCTCTTTGCGGAAGGCTGTCTTGAGGAAGGGTTCGTTGAAGACGCGGAGCAGAGCTTCCAAAACGTGCTGAAAAACGATCCTGCGCATGCCGAGGCGCGGCTGGGTCTCGCCAGAGTCGCTTTGCTGCAAGGCAAGACCTCCCAAGCCGCCGTGAGGGCCGAGCAAATCCTCTCCGACACGCCCTCCTGCGCCGCCGCCTTCCTGCTGCTCGCCCGCATTCACATCACCGAGGGGGATCTGCCCAAGGCGAAGGCGATGTATGATCAAGGCATCGCGCTGAATCGTGCTTTGGCCGATCCAGGCATCGAAAAAGACCTCCACGGCGTCAAACCGGCCTCCGATGACGATGCAGGCCGCAAACGCGCCGCGATCACCTCCAGCGGCAGTTACATCGAGTCCGCGAACGAAACCAAAGACGATGACGACGGTCATCCGCGTGGCGGGGCGGCCTTCGACCTCGGTCTGGCCGATTTCGAGAAGCCGAAGCTCAATTTCTCCGGCGTCGGCGGCATGGAGGCTCTCAAAGAGGA
>NZ_JBIIKX010000097.1:0-19261 GCF_044232965.1 Prosthecobacter sp.
CCTTCGAGTCACGCAATGTTTGGAGCCTGTTCAACGCATTCACCGAATCGCTGAAAGACGGCAATCACGCCGAACTCCCCAAGCGCACCGAGGCGCTGCACGGTCTGCTCGACACTCACGTCGGCCTCTCAGCGTGAACAGGCAGGACTCGATGACGGCGATTGGCCGTCATCGGGTTCTTTTTAGCTATGACTGATTCACACCGCAGCGATCTGCATTTGACGAAGCTCCTCCTTCACACGTCGCTTGAGATCTCCTGGACCGACCACCTTAGCCTCGCATGCCAGTGACGTTTCGCCATCACGCGGGCGGCCCAGCCAGTGAAACGGATGCGCACTTGGAGGTGCTCCGCATCCGGCGCATAGCTCCACACGCCAAAGCCACTGAATGGCTCACGCGCTCGATGGAAACACTCCGTACTCCAACGAGTGCGGCTCCGTTGAAGCAAAAGCTTGCTGGCCGTGAACATCGGATCGAAGTCATTCTCCGCACTCCAACGAGTGCGGCTCCGTTGAAGTCGACGACAGCGCCGACAATGACGCAGGCACGCACGCAGAGACATGGCGAAAAACTTCAAGATAATTATGCACCATGGATGCAAGGGAGAATTTGGTGCGGGCGGATTCACGAGCATTTTGGGACACTAGGCTGAGCAGTCCGGGCTGCGCCATCAGGCTCTGAATGCGGCCAGCGAGTTCTGCCGCACTGTTAATTTTGGCCAAAAAGCCGCTGACATTATTTTGAACGACCTCTCCGGCTCCGCAGGCAGCATGGGCTAGGACTGGCACGCCGCTTGCCATGGCTTCCAGCAGGGCGTTGGCCAGCCCCTCGTGGGAGGATGGCATAACGAGAATGTCCATGGCTTGGTAAAAGGGGGCCGGTTCAGCCTGATGGCCGAGAGTGTGGATGCGACCCGCAAATGGACTTTGCCGTATTCGTTCTTGCACAAGTTCTCGCTCGGCACCTCCATCGCCTAGAATCATTAGGTGACAATCAGGGTTAGCCGATGCCAAGATTTCGAACGTCTCGACCAGGAGAAGGTATCGTTTTGTGGCGATGAAGCGGCCTACAGCACCCAGAACGAAGGCATTTTCAGGTAGTCCAGCCTTCAGGCGGGCTTCACGCAGGTTTGATGTGGGGCGGAACCGATCACAATCTACTCCGTTGAGAATGCTGACCATTTTTTCGGCGGGCATGCCGTGGGCGATTAATTCTTGCCGCAATCCATCAGAAACCGTGTGAACGATCTGACATCGTTGATAAAGGCGACGACGTTGACGCAGGCGGCGCGGCAAGAGCCCGTCCCCCTGAAGAGCTCCGTGCTCACCGTGCAAGATGGGGACACGCCACAAGGTGGGAAACAGGAGGCGGGCGGTGGTGGCATAGATCAATGGGCCGAGATTGTGGGTGTGAATGACATCGGGCATCAAATGACGCAGGGCTGAAGCAAGTCTCCAGCAAGCCCTCCAATCCCAGCCTGGGCGGCGGCCCAAAGTTTGCACGTTGACTCCAGGCTTTAGTCGTTCGGCGAACGCGCCAGCCTCCTCCAAGCACAGGAAAGTCGTCAAAGCCTGTGACTCCGGCATGTGATTGGCCAGGTTCACCACGCCATTCTCCATGCCGCCAGGCTGAAGAGAAAAGACCACCTGAGCGATTTTCAATGGTTGCGAGGGACGATGCATTTGATGGGATAAAACGGCCCAACTTTCATGAGCGGCAGGGAAAGACCGGGTTGCAGTCGTTGACGAATCCAAGCGTGCGTCTTCGAACAAGACAAACGCTTGATATGATTTTAAAAGCCATGCTGGCATCAACGACACTCGTCAAGTTTCTGTTCGGTGGCAAACAAGCAGGTAACGTGGATTGACATTCAATATTAGCGAGACAGGGTTGCAGGGTGGCCATGCGCCAACTCCTTTTGCCATGAGAGAAACCTTGCTTAGATTCATTACCATCCAGCCGCTGAATAACCATGAAATTATCGCATGGGCCATGTCGTTGATCTGGCTGTCGTTGATTTTCAACTGCGTGGCCAGTCTTAGGCGGCAGCCGATCACATCTACGGCAAGGCTTGTATGGGCTGTGGGGATTGTGTGCGTGCCCATCCTCGGGATGGCGGCCTATTTGGCATATTGTTTGTTCAAGGCAGACTATTCATTTTTGAAGTTCGTACTAGGCTCCCCGATCCGCCTGGACACGCAGAATCACGCTAAACTGCAACTTCCCTCCAATACCCCAGCAAAATCCGCCAGATGAGCAGTATTCGCAACAAGAGCTTTGATGTGGCCGCCTTCGTCTCGCAGGCGCTGAGATATGTGCATCACGGTCGGCTGATGACGGTCATGGGGTGTCTCGGCATCATGGCGGGACTGGTATATTATGTTTATGCGACCCCCATATACGAGTCAAAGGCATTGGTTTATGTTCGAGGTCACGGAAGCCCGGTAAAGTTGTCCGATGTGCCCGAAACTCTTGAAGCCAGCGGTCTTAACCGCGCCATCATCCAGGAGTTCAGTTCCAGGCGCAACATCATTGAAACAGCCAAGCGACTGGAACTGGTGGGCGTGGCCGCTACCTGGGAGAACGTGGTTGAGATCGTGCCTGCAATCAGTGTGGCCGAGTCGAACAGCAGTCACCTGGAAGTCACGGTGCAGGCCCGCAGTCCCGAAGTCGTCCGCATCTTTGCTGCTGCTCTCGTGGAAGAGTTCCGCCGACAGCAGGATTTGACATGGCAGCAATATCGAGATGAGGCACTCAACCGCTATGCTCGCGAACTAAAGGCGCTGCAGGAGAAAGCCAACACCCATCTCAAGACACTCGCGACGCTCGAACGGGAAGAGAAGATGGCGGAATCAGCCATTGAGCAGACCCGGCTCAACGAGCTGCCGAAGGATTTGATTGTAACTCGGGAAGTGCTTCAGCGCATGGATGAGGTTAATACCAAGCTGGTAGCTCTTGCTCCTGGTCGCGAAGGCGAGTTGGCACTCCCGGACGTGCTCGAGGAGTTGTCTCTGCTGACAACATTCGAAAAAGAACGGGAGATCAAGATCGGGGACGTGGTCCGTCGCGCTGTGAGCGGCGCAGGCACTCCATTGGTGTCAGCCCCGCAGGCCAATTTTGCGGCTGAGGTGATTGTACAACCCAATATGGTTGAGTCCCTGCAACCCTGGCAAAAGCTCGAGAAGGAACGGCGGATATTGGAGGACAGCCAGATTGAGCTGGCCAAGCAATATCTGCCCGGGCACAGCATCATGAAGAAAGTCGCCGAGGAGCTGGAGGCGAATGAACGCGGGTTGCGCGCAGAACTGACGGTGCTCCGTCAGCGCTTCCAACTGGAACGCGAGCACTATCGCGTGAAGCTGGCGACGCTGCAAGAACGACTCGTTGATTACCACAAGGTCAATGAGAAATTCACCCAAAACACGCAAACCTATTCGGATATTGAAAAGGAGAAAACGCTCTGGGACAAGGCTCGTGACCATCTTGCGGAGAAGTTGGCTGTGGTTACGTTTTCCGAGGACCGGAACTGGGTGGAGATGCACTTCAAGGGACATACAGCCATGCGTGACGAAGTCCCGGTTTCCCCCAACAAGACCAAGTTGCTGATTTTCTCGGTTGTGCTGGCTCTTGGTGGTGCCTTGGGAGCGCCAACGCTTGTCAATTTGATGGACAGCAGCGCAAGCACCCTTCTGCAATTGGAGAACGTCACTGGTCTGAAAGGCATAGGAGTCGTGCCGCACACCTCGAAGGAGATGCTTGAAGATGTTTGTCGCTCTCCGGCCGTGGGTGCCAAAGTCCCCAATTTTTTACTGGAAAACTTCCGTTTGGTGCGAAGTCATATCACGCTTTCACCAGGGCGCTCTGGCAGCACTCAGGTGGTGATGGTCACCAGTGCGCGTGCTTCAGAGGGTAAGACCAGCCAAGCCGCCAATCTGGCGTGGGCCTTTCAGTCGATGGGTGCCCGGACTCTGCTGATTGACTGCGACCTCCGCCGGGGGCGTGTTCATCACTTTACCAAGGTTTTGAACGAGTTGGGCATGACTCATCTGCTGCAAGGGCATTGTTCGATTGAAGAAGCGATACAAAAAACAGCGGTGCCCTTACTGGATGTCATTCCACGCGGTCCCATCACCGTTGGAACAACTGATTTGATGGCTCAGCCAGTGTTTTTCAATCTGGTTCAGAAGCTGAGAGGGGAGTATGATCAGATTGTGATTGACTCTCCGCCGGTGCTAGGGCTCAGCGAAACATCAAGTTTTCAGCGCGCGATAGATGGGGTAGTGTTTGTTGTCCGGGCTGAAAAGACCTCGTTGAAGGATGTCGTGGATGCGGTGACTTTGTTGCGGAAGGCCGGAGCTCATATATTCGGACTCGTCCTGAACGACCTAGATTTGAGCAGAGTGAGTAACTACTACAATTATTATTACTACTCAGTGACTTATTATGATGACATGGAAAGTGTGGCGAATGAAATGCGATGACACTAAAAGTGAACGAATTAAGCATTGTGCTTAGGTTTTGAATGGCGGCTTCGCGAGTGGAGCATGCTGTTAAATGGTTGCTGCGCAGATAATCGAATCTGGCGGCGTGCAATTTTGGTTTACATGCGATCAAAATTGGTTATAGGCTCGCAAAAAATGCCACGTTTTAACAATTGCGGAGACTTGCATATTTGTTAAATAACAGATCGCTAGATAGCATATTAAGTTGTCGGTATTTTTAATGCTCTACCTCGCCCTCAGTTGTAACTCCCAAATGTATCCTCTGAAAATTTTGATGCTTATCTTGTGCGTGTTGGGTTTGCCCTGCGCATCTGTTGCTCAGCAGGACAGACCGGCAGGCTCACCTACCGGTCAAGTTGCATTAACCGGAGCAAAAAAAGGTGGTGTGATTAAGAACACGGACCCGTCTGGTTCCAGGGAGTCCCTTGTCATGCCGACATGGGAAAACACATTAGTGCGCAGCGATGTTCAACTCCTGCCAGCGGTGTCTCAACGCGAGAAGGAAGGCTTTTTTCCTACCCAAAGTGACATCGCCCTGCTTGGTGATAGAGATTATCCACGACGTGCAGGTTACGGGGATCAGGGGCCGGATGCAGTCCTTCAAAATGCCACGGGTATTTTCCCATACCAATCTGGAGAGGATAACTTCTACACCCGCAATGCAAATTCGTTCCGCCCCGTCAACCATGTTCTAGGGCTGTTCGCCTCGCAGCAAGCGCTCACTTATGAACCTGAAATTTTCCCAGCACTCGCGGTCTCGATGGATGGATCCCTGCCGAATATTTTCACGCGCACTTTTGAGCCATCCAAGGCGCATGTGAAAGCAGGGCCGCTGGCATTTGACCTGCTTTGGATCGGTGGTGGAGCGATTTGGAGCGATTACAAGGGGGTCAACAATTTTCCGGTTGGGAAGGGGGATGGCTGGCTAGGCTACATTGATTTTGCACTGAGAGGTTACTTGCGGCTCACTGACTCTCTGTATTTCTCATGGGCGGCCAACCTGATTTACCTGCCTGGATCGAACGAGCTCGGCTTCCGTACAATGAGCGGTGGCTGGCCCCAGCTGGGAATCAGTTTCTACTACCAGAAGCGGATCAAAGGCTGGGATATCTACCTCGCAGACACATTCTTCGCACGGCCAGGTCTCGATATGTTTGCAGATCTCGAGCTGCGCGGGCAAGATCAGGCCGGACGATATATGTTCGGCAATTACGGACGCCAGAACCGTACTGGCTTCTATGACTCAAAAAATGTTTTTTTTGTGAATCAATCCACGATCCAGGCCACCACGATGGCTGGGGCGTCAAACTGGAGGTTTTGGGCTGATTATCAGCATACGGATTTCTGGCATACCTTTGATTTTGAGGACTACCAGATGCGCGACACTTGGGGGGCTGCGCTAGCCTACGAGGGCAATGCGATTCCTTTTGCTCCCCGGCTGTCTTATCAACTGACGGCGTTTGACGGTTACAACAGTCTATTTCACCAGATCCAATGCCAATTTCGTGGTAGGCTGACTGAAAATGTGACGCTTCAGACCATGATCGGTTATCTCTGGACCGGCTCCATCCGTCCTTCACGCGATGATCTTCTCTGGTCAGTGAATCTCGAGCATCGCTTCTCGATTAAAGGCACTCATGGGTTTCAGGTCGGTCAACAACTCCTGACAGATTCCTATACGCCGGATTCCGTTTTTGCAGCCTACTACCGTTACCATGTCAATTATCAGTTGTTGAAAAGGTTGAACTTGTCCGCTTTCGCCCAGTATTCTAATGGTGACCGCATCAACTCGGCAAACAACACAAACGTAGCATTCTCACGCAACGATGTGGACAACTACTTGGTTGGGACGTCCTTGGAACTGAAACTCTTTGATTTCACGCGCATCGTGGGCATGTCTGCCTTTGAGCAAGCTGATGGTGATGCTGGATTTCTCAAGACGGACCGTTGGATTCAACGCGTTCAACTTTTGCAGCAACTTTCATCCAGGCTCACCATGGAATGCTTCTATCAACACGAAAGATTCAATGCTAATGCCGGATTCAGCGAGCACATCATCAACTTTGGCATTCGCCGCTATTTTTGACGCCACCCATTTCTCTCCCGCTCTCCTAAATTATGAACACCACGACGCAACCTATAGGTATTGCATGCATGGGCTTCCTGCTTGCCTTCTCATCACACATACTGCTGCCTACCGTGGCCTGCGCACAACTTACACAGGCCAAGCAACCGAGGGAAACGGTACAACCCGTTCCCGTAGAAACCGAAATGGACTTACCAAACAGCTTCCACAAATATTATGGCCAACGTATCAACAACTGGCGTGACACCGAGCGCGCCATTGCCAAGATTGATATGGACGCTGACGTGAACTATGATGGCGTCATCAACAATAACGACCCCCAGGATGGAGGCGCTTTTGAGGCCACGCCTCCAGGCCTCCAAATTGGGGTTGGAGAGATGAGTAAGGTAATCTTGCGGGTGATACCCTATCGCGTCGATTTCGACGGGGAGGTGGTGGTCACTTTGGAACTGGCTGGAATCAATCGCTCCAGCCCCAAGGGAGAGTTTGGCTCTTTCGATGAGGAGAAAGCGAACACCGGAAGGATTCGTGTCTGGCGGGAGCCCGCTCGCAAAAACTTGCTACTCGATTCGGCCGACTCTCAGCGTCGATACGTTGAGTTTACATCTCAGTATCGTGTTTATCCCTACAATCTACCCAATGAGATTCCACGGGTGGTTTATGTCGAGGGTGTGAAAGCATCGAGCCCTTACATCGGGGATCTTCGTCTCCTCTTGACCTGCTCGCACAGAGCTCCTGGCTCTACCCCGCAGAGCTTCGCCGAAAGCCGCAAAACTTTGTTGAAGAGTTTCCGGTCAAGTTTTGACCACATCCTTTTGACGATCCTTCCGCAGCCTCTACCTAAGGAGCTTATCAATAACAATGCGGAGCGCAACTGGATCAAAGTTGGTGCCGCACAATAAAATGCTGACCGACTAGTTTAGTTTATATTAGCTTCTCCAAAGCACTTCTGTTATCACTTGATTCTAATGGTGTTGTCCTCTTGTTCGCTTTCACGTGCGCTGCTGTTAATCACTAACTTGATGTTACAAGTTGCCTGCAGTGTTTTGAATGATGGAGGTCAAGGTATTCCTCCTCCTCGCATACCAAAGCTTGCATCGTCAGCTTCGATGGGTGCCTCTGAGCCACTATTCAGGAGCGGGGATTTCGTGGAGTTGTTGGTAGAGGAGGATGTGTCTTTCAACGGGATTTTTGAAGTTCGCGTGGGTGGTTATGTGTTGATTCCCAAGATCGGGCGTGTGGTGGTGGTCGGCCTGAACCGGGATGCTGTAGAAAAACGCATCCGGGAGAGCTTGCAGCAACAGCAGTTGAAACAGGCCACGGTGTTTGTCGAGCACAGGCCCGGACCGCCCCGGATCAACACAAGTTTGGGATCCACATCTTCCGAACCCAGCATCACCATCTTTTTGACTGGAGCGGTGGCCCGGCCTGGCCAGCACAGGCTTCCTTTGCAACCCGAGGGTGGCACACCTGGTGTTTTTGAAACCCTCTTGATCGCAGGGGGACTCGCAAAGTTTGGCGATGAGTCCAAAGTTCGTGTCATGCGTCTGAATGAAAACGGCACGCGCAGTTCCATCGTGGTTGATGTCCGCAAGATCCGGGATGGCCTGTCTTCCGATGTTCCTATCGGGGATGGAGATATCATCCAGGTGTCTGAAAAAGTTTTCGGATTCTGAATCCACATCACTCCAATGTCCGGATCCTCTCCCGTCAGTCGCCATTTGGTTCTTACAGCTTTTCGTTTCGTTTTGGACGGGTTGTTCGTCCCATTGAGTGTCGTGGCGGGAGCGTCATGGCGTTTCGGCATTCTTTTTCCCTCCAAACTGGACGCTTATGCTCCTGCGATGCTGGCTGCAGCCTTGGTCTTGCCCAGTTTGTCGTATATAGGTGGGCTTTATTCTGCCTCCTTTCCGCGCTTTGAGTCTTGGGTGCGTGTGCGTTGGTTTCTTTTCAGCCTGGCGGCCACGGTCATGGTTTTGATGGGCATGGGATCAGTCAGCTTGGAGGCTAGAGTAGGCCGTGGTGTGCTGGTTTACGGTCTTATCATCTTGACCGTGTGTTATGCAGCGCATCACTTTCTCCTTCCAAGACGGCTGCGCATGAGCAGACTGCGCACCGCATGCTTGGTTTCAGGTGCGGATGACGAGATGGCAGCTGAAATCCTTGCCCGAAGCAGTCCACAGATCCAGGTAGTTGGATTGATCGCTGTCGGAGATGCCTTTACGCGATCCGGTCATCTTCCTCTTCTTGGACAAATCGACGGGCTCGAATCCCTGGAACTGCCTCAGGTAGTGGACACGGTTCTTGTGCGTGACCAGCATCTGGTGATGCCTCGGCTCACCCCCGTTCTGCGGCGTTGGCGCTATCAAGGGATTGAGATCATGTCATTGGCGGACGCTTGTGAGATGGTGCTTCAGGCAGTCCCACTGCCGTTGGTCACTGAGAGCTGGCTTTTCCGCGCTTCTAATCAATCAGGACTGCTTTACATCAAGAAGCTCAAGCGCTTATTTGATATCACGATCGCACTTCTTTGCCTTCTGACCCTTTGGCCGGCTCTCTTGGCTGGTATCATCGTCGTACGGCTGTCTTCTCCAGGTCCGGTTTTTTTTCGTCAGATCCGCCTTGGGCGGCTTGGCCGAAAGTTCGTGATTCTCAAGTTGCGCACAATGCGTTTGGATGCTGAAAAAGACGGCCCGCAGTGGTCTTCCGGCAAGGATGACAGGGTATTCCCCTCTGGCTCGATCTTGCGCCGCTATCGTATTGATGAGATACCCCAGCTCTTCAATATCCTGAAAGGGGACATGTCCTTTGTTGGACCGAGACCGGAACGGCCTGAGTTCATTGATCAGTTGGAACAAGAGATCCCCTTTTATCGGGAACGCCTCCTCGTACAGCCCGGCCTTACAGGCTGGGCACAGGTTAAATATCCCTATGGTTCGAATTTGGAGGATGCTTGGCGCAAGCACGAATTGGACTTGTACTACATCAAACACATGAGTGTGCTCTTGGACTTCTTTGTGCTACTGGAGACCTCGCGCACGGTCCTAATTGGCGGAAACCGGAAGTCTGACGCCCACATCACGGCGATGCATCAGTGGAACAAACTTGGCCTGGGTTTGGATTAATCTCCTGAGTTACCAAGCCAGTCCTTAGAGCCTGCGTTGCCGAAGCCATGAACACACCAGTTTCTCAACAAGCAGCAGGCAGAGAGGAAGCCTCGTTTGATGGCTTTGCCTCAAATTATGACCAGGCTCTTGATCGGGGGCTCCGGTTTACAGGGGAAGGCAAGGACTACTTTGTGCGCGGACGTGTGAATTGGTTGCGGCAGCGTCTGGAGGCATTGGATTCACAGCCGCGGACATGCTTCGACTTTGGCTGCGGGATCGGCAGCGGCTGCGATTCCTTGGTAGCTGAATTTAAAGCGCGGGAATACCTGGGGTATGACCCGTCGATTGAGTCGATCAAACAGGCACGTCAATTCGCAAAAAAGCCAGTGATTCGTTTTGAGTCCGACGAGAGCGCCATCCCCCAAGCTTTTTTTGACCTCGCTTTTACCAATGGCGTATTCCATCATATACCGCCAAGTGAGCGTCGAAAATGTGTCAGCACGGTTTGGCGTGCATTGAAGCCGGGGGGGTGGTTTGCCTTTTGGGAGAACAATCGTTGGAATCCCTTGGTGCATTTCCTAATGAGCAGGGTCCCATTTGACCTTGATGCTGAAATGCTTTTCCCGCATCAAGCACGGCGTTTGCTTGTTGGGGAGGGGTTTGATGTGGTGTGCACGGACTACATGTTCATTTTCCCGGCAAAGTTAAAGAACCTCCGGCCACTGGAGTCGATGCTCTGCAAACTGCCATTTGGCGGGCAATACATGATTCTCGCACGCAAGCCTGTCAGAGCCGTCAAGCCCACCTCATGAACTCATCACCCCTCCTTAGTTTTGTCTTTCCATGTTTGAATGAGGAGCAAACCCTTGGTGACTGCATTCAGGCTGTCCGCAAGTCTCTCGATCCGTCAGGCATTGCCTATGAGATTGTGGTGGCCGACAACGGCAGCACCGACCATTCGCGGGAAATTGCCGTCGAACGGGGCTGCCGCGTGGTTCCCGTGACCGCCCTCGGTTACGGTGCTGCCCTCAAAGGTGGCATTGAGGCTGCGGAGGGGGCTTATGTGATGTTTGCGGACTCCGACAGCACCTATCTTTATGAGGATGCGGCGGCACTGTATCAGGCGGCGGTGAAGTACGACGCAGGCATGGCCATCGCGTCGCGCATGATCGGCAAGATCGAACCGGGAGCCATGCCGGCCTTGCATCGTTATCTTGGAACTCCGGTTCTCACTTGGCTGATCAATCGTTTGTTCCGTGGCAGACTCACCGATTGCAACTCGGGTTTCCGCTGTGTGCGAAAGTCCGATTTTCAACGATGGAATGTCCGGTCGAACGGGATGGAGTTCGCCTCTGAACTTCTGATCAAGGCTCTCAAGGCAGACACCAAGACAGTGGAAATTTCTTCGGGCTTGCGTTGCGGGCCACCTGGCAGGGTGGCGCATCTGCGCACTTGGCGTGATGGCATGCGCCATCTTCTGTTCATTTTATCTGAAAAGCCGTCCATGTTCGAAAAAGTGGGGCTGCTTCTTGCGGGTATGGCAACGTTCTTGCAGCTGGCCGCGCGCCTCACCGGACCGGTGGGCGTCGGTCCATTTCATATCTTCGATCTGCACAGCCAGGCGCTGCTTTTGTTGGGCGGCATTCTTGGAGCCCAACTTTATCTTTTCGGCTGCAGCCTCTTTCTGCGAACCGCGGACCGTCCGCTAAGAGTGACTCGGCAATTGATCATGATGGACGAAGGGAACCTGTTCTTTGTTTTGCTGACGGTCGTGGCAGCCTGCTTGGGTCTTGGGGGAAGCCTTGTCATCACTTGGATGAGATCGGGTTTTGCCGGGTTGCATCAGGCGAATCATCTTCTTGCCGCAGTGCATTTTCTTGGAGTTGCGGCCACCCTTTCGGTGGGGCTTCTTGCAATTCACACGCTGAAAAAGGCGGCGAGGATCGATGGTTGAGCATTCACATCAGACTCTTCCATGATATTGTCATGCATAGTCCTCTGTCTGGTTCTCATGGTCTATTCGTTTGCCGGTTATCCAGCTTTGATGGCGCTCTTGGCTCGTCTGCGACCCAAGCCATGGCAAGCACGGGGGCAAAGCTCTGCCCATGAAGGTCTGAGTGTGGTTCTCTGCGTGCATAACGCGGCCACACTCATCCGCCCGCGCCTCCAAAATTTGCTGGAATGCGCATGGGCTGGTCCGTTGGAGATTGTGGTGGTCTGCGACGGATGTACCGATGGCACGACGGCGGCGATCCGTGAGTTGGCCACTCCCCAGGTTCGCATGTTGGAAACAGATCAACGAGGAGGCAAGCCCGCAGGGTTGAACCTGGCGATTCCCCAGTGCCTTCATCAGGTCGTCGTGCTGGCGGATGTGCGTCAAAGCTTTGACGTGGAGGCGCTGCAAAAGCTAGCGGCCCCATTCGCAGACCCCGAGGTTGGCGCCGTGAGCGGGTTATTGAAGATTGCGAACTCCGAGGCTGGTGGTGGCCAGGGAGTTGATCTTTACTGGCAATTGGAAACCAAGCTCCGGGCCTGGGAAGGGCAGTATGACTCGGTGATCGGCTGCACAGGGGCCATTTGCGCCATTCGCAGGGACCAATACATGCCTCTACCAGAAGACACACTTTTGGATGATGTGGTTATTCCCATGCGACTTGCCGTGAACGGAGCCAGGATCATTTACCAGCCATCAGCTCGAGCCTTTGATCCGCAGAAGCTGGAGCCTAAGAGGGAAAAAAAAAGGAAGATGCGCACCTTGGTGGGCAATTTCCAAATGATGGAGCGCCATCCCTCATGGCTGATTCCATGGCGAAACCGGCTGTGGTGGCAGTTGCTGTCTCATAAGTATCTGCGCCTAATGGTGCCGTGGCTCATGATCGCCCTTGCAGTTTTGTCCTTTTTGGCGGCTGATGCGTTGTTTGGCCGAGTCTTGCTCGCTGCGCAGGGAGCTTGCTATGGCGCGGCCATGCTTGGCCTGGCTCTGCCGAAGTTGAAATTGAGGTTCTTGACCATTCCGGCAGGTTTTTTCATGCTTCAGTTAAGCTGTTTCACGGCGTTTTTTTCATATTTGTGGCATCGAAGGAATTTGCTGGCGCTCTGGCAGCCTGCTTCGTCATCCCCGTCCTCTGTCTCATGATTCGCGCTCTTGACCGCTGGCTTCCAGCCTACCTGCTGCGTTCGCGAAAGCGCCCTGCGGCGTCCCCGGAATTTCCGTGTCATATTTTCATCGCTGTGTGTGATCACTTCGAGCCGTTCCACCATACCGACAAGACAGGTGCCTTGCGAGCCATGGATGACTGGCGCTCTGCCTGGCCGGGCATGGTCAAAGACTTTCATGACAGCTCGGGACGCGGTCCACGGCACACTTTTTTCTTTCCCATCGAGCAATACGACCGGGACATCCTGGAAAGGCTCGCTGCACTTTGTGCTCTCACCGGCAGTGAGGTGGAGGTGCATCTCCACCACCGCAACGACACAGGTGCTTCACTGAAAGACAAGCTTATCAATGGCATAAATCATCTGGCTGGTCACGGCTTGCTGCCAAGAACGACCGATGGATCACCTCGCTATGCCTTCATTCATGGCGATTGGGCGCTTGATCATTCGCATCCTGCCGGACTGCATTGTGGTGTGCCGGATGAACTCTCGGTGCTCAAGGCCACGGGTTGCTACGCCGACTTCACCTTTCCTTCCGCTCCCGATCCTTCCCAACCTCCGGTCATCAATTCCATCTACTACGCAGAGGAAGACGGACTCCCGTGCTCACATCATCGGGGTGTGGCAGCAAGGACTGGCACGGTGGGTCCGCCGGATCAACTGCTCATGGTGCAAGGCCCGCTGGGGCTTGCCTGGAGACATCGGAAGTGGGGGATCTTTCCACGACTGGAAAACGCCGATCTTACCGGGGCGAATCCACCGACCCTTGAGCGTTTTCGTCTTTGGACGAGCTTGGCCCCATGGGTAAGGGGCGGCCCGCCTTGGGTATTCATCAAGCTGCACACGCATGGTGGCATTCCTCGAAACTACCGGACGCTGCTGGGAGACCCGGCTCGCCAATTCCACGCGTCGCTCGCCCAAGAGGCAGGGCTGAACCCCACCATTCGCTATCATTACGTCACCGCTCGTGAAATGGTAAACCTGATCCACGCCGCTGAAGGTGGTGTTGATCCGGGTGTTGATCCCTCGATATTTCTTGATCAAACACTGCCGCCACCGCCTGCGATCAAATCCTAGCTGCGGTAGAACCCCAAGGTCTGGCTGAGCCCTTCTTTCCAGCCCACGGCTGGCGCGTAGCCGAAGGCCTCGACGGCGGCGCTGATGTCGGCAAGTGAGGAACGCACGTCACCCATGCGGCCGGGACCGAATTCCGGCTCGATGGATTGTCCGGTGATTTCATTGAGATCCGCGATCAGTTGCAGCAGGGTCACGGACTGGCCGCAGGCCACATTGAAGGCGCGGCCGGCCACATTTTCAGAAGGAGCCTCCGCAGCGGAAAGATTGGCCGCGACAGCGTTGGCCACAAAGGTGAAGTCGCGTGATTGCAACCCGTCTCCTTGAATCACAGGGCGTTCCCCATTGAGCATAGCGGTGCAAAACTTCGCGATCACTCCGGAGTAAGGGGAATCAAAAGCCTGACGCGGGCCGAAAATATTAAAATACCTCAGGGCGACGAAAGGAAAGCCGTAGAGGTGATGGAAGAGCAGGCCGTACTTTTCACCTGTGTATTTTTGCAGCGCGTAGGGCGACAGTGGGTTGGCTGGCAATGACTCATGTTTGCTTGGTGCGTCCACATCACCGTAGATCGAAGAAGAGGAGGCAAAGAGGAAGCGCTTTACGCCCGCATCACGGGACGCGAGGAGCATTTTCAGCGTTCCGTCGATGTTGGGAACATGGCTGCCCCAGGGATCTTGAACGGAACGCGGTACTGAGGGCAACGCCCCTTGGTGAAACACCCAGTCGCAGCCGACCAACAGTTTCCGGATGAGAGGCTCGTCGTTGATGTCGCCTTCCACAAAGTCGAGTTGGTCGCCAGAACTCTTCCACGCGAGGTTTTCGACCTTGCCAAGGCACAGATTGTCCAAAACGATCACTTCAGCCCCTCGGGCGCAAAGTTCCTGAGCGATTTGGGAGCCGATGAATCCGGCACCGCCGGTGACGAGAGCTTTCATGCAAAAATCAGGCTTTGAAGTAGTGGGGTTGTCCTTTCATGAGAGACGCCAGTGCGTTGCGGGTGTCCACCACGAGGCGAGAGTGGGAGGCGAGCAGAGGCCAGTCCACCGCCGTATGATGCGTGGCCACCAGGACGAGGTTCCAGGAGGCAAGAGACAGGGGGGTTAGCTCTTCACTGCGCCGTCCGGCCAGACTTGCATGTTCACGGGATGGGCGGATCACAGGTACATGTGGATCATGGTAGCCGATGCGGACACCGTGATCCTCCAACTTCTCCCACAGCACATAGCTGGGGCTTTCGCGGTCATCATCCACGTTCGATTTGTAGGCGATGCCGATGAGAAGAACGCTGGCCTCGGATGGATTGATGCCGGTGCTTTTGAGGACTTCGATCACGCGTCCAACAACCCTGGCAGGCATTGAGCTGTTAACCTCTCCGGCGAGTTCGATGAAACGTGTTTCCTGGCCGTGCTGGCGCGCTTTCCAGCTCAGGTAGAAAGGATCGATCGGGATACAATGTCCGCCGAGGCCGGGACCAGGATAGAAGGGCATGAAGCCGAAGGGTTTCGTCTTCGCCGCTTCGATGACGTCCCACACATCAATATCCATGGCCTCGTAAACAACTTTGAGCTCGTTCACCATGGCGATGTTGACGGCTCGGAAGATGTTCTCCGTCAGTTTCACTGCTTCCGCCACCCGGCAATTGGCCACCGGCACCAGTGTGCGGATCGCACGGCTGTAGAGCTCCTTGGCTCTTTCCAGGCATTGGGGAGTCAAACCACCAACGACCTTGGGGATGTCACGCACGCGGCTGTCTGGATTGCCCGGGTCTTCGCGTTCGGGAGAAAAGGCGAGATGAAAATCCACCCCTGCCTTCAGGCCGGAGCCTTCTTCTAGTGCTTGGCGTAGTTCGGTGTCCGTGGTGCCTGGGTAGGTGGTGGACTCCAGCACCACGAGCATCCCTTTCTGCAGATAAGGGGCAATGCTGCGGCCGGTGGCTAGCACATAGCTGAGGTCAGGATCGCGTCCTTCGCCTAGCGGAGTAGGCACACAGATGATCACCGCCTGGCAGTCCGATGAACGCGCAAAATCCGTTGTGGCCTCAAACCGGCCAGCATCCCGTTGCTCCTGAACGTTAGCGGCGGGGATGTGCAGAATGTAACTTTCTCCTGCGTTGAGCTTGTTCACCTTGGTGGTGTCCACGTCCAGTCCCAAAACGTGGGCGCCTGACCGAGCAAACTGCATTGCCAGCGGCAGTCCGACGTATCCCATGCCTACGATGCCTATGTGAAGTGTTGAATCTGTCATGCGCTGCGGGCGCGATGGTAAGGCAGAGATGCCTTCCGTCAAACGCTTCACCGATTGACAGCACTTTAGTTTGTCGGTAACGCCAAGGGTGGCTGTTTTTGCTTTCCTGACAGATCGTCGCCGACTCACGGCTGCAATCGGGCTCCTGCTTTTGTTTTTTGTTCTAAGCCTGTGCCAGACATGGCGGCTTGGCGGCTTTCATTCAGACCTCGGCGGCGATCCTGACGAGGGGGCGCACGCGGTGACGGCGCTGATGATAAGCGATTACTTCACCAAGGGGCTGCCGCAAGGGGGGGAGCCGCTGGCTTTTGCGGAGCATTATTACCAGACTTTTCCCAAGGTCGCACTGGGTCACTATCCGCCCGGCTATTACCTGCCTGCCGCTGCGGCGCTCACGCTTTGGTGCGATTCGCGGAGCTTGATCTTGCTCCAATGCCTGCTGGTGGCATTTCTCGGTTTAGCAACTTTTTTAATTGTGAGCTATGCATGGGCAGGGCTGGGCAGGGTAATGGTGTCGATTCTAACTGCTTTGACCGTGATATTGCATGGTGAGGTGGCGCGCGTGTCCGTGCATGTGCTGGCGGACTTGATGCTTATTCTTCTCGTTTTGACTGCGGCTTTTTGTTGGATGGCATGGATGGAAAAGCCATCGTGGAAAAAATCGCTGCTTTTCGGCTTCGTGGCCGCGGCGGCGATCCTCACAAAAGGTTCTGCGCTCGGCCTGGCGGGCATTCCGGTGTTCTCGGTGCTGCTCACAAGTCGCTGGAAGGATCTCAAAACACTCTCGTGGTGGGGCGCTGGCATCCCGGTGGCCTTGTTTGCCGCACCGTGGATGCTGTGGTCGGTCCGTTTCACGCAGGAAGGCTTCACGGGCGACTCGCCCGTGGCTTTCTTCATCAAAGCGGTGGGCGAATATGCAACGATGGTGCCGTGGTTCTTCGGCTGGCCGTTGCTGCTCGGGATCGCGGTCGTGGCTGTGAGAGCCTTGATGGGGCGTGTGGATGCTTTTCGTGCCTCGTTGATAGCCACATGCCTTGGCATGCAGGGCATCGCGATGGTCGTCCCGGCGGGCTTTTCGCCGCGTTACCTGCTTCCGAGCCTCATTCCGGTACTGGTGCTTGTCGTGCTTGAAGTGCCCCGCTGGCTTCATGAAGGTCGCGCGAAGGTCTTCGCATCCCTTTTGCTCATAGTGACAACGGCATTGCTCTGGCGCGATAAGACGAAGGACGTGCATGGCTTCGCCAAGGCCATTGAAGCCGCCACTGCGGAGGGGCAGCGGGCGTGGCTGATGTCATCGGATGGCCGTGGTGAGGGCGCGATGATCGCCGCGGCGGCGTTTCGCACGCCAGACCGCATTGCCACCACTCGGCGCATCCTGCGTGGCAGCAAGGAGATCGCGGAGACGGACTGGGTGGGCTCGCATTACGAGACGAGGTTTGCCAATGATGCTGCGCTGCTGGCGCATCTCGACAAGGCGGGGGTGGACGTGGTGTTCGTGGACCTCTCGATGCCAGTGGATCAGCAGAAGCCGCACGAAACCAAGCTGAAGCAGGCGCTCGCCACCGCGCCGCAGGTGTGGGAAAAGCTGCCGGATCAGCCAGTGACACGCCTTGCGGATGCTCCGCCGGGTCCGCTGGAGATCTATCGCCGCATCCGCCCCGCGCCATGAAGCGTCTGCTCTTCATCTCGAACCTCTTTCCTGACGAAAGCGAGCCTTACCGCGGCCTCGATAATGTCACGGCGCTGCATGCGCTGCGTGAGCGCGGCTGGGATATTCGCGTGCTGGCTCCGCGGCCATGGTTTCCGCTGCTGAAGGGTGTGAAAGCATTCAAACCCAGGGCGCAGGATGTGCCGCTGCAGCCGCGCTATGTGCCGACGCTGTATCTCCCCAAAATCGGCGGCGTGGCGAATCATCACCTGATGGCCTCGGCGCTGCGGCGTGCCTCGTTGAAGGACTTCACGCCCGATGTAACGCTGACGAGCTGGCTCTTTCCTGATGGCTGGGCGGCCTGGAAGGCACTCAGTCCTCCGATGGTGCTGCTGGCGCAGGGCAGCGATGTGCATAGCTATTTGAAGTCGCCTACGCGTCGGCGGGCCATTCTCGATGCGCTCGCGGGCACGCAGGGTTGCATCTGCCGCAGCAAGAGCCTCGCCACCATGCTGTCGGCGGCGGGAGCGGAGTCTGCGAAGCTGCATCCAGTGTACAATGGCATCGACACGACGGTGTTTCGTCCCGATGGCGCTCTGCCGGAAGGCTGCGCAGTGCCGGTGGAGGCACCTGTGCTGCTGTTTGTGGGTAATTTGCTTCCGGTCAAAGACCCTGAGTTTTTGCTCAAGGCCTTCGCAGCCCTCAGCGGCCGCGTTTCAGGCCCTGCACCGCATCTTGTGCTGGCAGGGAAGGGGCCGATGCGTGAGTCGCTGGATGCTTTGGCATCCAGTTTGGGCATTCGTGATCGCACGCACTTCCTCGGGCCGCAGACCGCGCCGCAAATCGCCGCGTGGATGCGGCGTGCGAGCCTCCTGGTGATGACGAGCCGCAATGAGGGCCTGCCGAATGTGATCCTCGAATCGCAGGCCTGCGGCCTTCCCGCCGTGGCCACGGATGTCGGCGGCATTCATGAGGTGGTGGATGAAGCATGGAAAGGCAGGCTCGCACCGCTCGATGACATGCAGGCCTGGATCGAAGCCTTGCTCGCCATGCTGACAAACCTGCCCTCACGTGCCTCGCTGGCCGAGATCGGCCTCGCACGCACTTGGCCTGCCACGGCGCTGGCTTATGAGCAGGTGCTCGAAGCAGCGATCAAGGCTTCTCGACGACCGTGACCTGATCTTGGTAAAGTCCGACCTCATGGCGGGTGGGGCCGTCCTGCCATTCGCTGAATTGCTCGGCCACGCAGAGGCCTTTGCTGGTGATGAGGGCGTTCAATTCGGCGGTGGTGGCATCGCTGCGCCAGCCGCCGCCATGGCCCGCGGTGGTGCCGTGATGGATGATGGCGCGACCACCGGGACGCAGCACGCGCTTGAACTCCTCCAGGTAGGTGCCGATGTCCACGAGGTTGATGTGCACAAACACATCGAAGGACCAGATG
>NZ_JBIIKX010000139.1:0-5549 GCF_044232965.1 Prosthecobacter sp.
CGCATGAAGGCACACAAACGCCTCGCTTTGCGTGCCGACAAAACCGCCTCATCCTTTGCGGGGTTCATCACTTTCGCCGCCCTCCTGGATAGAACTCACCTCGCTTGATTTGCAAAGACACCGCCTAATTTATCAAGATCATCTCCAGGCGTCTTGCCAAAGACCCGCAGCAGGGAGATTTTTATCTCATGATTCCACCCAGCCTTCTCGAAATGGAGCTTCCTGACGGACGCATTCCGACGGATGGGAAAGACACCGCCACACCCGAGCAAAACGACGCCTGGCAGTGGGAAAACACCCGTCTGCGCTGGGAGCGCGGCGATTTCAGCCGCAGCGACACGCCCGTCAACGTGATGTTCGAGATCAAGTAGCCGCAGCCTTTGCCAGAGGCTCACTCCTTCACAAAATCCCGCATCTCATAGAGCTTCGGATCGCGCACAGGTTCTTTGCGGCCGGCTTTGGCGCGTTTGAGCATCTGCGTGAAAAGCGCGTCCCCCGCCTCGCCCTCGTCCATGCCGCCGAATTCTTCCTCCAGCTTCTCGGGGTCTTCACCGGATTCGAGGCGGCGCACCATCTCGCGGAGTTCGGGCGGGGTTTTGTCGCCCATCATGTCGGTCATCTTGCGCATGAAATGGCCGAGTTGGCGCGGATCGGGGTTCTCCTCGTCCATGCCGCCCATCTCGCGCTCCATGTCCGCCATGAAACTCTCCATCTTCGTTTCATCCATGCCCGCGAAGGGATCGTCTGCTGTGTCCTCCTTCGCCTGACCGATGACGGCGAAACGCGACACACGCTTCTCCATTTTCAGACCTTCGCCATCCGGGCAAGTCGGCACCTTCTCGCGATACGCCAGTGAACGGGCGAGGAAGGAATAGAGCTTGTTGTTGTCGGGGCAGTAGAACTCGTAGATCGGCATGGCAGGGTTGAGAAAGTCAGCATGGACACTTTAAACAGCCCGCCGCAGCGCTCAAGGAAAGCCATGCGTTGCGCGAAACGTTCAGACTTGGCTCATTGCCCGTCCGGTTTCTCAGGTTCGTGCGGGAACAACCATCCACTTCATGAAGCGCCTCCTTTTCAGTCTCTTCGCCCTTTGCCCTTGGCTCTCCGCTTTCTCCCAGCTCCCGCTGGAACTGAAACCAGGTACCCGCATCGCCCTCATCGGCAATGCGCTCTTTGACCGCATGCGCGCCGACGGCCAGTTCGAGGCGCTCATGCACCAGCGTTTTGCCAAGGAGAAGCTCGTCTTCCGCAATCTGAGCTGGTCCGCCGACGAAGTGGCCCTGCGCCCGCGCCCCGATGGCTTTGGCGACCTCAACCAGCACCTCGCCGAGCACAAGGCGGACGTCATCCTCGCCGCCTTCGGCTTCAACGAGAGCTTCAAAGGCGAAAAGGGCCTCGCCGAGTTCGAAACGCTTCTGAAAGCCTTCCTCATCGAGCTGAAGGCCCATCGCTACAACGGCAACTCCGAGCCGAAAATCGTCCTCGTGAGCCCCACGGCCGCTGAGAAGCCGCACGAGCATCTCAACGCGCAAATCAAGCTCTACACCGACGCGATGAAAAAGGTCGCCGCAGCCGAGAAGGTGGCCTTTGCGGATGTTTTCACCGATTTGACCCCGAAGACGACGAACGGCGTCCATCTCAACACCGCCGGCTACGCCGTCTTCTCCGAGCGTCTCTACAACCAACTCACCCAAGAAACCCCGCCGAAGCTCAAGGAAGCCGTCCGCGCCGCCGTCGTCGAAAAGGAGGACAAGTTCTTCCAGCACTACCGCCCGCTGAATTACTACTACATCAAAGGCGGCCGCATGGAGCCCTACGGCGTCGTGAACTTCCCCGGCGAGCTGAAAAAGCTCCTCCAGATGACCGAAGCCCGAGACGCCGCCATCTGGAAAGTAGCCATCTCGCTCCGCGAGAGGAGCACAGCGCAGCCGAACGAGGGCAAATCCCCAAAAGCAGATTCAGCGGACGAAGATCGCCTCAAGCTCATCTCGCGGAGCGAGATGGCTACTTTGGATGCCGCGCTCGAACCCCTTCCGGTGATCACCGGAGACCGCCCCATCAACGAATGGCTCTCTCCCGCCGATGAACTGAAGGCCTTCCAAATCGATCCGCGTTTCGAAGTCAGCCTCTTCGCCTCCGAAGAAGACTTTCCGGAGCTCTTCGTAAAGCCCATCGCCATCCGGTTTGATGGAAAAGGCCGCCTGTGGGTCAGCACGAGCACCACTTACCCGCAGATCATGCCCGGCGAGGCCCCGCAGGACCGCATCCTCATCCTCGAAGACACCAATGGCGACCACCGCGCGGACAAATGCAGCGTGTGGGCCGACAAGCTCGCCATCCCGCTCAGCTTTGAGTTCGGCAATGGCGGCGTCTTCGTCTCCGACCAGCCGCACCTCACCTTCCTCAAAGACACCGATGGCGACGGCAAGGCCGACCATCGCGAAAAACTCCTCACCGGCTTCGGCACCGAGGACAGCCACCACGCGCTGCACGACTTCGTCTGGAGCCCCGAGGGCGATCTCATCTTCCGCGAGAGCATCTTCCATCACAGCCAGGTCGAGACACCCTACGGCCCCGTCCGCGCCCGCGAGAGCAGCTTCTTCCGCTACACGCCCGCCACCGGCAGGCTGCTCGCCTTTGGCAGCTACATGAGCACGAACCCCTGGGGCATCACCTTCGACGACTGGGGCTTCCATGTCGGCAGCCATCCTGTCTTCGCCAGCGCCGTGCACGCGCTCAATGCGCCCTACCCCGACATCCACATCCCCGCCGGGAACTATTTTCCTGCTTACAGCGGCACCTGCGGCCAGGAATTCCTCACCAGCAGCCACTGGCCGCAGGAGCTGCGCGACAAAAAACACTTCATGCGCGTGCGCTACAAGCCCACCAACGAAGTCGAGCTGCACGAGTGGGTGGAGCACGACACGCACTTCGAGGAAAAGAAAGTCGGCATCGTCTTCCAGAGCACGAACCTCAGCTTCATCCCCGTGGACATCCAGCAAGGCCCCGACGGCGCGATGTACATCGCCGACTGGTACAACCCCGTCAAAGGCCACGCCCAATACTCCCTCCGCGACACCCGCCGCGACAAAAAGAGCGGCCGCATCTGGCGCATCACCGCGAAGGATCAAAAACTCGAAGAAGCCCCCAAGATCACCGGAGCGAGCATCCCCGAGCTGCTGGAGCTGCTGAAGAGCGAAAACTACCGCACGCGGTATCGGGCGAAGGTGGAGCTGAGGGAGAAGGATGCAAAGGAAGTTGAGAAGCTTCTAAACGATGCCGCAGGGATGTCGCCAGAAGGTGCCATCAGTAGCGTCCTATGGGAGGAATCTCTGAAAAAGGGAAGTCTCGTCTACAGAGATACGCATACCACCCAAAGTCTCATTGAGACGCTGTGGCTCTACCAAAGCGTTCGATCAAAACTGGATGATCCCATCATCAAAGCTACGTCACGAATGAGTTATGACACACGAGGGGGAACCTCCATGCCCTGGGTTCCACTTTTTGAGCGCCGATTAATTGAGCAGCTTCTTGCCTCGACTGATCATCGGTCAAGAGCCGTCGGCATTCACGGGCTGCGTTTCCGAGGCACCGAAATTGATCTCACAACAGAATTGCTCAAGCATGCCGCCAACGACCCCAGCGGCCTCGTCCGCCTCGAAGCGGCCATCGCGGCGAGTTACATCGGCACGCCGGAGGCCTTGGAGGCCGCGCTCGATCTGCTGAAGCACCCGATGGACCCTTACCTCACCTACGCGCTGCGCACCTCGCTCGACAGCCACACGCTGCAGCCGCTTTGGAAGGGCAACACCGCTTTCATGCAGAAGCATCCCGAGCTTACAAAATTCCTCAAAGACAGCGAGCCCACCAAACCCGCACTCATGGCGAAAAAGAAGAAGCCCGAGCCGCCGAACCCCTTCGACAACCAGCCCGGCCTGCAAACCATCACCATCAAGACCATCCCCGAGCGCCTGCTCTACGACCTGCGCGAGTTCAAAGTCGCCCCCGGAGCCCCCGTGAAGCTCGTTTTCGAAAATCCGGACGTCACCCCGCACAATCTCCTCATCGTCCAGCCCGGCGCGGCGGACGAAGTCGGCATGGCCGGCAACGAAATGGCCAAAACGCCCGACGGCTTCGCCAAAGGCTTCATCCCCGACTCCCCGAAGATCCTGCACAAAACCAAAATGCTCAACCAAGGCGACCGCGAAGTCCTCCGCTTCACCGCGCCCACCGCCAAAGGCAAATACCCCTACATCTGCACCTTCCCCGGCCACTGGCTCGTCATGAAAGGCGAGATGATGGTGGAGTGAACCTTGCCACTTCAGGCTTGCATCCAGCCGCAGAATCCGTGATGCCCTTGGCATGAAGCCGACCCTTCTCCTCCTTTCGCTCCTTTCCGCGCTTGCCTTGACCCAGTGCGGAAAAGAAGCCCCCAAACCTGCTGCCGAACCGAAGCCAGTGGCTGCTGAAAAGCCCGCTGCCGCGCCTGCTCCCGCCAAACCGGAGCCGAAGGCGGTTTATTGGACGCAGGAGATGATGCACACGGAGATCAAGTATCACAATCCGGGCTACACGGGCGACGGCCAGTTCAACATTGAGGGTGGCAAAGTCGTCGCGCTGAGCCTGCGCGGCGCGAAGATCGACAATGTGAAGTTTTTGCAGCACATCGAGCCGCTGGCGCTCGACTTGAGCGAGACGCCCATCACCGATCTGCGCCCGATGCAGGGCAAGAAGATCGTCGAGCTGTATCTGGAGGACACGAAGGTGCAGGATCTTTCGCCGATCCGCGGCATGCCGCTGGAAAAGCTCTACCTGAGCCGCACCCCGGTGCGTGATCTCAGTGCGCTGGAAAACATGCCGCTCACAGAGCTGAACGCGGTCGGCTGCCCCATCGGTGACATCTCGGGCATCGCGAAATGCCCGATCTCGATGCTCTGGCTCACGGATTGTCCGGTGGAAAACATCGGTGCGCTCAAAACGGTGCCGCTGGTAAGTGTGACGCTGCATCGCACGAAGGTGAAGGATCTCTCCCCGCTGACCGGCACGGCCTTGCAGCGCCTGCACATCGCCGAGACGCCGGTGACGGATCTGTCACCGCTCAAAGGCATGCGGCTCACGCGCCTCGTCTTCACTCCGGCGAACATCACGGCGGGCATCGAGGTAGCGAAATCACTGCCCTTGCAGGAGATCGGCACGCGTTTCGACGACGGGGCCAAGGATTTGCAGCCACCGACCAGTTTTTGGCCCGCTTACGACGCGGCGGTCAAAGCAGCGCCCAAACCGTGAGAATTCCCAAATTTGTCTTGTCGGCATGTCCCCGGCCCTGCCACAATCACGGCGAATTTCATGAAAGAGTTTGCCTACATCCATGACGAGCGGCAGAACCCCTCGCCCCTGCGCGCGGTGCCCGCGCTGGCGAGTTTCAGTGACGACCAGCTCGACGACGTTTTAAATTCCAGCAGCCTGCTCCAGTGCGAACCGGGCGACTGCATCATCAAAGAGGGCAGCATCGACTCCCGCATCTACGTCCTGCTCAGCGGTGAGCTGGA
>NZ_JBIIKX010000098.1:0-18614 GCF_044232965.1 Prosthecobacter sp.
ATCCGAAGGCGATTGGAGCGAGGGCTTCGCACACCTCACTTGGCGCCTTCACCCCGTCGCCGCAGTGCCTGAACTGCAAAAGCGCGCCTCCAGTGACAAATTCACGCCCGAGCAGCGCAAGCTCGCGCTCGACACCCTCGCCTTCATCCCTGATGCCATGGCCGCGAAGGCCGTGCTCGCCATCGCCAAGGACAAGTCCTCACCGATTCATGAGAGCGCCATGTGGTGGCTCATCAAACGCAGCACCGACGAGTGGAGCACCTTTGGCATCGCCGAGGAGCTCAAAAAAGAAGGCATCTTCGATCCTGAAAACGCCAAGCTCGTCGAGATCGTCACCCCGCCCGCCATTCCCAGCACGGTGAAAGTCGAGGAGGTGCTCAAACTCAACGGCAACCCCAAGAACGGCGCGCAACTCGTCACCCGCTGTGTCATGTGCCACCAGATCAACGGCCAGGGGGTCGAGTTCGGCCCCAATCTCGACGGCTGGGGCCGCGGCCAGCCCACGGAGATCGTCGCGCAGGCCTTGATCGAGCCGAGCAAGGACATCGCCCACGGCTACGACGGCCAGGAATTCCTTCTCAAGGACGGCACCAAGATCCACGGCATGCTCCTCACCGAAGGCGACATCATGATTGTGCGCAGCATGGGCGGCGTGAGTCAATACATCGCCAAATCCCGCCTCAAGAGCCGAGGCAAGCTCACCAGCAGCATGATGCTCAGCGCCACCCAGCTCGGCCTCAGCGCCCAGGACGTGGCCGACATCACGGCGTATCTGCGCGCGGGGAAGTGATGACCGCGTTGTCTTTCCGATCCCAATTTGAGAATTTGCTGCGCAACCAACTGAGTTGACATAATGACATCCCTCTAAAATCGTTCACTTCATGAGCGATTCCAATTCTGCCGCAGGAAACGAAAGTCCCAAGCCAGGAGAAGAAAAGCCGATTTGGATGCGCAAAATGCAAAGCATCTTCGGAGACGGCTTTATTTTGATCGCGCTCACCGCCATCAGCTATCTAAGCGCATTCTCCTTCAAGAAGGGATTTTTCAGTTACTACGGGATACCCGAACAATATGTCAGTGTCGATCTAGATGATTGCTTGCGAGCAGCGGCAGCTCAACTCACCTGGGCTGCCTTTGCATGGATTTTCATTGTGACGATTGAAAACATCTTTTCGGAGATGCCAGAGAAAATGAGTCGGCTAAAAGCAGTATTTGAACTTTTAAAGATCTTACTGCTGTTCGTCGTCTTGCTGTTCGCGCTCACTGGAGAGTTTGCGCTCCTTGTGTGGGGAACATTCACAGTTTTGTTGATGTGCCTCATCATGCCAATCCTTGCTTGGATAATGCGCAAAGTGCTAATGTCCAAGAAACGAAAAAAAGCCACCTCTCTTCGACGATCCCCTGAAATCTCTTCGGACCAGAGCATTCGTAAACCCCGCTTTCAAGAAGCCATCCACCTTATACTTGTAGCCCTTGTTATTGTTGGCCTACTGATACCTCAAGGGCTTGGATTTAAAACGGCACGCTCACTGAGACACTACGGTCTTATAGACGGAACCAGCAAAGCAGTCATCACAGCTTACAAAGACGGATTTATCATCAAAGAAATTGATCCAACCAATGGCCGAATGAAGAGTGGATTCAGTTTACTGACAGGAGAGAAGGCGGGCCTCCTCGAAATCTCACCGACCATATTCTCAAATGGCACACACGTTGATACTGCTGAGGCTGTTGGAGATCCCTGGGAACACCTTGTGAATCAAGCGCGAGCATCTTTGTATATTTTTGACTCAACAAAAAGCACTCATCCTGCATCTTCTGGTAAAGCAACACCTCAGAAGTCACAACCATCAACAGGTTTGCCATCGGAGAAGTGAGCCAAGCAGTTCATTAAGCTTCAGAACGCCCAACGATACGGCGCGTTGTGAATCAGCTTGTTCTTCGGATACGCTGAGATGCGCACCTGGTTCTTCGAGTTTCCGCTGAGCAGCCAGACATTCGTGGCGTCCTGCGCGTGCAGGAAGCCGATGTGGCCGCTGCTAGCTTGATCGGTGGTGAGTGGCTGCAAAATGCAGATCGCGCCATAGGTCGCGGCCACCGGGCGGCCCCAGCTCCACCAGTCGGAGACCTTGGCGCTGCCCTTGGGCTGGTAGCCGGAGCGCAGCACGCACCAGTTCACAAAAGCAGCGCACCAGGCCGTCTCATCGTGCAGAAGATTGCCGCTGATGCCGCAACTGCGCAGGTATTCGAGGATGCGCGGATTGTCGCCGTTCGCCCACTCCTGCACGCCCTGCTCCATGATGGCGATCTGCATCCATGGCGGCGGCGCGGCGAAACTGGTTGGCGCGGCGGCCACGGTTTCCGGCGGCATTCCGGTCACGACACCGCTGACATTCACGATCTGACCCGGAAACAAAACTTTCCAGTTTCCCGAACCCCATTCGACAAGTCCGGGGTTAAGCTTCTGAAACTGCGGGAGCGTCATCCCGAAAGACTTCGCGATTTTGGAGGGATTGTCGCCAGGTTGAACGGTGTATTGGGCCATGGGCGAAATCATGACCGACCGGCTTGAGAAAGCCAACCATGATTTTCATCCTGGGGGGCGGTCAATCTTTGCTGAACAACCCCTTCACCTTCGAGAAGAAACCAGGCTTCTCTTGATCCGTGTTCTTCGCCGCAGGGTCAGGCGTCATCGCAGGCACCGCTGTCGGCATCTTCTGATCCCAACCACCGCCCAGAGCCTTCATCAATCCGACGGTCGCAATCAGGCGCTGTCCGGCGATCTGCGCGGTGGCGCGTTGAGTCGCCAAAGTCGTGCGATTGGCCTCGATCACATCGAGATACGGGCTCGTTCCGGCCTCGTAGCGGGTTTTGGCGAGTTGCGCGGCCTTTTCAGCACTGGTGCGGGCGCGTTGCTGGGAACCGGCCTGCGTGCTGAGATTGCGAATCGAGGACAAGCTGGTCTCCACATCGGCCAAAGCGGCAAGAAATGCCTGGCGATAACCTGCGAGAGCCTCGTCATGCGCGGCTTTTGATTTGGTGAGGTTCCAGCGGTTCTTGTTTCCTGAGAACAGCGGCACACTGATGCTCGGCCCCATGCTCCACATGAGCGAGGTCGGCTCAAACAGGATGTCGATGTCTCCGCTCTGGAATCCGCCGCGCCCCATCAGCTTCACGCTGGGGAAAAAGTGCGATTTGGCGACGCCGATCCTGGCGGTGGCGGCTTCGAGCACGCGCTCGGCCTGCGAGATGTCAGGACGACGCTCCAGCAAGTCACTCGGCACGCCCGCAGGCACGCTGGGAGGCGCGGAAAGCGTTCCCATCGATGCAGGCACACGAAAGCTCGACGCGCTGGTACCAATCAGGATGGCGAGCACGTTTTCGAGCTGATCGCGCTGTGCTTGGAGCGATGAAATCTCCGCCTCGGCGGTGGCGACTTCCGTTTCGGCCTGCGCCTGCTCCAATTCGCTGCCCGCGCCTGCCTGCACGCGGGCGCTGGCGATTTTCAGCGCTTCATTGCGCCAGCCGACGGCCTCGCGCACGATGCGCATCTCGTTGTCGAGCGTGCGGAGTTTGAAGTAGGTGATCGCCACCTCGGCCTGGATGCCAAGCAACACGTTGTGCATCGCATCTGCGGCGGCGGCGGCCTCCGCGCGGGTTCCCTCGGCCTGACGACGGAGTTTGCCCCAAAGATCAAGTTCCCAACTGAAATCGAGTGGCGCGTTGTAGGCCGGGCCGTCGTAGCGCAGGCCGTTCAGCGGGAAGGGGGAGGGCATGTTCTCCGAGGTCTGCTGCGTCTCAGCAGTGAGTGGCAGGCTGATGGACGGAAAGAAATCGCCACGCGACATGCGGGCTGCGGCACGCGCCTGATCAAAACGCGCAATCGCTCCCTTGAGCTGCTGATTGTTGGCCGTGGCGGCGGCCACGAGGTTGTTGAGGCGTGAGTCGTTGAAGACCTTCCACCATTCGCCTTTCGGCAGATGCGCGGAGGGCGACGCGGCACGCCAGGTCACGCCCTTGAACTTGGGCGAGGTCGCCGTGACGGGACGCTCGTAGTTCGGACCGATTTGAGCCAGGGCAGTTGATGCGAGGATGAGAAAAAGCAAAGTGCGCATGACAGGATCAATGAGGAGTTGGAATGGCGGCGGCGGGCAGTTCAGCGGCGGCCTCGGGTTTCTTTTTGCGGCCAAGTTTCATGACGAGCACATAGAACACGGGCGTGAAGAACAGGCCGAGGAAAGTCACGCCGATCATGCCGCTGAAGACGGCGGTGCCCATGGCGCGGCGCATTTCGGCACCGGCACCCGTGGAGACGACGAGGGGATACACACCGGCGATGAAGGCGATGGAGGTCATCAAAATGGGGCGCAGGCGCAGGCGGCAGGCTTCGAGGGCGGCTTCGAGAGGGCTTTTGCCGTGGTCGCTTTTTTCCTTGGCGAATTCGACGATGAGGATGGCGTTTTTGCAGGCGAGGCCGATCAGCACGATGAAACCGATCTGCGTGAAGATGTTGTTGTCGCCCCCGGTGAGATGCACCCCGGCGAGGGCGAAGAGCAGGCACAGCGGCACGATCAAAATGATGGCGAGCGGCAGCCGCAGGCTCTCATACTGCGCGGCGAGCACCATGAAGACGAGCAGGATGCACAGCGGGTAGATGTAGATGGCGGTGTTGCCCGCGATGATCTTTTGGAAGGTCAGATCGGTCCACTCGAACTCGAATCCACCCGGCATCTTCTCTTTGACCAGGCTGGCGATCAAATCCTCGCCCTGGCCGGAGCTGATGCCCGGCAGGGCTGAGCCGCTGAGGTCGGCGGCGAGATAGCCGTTGTAGTGGAAGACGCGGTCGGGGCCGAAGCTCTCATTCACTTTCACGAGCGAGCCGATGGACACCATCTCACCGGCTGTGTTGCGCGTTTTCAGCCGGGTGATGTCGCCCACCTCATCGCGGAACTGCTGCTCGGCCTGCGCGACGACCTGATACGTGCGGCCAAAGCGGTTGAAGTCGTTCACATACAGGCTGCCGAGGTTGATTTGCAGCGTCTCGTAGAGGTTCGCGAGCGGCACGCCCTGCGACTTTGCTTTTTCACGGTCCACATCGGCTTCGATCTGCGGAACGTTCACGGTGTAGCCGGTGTAGGTCATGCCGAAGTTGCCCGAGCCCATCGCCGCGCCGGTGAGAGCCGTCACAGTCTTGTAAAGCTCCGCGTAGCCGCGATTGCCTCGGTCTTCGATCATCATCTTGAAGCCGCCAGTGGTGCCGATGCCGTTCACAGGCGGTGGCGGGAACATGACCACCATGGCGTCCTGAATGCTCATGAACTGGCCGTTAAGGGCACCGGCGATGGCTCCGCTGTTGAGGTCGGGCGTCTTGCGTTCGTCAAAGTCATCCAGACCAACGAAAACAATGCCGCTGTTAGGACTGGCGCTGAATCCGTGAATGCTGAGACCGGGGAAGGCGATGGCGTCCTTCACGCCGGGCTGTTTCATCGCGATCTCGGACATGCGGCGCATCACGGCATCTGTGCGATCAAGTGACGAGCCTTCTGGAAGCTGCGCAAAGCCAATCAGATACGCTTTGTCCTGCGCAGGCACGAAACCTTCCGGCACGATTTGGAAGCCGCGCCATGTGGCCCACACAAGTCCGCCATAGATCATGAGTGCGATGATGCTGAAGCGGATGGCGCGCTTCACGATGCCGACATACACATTCGACGACCACTCGAAGAAGCGATTGAAGGGCCGGAAGAACCAGCCGAGCAGCAGATCCATCGCCTTCGTGATGAGGTCTTTTTTGTCGTGATGGCCTTTGAGCAGCAAGGCGGACAGTGCAGGTGAAAGCGTGAGAGAATTGATGGCCGAAATGACCGTCGAGATGGCGATGGTCACGGCGAACTGCTTGTAAAACTGCCCGCTGAGGCCGCTGATAAAGGCGGTGGGGATGAATACGGCGCATAGCACGAGCGCGGTGGCGATGATGGGGCCCGTGACCTCCTTCATGGCCTGATGGGTGGCTTCCAGCGGTCTGAGGCCGTTGCGGATGTTTCGCTCGACGTTTTCAACGACGACGATGGCATCATCGACGACGATGCCGATGGCCAAAACGAGGCCGAAAAGGCTCAGATTGTTGATCGAGAAGCCCAGCGCGTGCATCACGGCAAACGTGCCGACGAGCGATACAGGCACCGCCGCGAGCGGAATGATGGAGGCACGCCACGTTTGCAGGAAAATGACCACCACCAGCACCACAAGCAGGATGGCCTCGATGAGCGTGTGAATGACGGCGTCGATGGATTTATCGACGAACACCGTCGGGTCGTAAGCGATAGCGTAATCGACGCCTTCGGGCATTTTCGTCTTCAACTCGGCCATGCGTGCCCGCACAGCCTGCGAGACCGCAAGTGCGTTCGAGCCTGGAAGCTGGAAGACGCCCATGCCGACGGCTTTTTTGTTATTTAGCAGGCTGCGCAGCGCATATTCGCCGCTGCCCATCTCGGCGCGGGCGACATCACGCAGGCGCAGCTTTTCGCCATGCGGTCCTGTTTTGACGATGATCTGCTCAAACTCCTCCTCGGTGATGAGTCGGCCCTTCGCATTCACGGTGAGTTCAAACGGTGCGCCCTTCACCGGCTGCTGGCCGATGGCACCAGCGGCAACCTGGATGTTTTGCTCGCGAATGGCGTTCACGATATCGCTGGCGGTCAATCCGCGTGCGGCAGCCTTGTCAGGGTCGATCCAAATGCGCATGGCATATTCACCGCCGCCGAAGATCTGCACCTGGCCCACGCCATTCAGGCGGGAGAGTTCATCCTTCACATTCAGCGTGGCGTAGTTGCGTAGATAGATCTCGTCGTAGCGGTCATTGGGCGAAAGCAGGTGCACCACGAGCGTCATGTCCGGCGAGGACTTCACGGTGGTCACCCCATAACGACGAACTTCCTCGGGAAGCTTCGGCAGCACCTGCGAGACGCGGTTTTGCACCTGCACCTGCGCCAAATCGAGGTCCGTTCCGATCTTGAAGGTCACGGTGAGGATCATGACGCCGTTCGCCGTGCTCTGGGAAGACATGTAGAGCATGTTTTCCAACCCGTTGACCGTCTGCTCCAGCGGCGAGGCCACGGTTTCAGCGATGGTCTTCGGATTCGCGCCCGGATACGTCGCCGTGACGATGACCGTCGGTGGCACGACCTCCGGGTATTCCGAAATCGGAAGCTGGAACATCGATATGCTGCCCAGGATGAAAATGAGCAGCGACAAGACGCCCGCGAAGATGGGGCGGGTAATGAAGAACGAAGAGAAGTTCATGGTCGTGCCGGGGGCTTACTTCGAGGCCGTTTCTTTCGGGGTGGCAGTGGCCTCCACCGGCGCGACGGGCATCCCAGGCATCGGCAGACGGGCCTGACCATTGATAATGATCTTGTCGCCCGCTTTGAGTCCGGTGCGGACGATGCGCTTGCCGTCAATGGCAGGGCCGATGGAGACGGGCTTATAGACGGAAATGGCAGGCTGCTTCGATTCATCGATGCCGAGCACATACTTGTTCGCCTGATCGGTGAGGATGCTTTTTTCATCAACGAGCAGGGCTTGGTATTGGCCGGTCATCGGCAGACGGATGCGGGCAAAGAGGCCCGGCGTGAGCTTGCCGTCGGTGTTCGAAAACTCGACGCGGAGCACCATGCTGCCGGTGCCGGCGTCAAGGCGGTTGTCGAAGGACTCGACGTGGCCCTTGTGCGGGAAATCCTTTTCATTGGAGAGCTGGAGTTCCACCGGCATGCGACCGTCGCCATTGGTGAAGGTCGTTTTGTCGCGTTGCAGTGCCTGGAGCTTGAGCAGGCTGTTTTCGTCGATGTCGGCATACACATAGACGGGATCGACAGTGACAATGGTGGTCAGGAGCGTGGTGCC
This sequence comes from Prosthecobacter sp., assembly GCF_044232965.1. Lineage (GTDB taxonomy): Bacteria > Verrucomicrobiota > Verrucomicrobiia > Verrucomicrobiales > Verrucomicrobiaceae > Prosthecobacter. Next base: position 7,903 of record NZ_JBIIKX010000098.1, read on the forward strand.
GGAGGTGACAAAATTGCCCGTGGTCGTCATCGTGCGGCTGATGCGGCCGCTGATCGGTGCCTCGACGGTGCTGTGCTCGAACTCGATCTCCGCGCTGTGCTCGGCGGCCTTGGCGGATTCCAGTGCCGCCTTCGCTTGAAGATAGGCAGATTCCTTCGCCTCCCCCTGTTCGGGCGCGATGGCCTTCTTCTCCAGAAGTTCGCCCACGCGTTTGAATTCGCTCTCCATGGCATGGGCATTCGCATCGGCACGCGTCACCTCGGCTTTGGCAGCGCGAAGTTTGGTCTCGAACGGGCGTTGGTCGATGGTGAAGAGAAGGTCGCCTTTTTTGACGAGCGCTCCGGCCTGGAAGTGGACCTCGGTGATGTAGCCGGACACGCGGGGCTTCAACTCAACGGTCTCCACCGCCTCGACGCGCCCCGTGAACTCCTCCCACTCGACGAGTTCTCGCTGCTCGACCTGTGCGAGGGTCACCGGTGCCGGTGGCATCTGCATGCCGCCATGGGCACCGCCCGCAGGCGGTTTGCCACAGGCTGCGAGGAGCAGGACGAGAGGGAATAGGTGTTGCGGTTTCACGGGGCGCGTTGGTTTTGGGGTGGGAAAGTTGACCAGTTGGTTAATTTGAACGCAAAAGAAGGACTATTCGTTGGCTTTGACGCCCAGGATGCGGCGAGCTCCGGCCTCCATCTCGTTCAGGTGGCTCAGATCGTTCCAAATGCGGGCGTGGAGGAGCAACCCCTCGCCATAGGCAAACAGGATTCGTGCCAGGGCAGGCGCGTCGGGAGCCTCGATGATGCCTTGATAATGCGCATCGCGAATGGCGCTCTCGTAGTAGCGGATGAACTGGGAAAGGATCTCCTGGAGCGTGTCGCGCAGTTTGTCATCCACCGTGCTGATTTCCGCCCCCAGAGAGTGGATTGGGCAGCCGAGCACACGGTGGTGTTTTGCCTGCATTTCCTCCTGTTCTTCACGAAATTCGCGAAAGCAGCGCCAGATGCGTTCCAAGGGCGGAATGACCGGTGAGAAGGTCTGGTCGAGCTGCTTGCGATGCTCGATCCAGCCATGTTCGATACCTGCCACGGCCAGTTCCGTCTTTGACTCAAAGAAGTGGTAAAAACTGCCCTTTTTGACACCTGCCCGTTCGCAGATCTGATCCACCGACGTGCTCCCGTAACTGCCGGTCCAGATCAATTCGATCACAGCTTCAAGCAGGCGTTCTTTGGCGTCGGAGGTGCGTCCCATGCGGGCTCTAAAGCGCTAACTAGACGATCGGTCAACAATTTTTCCACCTCGGCGATTGCCGAACCGCAACGAACCCTCCATTATGTGCCATTCCTTCACTCATGAACGACCAAGCCACCGTCCTCATCGTCGATGACGAAAAGCACACCCGAGATGGCTTGCGCCTCTCGTTGGAGGACGAATTCGACTGCTACGTCGCCTCCAACGCGGCCGAAGCGATGGAATACCTCCAGAACGACCGCATCGACGTCATGCTCACCGACCTTCGTCTCGGCGAGGACAACGGCATGAAACTCCTCGATGCCGCCCTGGCCCTGCCGAAGCCACCCGTGTGCATCATGATGACCGCCTACGGCAGCGTGGACACTGCCGTGGAGGCGATGCGCCGTGGTGCCTACCATTTCGTCACCAAGCCTCTCAATCTCGATGAAGTGGAGATTCTCATCAAAAGAGCGCTCCGCAGCCGCACGCTGGAGCATGAGAACGTGGCGTTGAAGCAGCAGGTCGAGCAAAAATTCTCCATCGAAGGCATCCTCGGCCAGTCCGAGGTGATGAAGCCCATCATCGAAACCATCCAGCAGGTCGCTCCGTCACGTGCCACCGTTTTGATCGAAGGCGAAAGCGGCACCGGCAAAGAACTCGTCGCCCGCGCCATTCACAATCTCAGTGGTCGGCCGAAAGCGAACATCGTGTCCGTGCATTGTGCCGCGCTCTCGCCGCAGATCCTCGAAAGCGAACTGTTCGGCCATGAAAAAGGCTCTTTTACCGGCGCTCAGGAGCGCCGCATCGGTCGCTTCGAGCAGGCGAATGGCGGCACGTTGTTCCTTGATGAAATCGGCGAGATCGACGCCTCCACGCAGGTCAAACTGCTCCGCGCTCTCGGGGAGCAGACCATCGAACGTGTCGGCAGCAGCAAGCCGATCCAGATCAACGTCCGTGTTATCGCCGCCACGAATCGCGATCTCGCGAAGATGGTCGAGGAAGGCAAATTCCGCGAAGACCTCTACTGGCGTCTGCGCGTCGTCACTATCCAGCTTCCACCGCTGCGCGTTCGCAAAGGCGACATCCCCGTGCTGGCCGATCATTTCCTCAAGGAACTCGCCAAAACCAACGGCAAGGCCTTCAAGCCGCTCGGCGAGGACGCCCTGCCAGCGATGATGAAATACGACTGGCCCGGCAACATCCGCGAACTCCGCGCCGCCATCGAGCACGGCATCGTCATGAGCAACAGCAACCGCGTGATGCTCAAACACCTGCCGTCCTACCTGCTCAACCCGCACGGCCTCGGCATCGGCCTGCGCGCGCCTTCTTTAATACCCACCAAAGACGCGGCATCGGCTCTGCCCACCGATTCGTCTATCAAACCCAAGAGCGATCTCGACATCACCGAAGTCGAGCACCAGCTCATTCTCCAAGCCCTCCAGCGCAGCGGCAACAACCGCACCGTCGCCGCCGAGATGCTCGGCATGAGCCGCCGCACGCTTCAACGCAAGCTCAAGGACTTGAACATGGTCCGCACGCATCGCCGACGTGTGCAGCCCGAGGCTCAAGCGCCCGCGCCGTAAATCGTCGGATCATCCAATCCCGCGAGCGCAAAGGCCTCGATGCGCTCCACGCACGTCCCGCACTTCCCACAGTGCAAATCGCCACCTTTGTAGCACGACCATGTTTTGCCATAATCGACATTAAGAGATGCGCCGAGCTTCGCGATGCCTGCTTTGTCGAGGTGGATGAAAGGGCGCAGCAATTCAATGCGCGCATACGTTCCCTCGCACATCGCAGCCGCCATGCTCTGCATGAAAGACTCACGGCAGTCGGGATAGATCGCGTGATCGCCCGCATGCGCTGCAATGACAAGCGACTCAGCCTCACGGCTCTCCGCAAGACCACACGCGATGGCAAGCATGATGCCGTTGCGGAACGGCACGACCGTCTGCTTCATGGTTTCATGTGCATAGTGTCCGTCCGGAATCTCGCCGCCGCTTTTGAGCAAGTCTGATGCAAAGAGCCGGTTCACGAAGTCCAGGCCGATGATGTCGTGCTTCACGCCGTTTTGTGCGCAATGCCATGCCGCCAGCGGGATCTCGCGATGATTGTGCTTCGCACCGTAATCAAAGCTCACCGCGCCCACGACCTCATGCTCCGCTCGTGCCCAATGCAGCGCCGTCACCGAGTCCATTCCGCCAGAGAGCAAAACGAGTGTCTTCATTCCGGCAGACGCAGCGTTTCGTCGATGTCAGGGAACCGGGCCTCACAGGTGAGCTGGATGCCGCCACGTGCGCCAAATTTACCGCGCACCACGATCTGCTTCGGCGCACAGGCTTTCACGATGTCATCGAGCACACGGTTCACGATCGCCTCATTGAAGGCCGCGTGATTGCGATACGAGGCTAGATAAAATTTCAGCGACTTCGTCTCCACGCACTTCGCGTCGGGGATGTAGTAGATTTCGAGATGCGCCGAGTCCGGTTGGCCAGTCACCGGGCAGATCGAGCTGAATTCCGGGGCGCTTAAATGGATACGGTAGTTACGTCCCGGCGTGCGGTTGGGGAACGTCTCCAGCACCGCCACATCCGGCGATGCCGGCAGGCGGTTTTCCGATTTTCCGAGCAATGTGAGGTCATTTTCCTGGCTCATGTTGGTCCAGAATGCGGGAGAGAGGCCGGATTGCAAATGCGATGAGCCGTCAGGCCAAGATTACTCGATAGTTTTCCAAATCCAGAATCGTTTCTAAATTTAGAATGCTCAAAGAAGCCCCCATCCTTCCCACCGAAGACACCCTCGCTCCAGGCACCGAGCGCACGCTCGCCATCCTGGAACTCCTCGGTCAGCACCGCGCTGGCTTGAGCCTTACCGAGATCGCGCGTGAGCTCGATCTACCGGTAAACTCTGTCTTCCGCATCACCGGCACGCTGCACAATCGTGGCTACCTCCAGCGCCGTGAGGACGACAAGCGCTTCGTGCTCACAAACAAACTTTTCGATCTCTCTCGCCCTCAAGTGCGCGAGAAAAGCCTCGTCGTTTGCGCCTTGGAGTCGCTCAAATGGTTGCGCGATGAATCTGGCGAAACCACGCAGTTACTCACCAGCGTGAACCACAAAATGACCGTGCTGGAGCAGTGCATCTCCTCCCAGCCGATCAAAGTCAGCAGCACCGTCGGTCTGCAAGTGCCCATATATTCTTGTGCTCCGGGCAAAGCCTTCCTCGCGCATCTGCCGCCTGCTGAACTCGACAAGTTCTTCGCGAACGTGAAGCTCAAACAATACACCCCAACGACTATCGCTACGCGCAGCGCCTTGGAGGCCGATCTCGCCAAAACCCGCAAGCGAGGCTTCTCCACCGACATCGCCGAGGGTCTCGAAGGCATCCACTGCGTCGCTGCTGCGGTGCTTGATGAATACCATTATCCCGTCGCCGCCATCACCGTCATGTCCCCCTCCTTTCGCCTGAAGCGCGACCAATTTGAAAAAGCCGGTCGTTTATGCATCGAAGCCGCTGAAAACATCACCCGGAGGCTCCTGGCATGAAAAAACATCTCCTCCGCTTCTCCGCCTCTCTGCTCCTCTGCGGCAAAATCTTGGCAGCTCCAACGCCTCAACAGATCGAGTTCTTCGAGTCGAAGATTCGCCCGATCCTCGCGCAGGAGTGCTATGAGTGCCACAGCACCGCCACGAAGAAGAAAGGCGGCCTTGTGCTCGATTCCCGTGTCGGCTGGCAAGCCGGCGGTGAATCCGGCGATGTCATCAAGCCCGGCGATCCCGCTTCATCCTTGTTGGTTCAAACGATCAAGCACGAGCACGAAGATCTCAAGATGCCCAAAGCCGGTGCGAAGCTCGATGATAAGGTCATCGCCGACTTCGAGCGCTGGATTCGCGACGGTGCCGCTGATCCACGCGATGCTCCACCTTCCAAAGAGCAGGTCGCCAAAGAAACCGATTGGAAGACCATCCTCGAACGCCGCAAGCAGTGGTGGGCCTTCCTACCCATCTCGAAACAGCCTTCGAGCAAAACCATCGACGACTTCATCGATGCCGAACTCACCAAGCAAGGCATTCCCGCTGCGCCACAGGCCGATGCGCAGACGCTTCATCGTCGCATGAGCTACATCCTCACCGGACTTCCTCCGAGTGGAAATCAATCCATCGATCAACTCCTCGCATCCCCCGCCTTTGGCGAGAAATGGGCCCGCCACTTCATGGACTGGGTGCGCTACGCCGAAAGCTACGGCTCCGAAGGCGATCCCCAGATCCCTTACGCTTACCAATACCGTGACTACCTCATCCGCGCCTTCAACGACGACGTTCCGTATCCTCAACTCGTCAAAGAAGCTATCGCTGGCGAGCTGCTGCCGAAGCCACGCATCAAGAACGGCATCAACGAAAGCGCGATCGGCATCGCGCAGCTTCGCATGGTGCTGCACGGCTTCTCGCCGGTCGATTCACTCGATGAGATGGTCACCTTCACCGACAACCAGATCGACACGGTGACGAAGGCCTTCCAGGCGCTCACCGTGAGCTGTGCCCGCTGCCACAACCACAAGTTCGACGCCATCTCTCAGGCCGACTTCTACGCCCTCTACGGCATCTTCACCAGCACGCACCCAGCCGTCATCGACGTGAATGCTCCCGGCACCGGCGATGCCATTCGTGCCGAATTGAAGCAGCTCAAAACGCAGATCAAAACCACGCTCATCGCCGATTGGCTCAAATCGAATCCACCTGCCCCCACTCAGGCGGATCCGCCCCGTGACTCACCAGGGCTTGGAAATTTCGAATGGCTCACGCAAGGCATGACCAAGACCAAGGCGGGTGAATTCGCCATCACGGAAGACGGCATGCGCATTTACCCCGGCGGCTATTTTTCCGACCTCATCAGCTCACGAGACCGTGCCGTTCTCTACTCGAAACGCTTTGAGAATCCCGGCGGATCGTTGTGGTTCCGCACGGCTGGAAATGGCGGGGTGAAAGCCAAATACGTCGTCCAGAACTACCCGCGCACCGGCACCATTCACAAGGCCGCCGAACTCAAGGACACCAAGGACGAACAACTCAACTGGCGCTCACTCGATCTCGATTTCTGGAAGGGCGACGAGATCTTCCTCCAAATCACCACCGCCGCCGACCTGCCAGCCGAGTTCAAAGATGGGCGCTCGTGGTTCGGCCTGACTGATGTCGCCATCACAAAGGACAAAACGCCTCCCGTCTCGCCAAAACCCTCCACCGCTTCGCCACATCAATTGATCACAGCCTGGCAGAACGATACGCTGACTGATGCTCAAGCCGAAGCGCTCAACCAACTGATTCAATCCAGCAAGCTTTCGACGAAAGTCGCCGCCGTGCTGATCAAACGCTACCATGACCTCGAAGCCAAACTCCCCGCGCCAACTCGCGTTCCCGGCGTGATCGAAGCCGATGCCAAAAATGCTGCGCTATTCGTCCGTGGTGACCACAAACAGCCCGCCGAAATCATCCCACGCCGATTCCTCGACGCGCTCGATCCCACCCCCTTCAACACCAGCGGCAGCGGTCGCCTCGAACTCGCCGAGCGCATGGCAGACATGAAAAACAACCCGCTCACCGCCCGCGTCATCGTGAACCGTCTCTGGCATCACATCTTCGGGCGCGGCATCGTCGCCACGACCGATAATTTCGGCAAGCTCGGCGATCTGCCCACGCACCCTGAGTTGCTCGATTTCCTCGCCCAGCGTTTCATCGACAGCGGCGGCAGCATCAAAGAGATGGTGAAGCTCATGGTGTCGTCGAAGGCATTTCAGAGAAGCGCTCAGTCCTCGGAACTCAGCACGCAAAAAGACCCGGAGAACAAACTCCTCAGCCACTGGAGCATGCGTCGCCTCGAAGCCGAGGCCATTCGCGATTCCATCGTGACTCTGTCCGGCAAGCTCGACACCACACTCTATGGCGAATCCGTCGGCAGTGGCGATCCACGACGCAGCATCTACGTCAAAGTCATCCGCAACGCCCTCGATCCGTTTCTCACCACCTTTGACCTGCCCGTCCCTTTCAGTGCCCGTGGCAAGCGCGACACCACCAACGTCCCCGCGCAGTCCCTTACGCTTCTCAATGACAGCAAAGTCATCGACTGGTCACGCAGTTGGGCTTTACGCAGCGCCGATGCCAAAGATGAAGTTCGCGTTCGTCAAATGTTCCGCCAAGCCTACTCCCGCGATGCCAGCGACGACGAAGTGAAGCAAAGCCTCGCCTACCTCGCCACTCTTCAGCAGGAAAGCAGCGAGCAAGCCCGCAAACTCGCCAAGCAGGAAGAAAAAATCTCCGCTTTGAACCGCCAGATCACGGCGATTCTCGATCCCGCACGCACGAAGCTCCAAGCCGAGCGCAAACTCCCCGCCGCGTCCACCGACCTGCCTGAAGCCCTCGCTGAATGGACCTTCGACAAGGATTTGAGCGATACCAAAGGGCGCATGAACCTCGAACTCGTCGGCGCAGCCCGCATCGAAAACGGGACCCTCATTCTCGATGGCAAATCCATGGCCAAATCCGGATCGTTGCCGAAAAAACTCACCGCCAAGACCCTCGAAGCCTGGGTCATGCTCGACAACCTCACCCAGCGCGGCGGTGGCGTGCTCACCATGCAGGGCAAGGACGGCGTCCTCTTCGACTCCATCGTCTTCGCCGAAAAAACACCCGCCCACTGGGTCGCAGGCAGCAACTTCTTCGAGCGCAGCGAACTCTTCGAAGGCACCGCCGAAATCGAGGCCGCCACACGCCCTGTGCACATCGCCGTCGTCTATCAATCCGATGGCACCATCAGCGGCTACCGCGATGGCAAACCCTACGGCATCACCTACCGCAAAGCCCCCGCCGCCGTCTTTGAAACCGAAGCCAGCCAAATCCTCCTCGGCTGCCGCCACGGCTCTCCTACCGGCAACAAAGGCCTCGCAGGTCGCATCTTCCGCGCCCGCCTCTACGACCGCGCTTTGACGCCCGAAGACATCGCCAAGACCGCCCGCATCGAATCCACCACCATCACCGAAGCTGACATCCTCGCCGCCCTATCGAATGACCAGCGCACTCAGTTCACGCGCCTTCAATCGCAACGCGATCTCCTCACCAAGACTCTCGAATCCACCCGCAGCACCGCCGCTGGCACTGATCCTGTGCTTCAAGCTTGGGCAAGCCTCGCGCAGAGCCTCATTAACCTGAAGGAGTTCATCTACCTGCAATGAATATCATGAATCGTCGCCATCTCTTCTCCCGCGCTTCCACCGGCTTCGGCATGGCCGCTTTGGCAGGTCTCATGCAGGAAGAATCCCAAGCCGCGCTCGTGAATCGAGCCAAGCGCTTCGCGCCGAAGGCACGCAGCGTGATCTTCCTCTACATGAGCGGTGGCGTGTCGCATGTCGATTCGTTCGATCACAAGCCGATGCTCAAGAAGTTCGAGGGCAAGCCGATGCCGGGAGCCGTCAAGAAGACGCAGTTCAACAACAACGGCACCGTTCAGCCCTCGCACTGGGACTTCAAACGCTACGGACAATCGGGCCTTGAAGTGAGCGATCTCTTTCCACAGATCGGCGGCGTGGCGGATGACCTCTGCATGATCCGCAGCATGACCGCGAAGTTCAGCGAGCATGCGCAGGGAAACTTCTTCATGCACACCGGCTTTCCCTTTCTTGGTAATCCCAGCGCCGGAGCGTGGACGAGCTATGGCCTCGGCACCGAGTCACGTGACCTCCCCGGCTATGTCGTGCTGCAAAGCGGCGGCGCGGCCACACCGCATGGCGGCGTCGGTCTTTTCAGCAATGGCTTTCTGCCCGCACAGCATCAAGCCAGCGTCGTGAAGGCCGATGAAGCCGAAGCGGTCACGAATATCCGCCCACGTCAGCCGCAGGACATGCAGCGCAAGCAACTCGACTTCATCGGCGCGATGGACAAGCGCTTCGCCAGCACCACGCAGCACGACATGCACGTCGAGGCGGCCATTTCGAACTACGAGATGGCCTGGCGCATGCAATCCGCCGTGCCCGACCTCTGTGACATCTCCGGCGAGACCGAAGCAACGAAGAAACTCTACGGCCTCGATGATCCCGAGCCAAAAAAAGCCGCCTACGCCCGCCAGTGCCTACTTGCCCGGCGACTCGTCGAACGCGGCGTGCGCTTCATTGAACTCAGCACGCTCGCCTACAACCTCGGCGGCGGCAACGGAGCCAATCCATGGGATCATCACGGTGCGATCAAAGAAGGCCACGGCAAGATGGCCAACCAGATCGATCAACCCATCGCCGCGCTCATCAAAGACCTCCGCTCACGCGGCCTGCTCGACAGTACCCTGCTCGTCTGGGCCGGCGAATTCGGCCGCACGCCCTTCGCTCAAGGCAACAACGGCCGTGACCACAACCCCTACGGCTTCACCGTATGGATGGCTGGTGGCGGCATCAAAGGCGGCCACGTCTATGGCTCCACCGATGAATTCGGCTACAACGCCACCGAGAACGTCTGCACCGTCTATGACCTCTGGGCTACCGTCCTCCACCAAATGGGCATCGACCACGAACAACTCACCTACCGCTTCAGTGGCCGCGACCTGCGGCTCACCGATGTGCATGGCAACGTGCTGCGGGACATCATCGCGTGATGAATACCTTGCTCTCACGCCGTCAAATGCTCACCAGCGCCTCCACGGGCTTTGGGATGGCGGCGTTGGCGGGATTGATGCAAGCAGAGACGCCGATAATTCATCGGGCGAAGCGTTTTGCACCGAAGGCACGCAGCGTGATCTTTTGCTACATGAGCGGCGGCGTGTCGCACATTGACTCGTTTGATCCGAAGCCGCTGCTCGAAAAATTCGCGGGCAAGCCGATGCCCGGTGAGGTGAAGAAGACGCAGTTCAACAACAACGGCACCGTCCAACCCGCGCATTGGGCCTACAAGCGCCACGGCCAGTGCGGCATGCCAGTGAGCGACCTCTTTCCGCACATGGCCACGGTGGCGGACGAGCTGTGCGTGATACGCAGCATGACGGCGAAGTTCAGCGAGCATGCGCAGGGCAATTTCTTCATGCACAGCGGCTTTCCCTTCGTCGGCTACCCCAGTGCCGGAGCGTGGGCCAGCTACGGCCTCGGCACCGAGTCGCGTGATCTTCCGGGCTACATCGTGCTGCAAAGTGGCGGTGCCAGCGTGCCGCATGGCGGCGTCGGCTTGTTCAGCAGCGGATACCTTCCCGCCCAGCATCAAGCCTCCATCATCAAGGTCGATGAAGCCGAAGCGGTGAAAAACATCCGCCCGCAGGAGCCATTCGCCACGCAACGCAAGCGCCTCGACTTCATCAGCGCGATGGACAAGCGCTTTGCCGCCACCACGCAGCACGACACGCATGTGGAAGCCGCCATCGCGAACTACGAACTCGCCTGGCGCATGCAATCCGCCGTCCCCGAGCTCTGCGACCTCTCCGGCGAATCCGACGCAACCCAAAAGCTCTACGGCATCGACCAGACT